>CAYLUD010000027.1:0-23016 GCA_964386785.1 uncultured bacterium | reverse complement strand
GCTTTCCATATCTTCTCTCCAAAAGATACAATTTACATACCTAAAAACCAAAGAAAAAAAAAAATATTTACTCACAAAAATAAAAAAAATATAATATGATTATGACTGACCATTCACAGATGTCACACAATTGGCATCGTTCTATACAGATTGATAAAGACCCCGTTGCTGTTACTCCAGATGCAAAACCTAAATGGTCGACTAAGGCTCTACTGCTTTTAGGAGCTGGCGCTTTAATTGGCGTAGGAGGAGCTGTTATGGCATTTGCTCCTCATCATATGGGTGCTTTTATTGACAAACACGCTGACTTTGGTGCTTGGGCTGACAGAGTGCCGGCTGCTGTTCAGTATACTATGCTAGCCGTAGGAGCTACCTCCATTACGATATATGCTGCAGGAAAAATATTGTATTCTGACCGCGTCCACAAAATTCAATGGTTTGGCGTATCTGTGCCTCTGGGTGAACGATTGGTTCAGAGATTAGAAGAGGAGCGTAAAACCAAAGAAAAAAAATTTGACACCGAGTTTAACCTGCTGCAGGAGGAACACAACAAACGCAAAAACCAGGCAAGTATCGATTTTCTGCAAAAAAACCGGCATAATAATGATGCTAAGAATTACAGCAATAAATGGTTAGGTATTACCGATCAAAGTACGCTGAAAACAGAGTACGATAGAATCAATAAGCTGAAAACACTCGAGTTCAACGACCAAAATGATTTTATCAACGCTCTTATTAACGAGCCCTACTTTGGGAATCCATTTTTCGGGCACACAATACCAAAAAAAAAATAACCCAGAAGACTGAGTTTCGCGTTTTCAAACAACCATCAATAATTGAGCATACTGTGGATTCAGTGGATTGAAGGTTTCTTGTCTTTGAGTTGATACGCAATTAATCCTGACAAGAGATTGATGAAAAAATTCCTTAGAGACCTGTGGAGACTATGTTCTATTTGTGAGATATTCTTTACCTGATCAAGGAGCACATATCAAAAGACTGCTGTTTTCGCACTTCGAAGTTGAAAAGGCATAAAAAAAATAAATCGCTAGAGCAACTGAGCACATAAGCCGAGTCTTGACAGAAAAGAGGAAGGAAAGGGAGAATGCACCCCTTTATACGGCGAATGTAGCTCAGCTGGTTAGAGCGTCGGATTGTGGTTCCGAAAGTCGCGGGTTCGAGTCCCGTCGTTCGCCCATTTTTTGCTTTTTTTTCTACGAGACAGTACAACAGGGACATGGGCAAAAAGAGCAGCACACGTATTCCATCAAAAGAGAGTTCTCCCAGACTTCGATCGTTCCTTTGGGGACTCATCGCCATCTTATTGGCTGCAGGTCTGGTTTCCTATGACCGACTCAGTCCTCTTACGAATCACTTAGGTTATTCCGGATTTTTGGTGAGTTGGCTTGTATTATACCTATGGGGTTGCACAGCATTTCTCCTTCCTCTCTATGCAGCGTGGCAAGCCTATTTATGCTGGCAACGCCGACCTGTTTCTTGGAAATACCACTTCCTATTTTTTGTTTTTCTTCTTTCTTGTTCTCTTTTTTTGACCTTGGTTGCTCATAGCTCTCCTAAAGCGGGACAAGCTTTCGGTCGCCTCGTCTATGTCAATTGTTATCCTGACGCCAATGATCCTTTTCATATTCGTTACTACCTGGGTGGCGTGCCGATGGACCATCTTTATTTAGGCAAATGGATTCAAATCAAATCTTTATTAGGTCCTTTTGGCTCACTCTGTTTAAGCCTTTTGGGGATGAGTGTAACTGGGGCTTTTTTATTCCCTTTACCCTGGGGTCGTTGGGTACAGCTAGGGTGGGAAGCGATCCGAGGACTCAATATACAATGGCGGACAAAAATACCTGCCTTGGTTCCAGCTACGGAGACACTCGCACCTAAGGAAGAGGAGCCTTGGGCCCCCCCTCCCCCTAAAAAACAAAGTAAAGTGCCACAGATTCACTTGCCATCGGCCGCATTAGAAGAAAAAACTGTTTCTTTACCTCCTCCTGAATCCTTAAGTGGTTATCAACTACCAAATGCCCCTTTACTGACAAAAGCAAAGGTGGAGGATCAAAGTTTTCTCAAAGATGGACTGAAAAAGCAGGCTCAAATCCTGGAACAAACCTTAGCTAGTTTTGGTTTAGAAGCTACTGTAGGCAATATTCATGCAGGCCCCACTATTGCTTCCTTTGAAGTGCAGCCCGCCTTTGGAGTCAAAGTACAAAAAATTACTGCCTTAGAAAGCGACTTAGCCCTGAATTTACAAGCGAAATCGATTCGTATTATTGCACCGATTCCAGGCAAAGCAGCTGTTGGCATTGAAATTCCCTCTCCGACTCCACAAGAGGTAGGATTTCGAGAGCTATTAGAAAATTACCGTGGTAAGGCTCAGATTCCTTTATTATTGGGGAAAAAGGTAAATGGAGAAGATATCTTTGCAGACCTCACCAAGATGCCCCACTTAATCATAGCGGGAGCTACAGGATCTGGAAAATCTGTCTGTATTAACACGATGGTGATGTCGATTTTGATGATGTCACGTCCTGATGAGGTGAAGCTTGTTATGGTGGATCCGAAGAAGGTAGAGCTGACGGGATACTCAAGGTTACCTCATATGCTAGCTCCGGTGATTACAGAACCCGGTGGTGCGTTGGCTGCTCTACAGTGGTTAGTGAAGGAGATGGAGCGCCGTTACGAACTCTTTCGCAAACTGGGCATTCGAAATATTTTGGGATTTAATGGTCGCACGCGAGTACAAGAGGAAGAGATGATCGATGGAGAGGTACCAAACCATCTCCCCTATATTGTCGTGATTATTGATGAGTTAGCGGACCTAATGATGGTCTCTTCGAGTGATATGGAAACTCCGATTGCACGGTTGGCCCAGATGGCTCGAGCTGTGGGCATTCATCTCATTTTAGCGACTCAAAGGCCTTCTCGTGAGGTATTAACTGGACTGATTAAAGCCAACTTCCCCACGAGAATTGCATTTAAAGTATCGAGTCGTGTCAACTCGCAAATCATCTTGGATGAAAATGGCGCGGAGGCTTTGTTGGGGAATGGGGATATGTTATTTATCCCACCAGGCACTTCATCCTTAGTGCGTGTCCAAGGTGCCTATATTCGAGATGAGGATATTCACCGAGTGATTGATTGGATTTGCAAGCAAGCTCCTACTCAATATCTCATTCCTAATTTCGATCACTATAAGCCTCTTCTGGAAGAGGGTAGTGATGGGGAAGAAGTGGAAAGCCAAGACCGCCTATTTGACGAGGCGAAGCGGTTAGTATGCGATACAGGCACCGCCTCTACCACATTCCTACAGAGGAAACTTAAAATAGGTTATGCTCGCGCAGCTAGTTTAATGGATCAGTTAGAAGCTGCGGGTATTGTGGGGCCAGCGGAAGGAGCAAAACCAAGAAAAATCTTTTATCCTTCTGGGGAGAACGACACATGATCCACTTCGATTATGCATTCGGAGGCCCTCTCTAGTGGCTCGTTTTTGTCCTCTTGCATCTGGATCCAAGGGAAATGCTTTATTTCTAGAATCTGCGGAATCGAAAGTTTTGATTGATGTCGGGATTGGGGTTCGCGTATTAGAAGGGCGGCTACAAGAACTTGGGGTTGCTCTATCGGACATTGATGCTGTTTTTGTATCGCATGAGCATACGGATCATGTGAGTGGTATTGCATCCCTTTTGAATCGCTATCGAGTTCCTATTTTTGCAAATGCAGAGACTGCAAGTGCATTATGCTCGATTTTAGGATATTGCCCTGCATTTAAAATTTTTGAAACGGGAGAACGGTTCCGTTGGAAGGATATCGAAGTCTATCCTTTTTCGATTCCTCACGATACGATGGATCCTGTTGGTTTCCGTATGGAGATGCAAAATACATCATTGGGCATTTGCACAGATGCAGGATTTCCTACCTCTTGGATGCGACAAGCGCTCAAACAGTGTCACTATTTGTATCTTGAAGCGAATCATGAGCCTGAGATGGTACAAGCTTGTTCGCGTCCCGCCATCTATAAGCAGCGAGTCTTATCTCGTCAGGGCCATTTATCTAATGAGGCGAGCGCCGATTTACTGCACAGCATCCTACATCCCCAATTGGAGCAGGTCTATCTAGCCCATTTATCGGAAGAATGCAATACACCTTGTCATGCTATGCAACGGGTGCGGCAGCGGGTAGGCACCTCGCTGCCGCTGCAGCTTGCTTTGCAGCACGCAAGGAGTCAAGAGCTGGTATTCTGATGTTTAACGTTTCTCATAGTGAGACAGGTCCGGCCTCTACGTACTCCGCAAGGCAATTAGAACAGGTTTTTGATTTTCAATTTCTTCCTTCTATCACCTTTGATCAATATGCAACAGAGAGGTGGATTCGCAAAAAATGTGCTCTTGCCTATCGCCAAAACATGATTCCTTCACTTTCTCTTTGGCTAGGCCAGTTACACCACCTATGGTTAGGGCCTACCCCTCCTGCATCTCCTTTTTATTTACGATGGGTGAGCCCCTCTATCGGATATGGTCTATTTGCCAGTCGTTCTTTGCAAGCTTGGGAGTGTATTGGAGAATATAGTGGTGTTGTGCGTCGTAGGGCGATTCATGCTCGCGATATCAATGATTATTGTTTTGTGTATCCCCGTGCTTGGATTTCTTGGAAACCCTATACGATCGATAGTGAAAAACGGGGAAATCTGACTCGTTTTATGAACCACTCCTTTCAACCGAATGTAGAAGCTGTAGCGGTGTTTTATGAAGGATTATTTCATATCATATTACGTACGTTACGTAAGGTGCAACCCGAAGAAGAGCTACGATACGATTATGGGGTCGATTATTGGAAACCCCGTGCTCCCCCTGAACACTGAATGGAGCTTGATGTTGTGGGCATAACAACATTCTGGGTGCACAAAATAAGTATCTTGAGTTGCTCATTGATATTGTTATCTAAGAGCACCGATTGCTGGTTTGGTAACTAGTTTGTCATAAGAATGGGTCTCTATAACAACTTCTCTAGCTAGGCCCGCTATGCCTATCAAATTCAGTACCGTCATCACTGCCAATGTGAGGTCAGCCAGTAGCCACACGCTCTGTACGGATAGCACTGAGCTCATAGGGATCAAACAGATAAATGCAATCAAGCATACCCGTCGATCTGTACCGCTACATACATATGCATATGCGCGCTCTAAACAGAGACCCCAAGCGATGAGGGTGGTATACCCAAACAGCAAGATCGATAACGCAACGATCATTTTGCCTAATCCAGCGCCTAAACTAGCTTGGAATGCGTAGAGGACCATGGCGGTACTTTGGAAAGCAGTCTGTGAGGCTCCCGTTACTAACAGAACCAAAGCTGTCGTGGTGCAGACGATCATCACCATAAAAGGGGCGATAAATGAAACATACCCTTCTATGACAGGGTGACGACTACGGGCCCCTCCCTGGAGAATTGGTATATATCCCGTGCCGACATCCGTCGCAAATAAAGCTCTCCCAAATCCTGTCGTGATTATGTGCATGCATGAATATCCTAGAGTACCTCCAAATAGGGCATGCGGAGAGAGAGCCGCTTCGAGAAGTTGGTACATGACAGCAGGTAGTTCGCGAATATGAAAGCCCAAGATGCAAAATGCAGAGCCTAGATATAGGGTTGCCATGAGGGGTACAAGGGTCGATGAGACTCGAGCAAGCCTCTTGGCACCACCTAAAATCACGGCTCCCGTGGCAATCATGAGCAGCATGACAGTGAGTGCAGACGGACACCCAATCGGTTGCAATGCTAGAATAATAGAGTTGACCTGAGCGCCTCCCATCCCGGCAGCAGCGAAGATTACAGCGATACTAAATGCAATGGCAAGCTTGGGCTTTTTAAGTCCTTGGGATAAGTAATACATGGGTCCTGACACCCATTCTCCACGCCCATTGGGTTGTCGGTACTTACTACCCAACACGCAACTTGCGTATTGCACAATAGAGCCAAAGTACGCTGCAATCCACATCCACACCAGTGCACCAGGGCCCCCTGTAGTGAGGGCAACAGCCATGCCAGAAATATTTCCTGTGCCACAATTACCTGCTAGAATGGCTGCTAGGGCCTGCGCTTGCGAAAAGCGATTCCCCCCTGTTTCAGAAGACCCGATCAGGAGGCGTAGACCAGCAAAAAAACCACGAAACTGAAGGAATCGAAGTCGAATGGATAACCAGATTGCTAAGCCTAACACCATAGGAAATACAACAGCCAGCGTCAACCAGCTGAGTAGCGGAGCAAACCATGCGGACCCCAAGCTCAATACGGTCCCTAATCCACCAATAACTACAAAGCCTAAAGTTGCATAACACCAGGCTCGAAATGATCCAATCATAAGGAGTTAAGTTTATAATAAGCGTCGGTTAAAGGCAATTACAGCCCCTAATTGGCAATACAAGCCCAGAAGACTATGCTGTTGCAACAGGACAAAACAATGCCCATCCACGTACTATTTACTCTTATTTTGATGGTCCATTACACGTACATTGAACTTGGAGCATCTCATGCACAATGGAACAAGTAACCATGGCTTGTTAAAGGCTCACGATTAGAATGACCTTCCCATCATGCCAGCTGCATCTCGTCGAGCAAGAGATCCTTGGCGCATATCATAGCGATCGTAATCGCCTGTTCTTGGAACCTGTTTAATCAGCAATTCTAAAAGTCCTTCCCAATGGCGTTGAGAGATGATCATCTCTAGTTGTGTTTTATGCACGCCCAGTATATTGCAAAAATCGTCGATATGAGCAGGCAAAATATTATGTACCGACAATTCTTTTTCAAAATTTGTTTTTACGCTAGCAACTAATTGCTGCCAAATCCAGATTTTGTCTCGAATATTTCTTACGGAGACTTTCATTTGCTCATCGAGAAAGATGACAAGTAGAAAGCGAAGAGGATGCACGTGAGCCAATCGATCGCCTGCTGCTTGTAAATCTCCCCTTGCCATCGCGATACCGACGATGGATCGATCGGCTAAAGTAGAAATCACATATCGGAGATCCCCTGTTTCACCAGGTGTCAACGTCGCATAATAGTTACGACCACCTTCAGGAATAGGCACGGGGCTGTCCATATGGAATCGAAAGAGCAATCCTTCCCTCTGATGTTGTCGAGCTGAAGACAAAAACTGATGCTCTTGCCTATTACACAAGGATGGTTCGAGACCTCTCTGATATGCAGATAGGGCAAAACAGACACACATCGAGAAGCAAAGCGAACGAACGAATACGGCAACCACGAGAACCTCCTAAAATTTTAAGATTATGATAAGGTTACATGTTTTTTTTTACAATCCTATCAAGAAAAAAAGAGAGTTGTTAGATTGGCCTATAGTGATGCGATCTGTATTGGTATTCTTTTTTTTCCTTTCTTCCGTGTTGTATGCGCAAGAAGGTCATTTTTTTTCTGCTGGTGCAGAATTATCTCATATCAAACGTATGCGTGATGGTGGGACACAACAAGAGGGTTATTTGAATGGAATGCGTTTTTCTTATGATCGTATTCAACGTTCTTCCTGGTATGGTGGAGTCGATTATTTTTTAGGAACTGCCTCTTTGTTAGGGCATACTGGAGCAGGACGCACACTAGCATCGAATCTTTCCGATCAAATTGGTGAATGTCGTATCGGGTGGACATTAGGTCGAGATCAAAGGAATGCATTTTTTTCTTTTTTTGCAGGATATGGAAAATTTAAAGAGACGCATGATTTTTCTAAACAAGTCCATCTTCCTATTCTGTTTCAAGAGAAAATCAGCTATGTACCAATTGGTTTTTTATCAGGCACCTATTTAACCCCCCTATTTGGTGTGGGCTTTAACTTTAAAATCATGGCGATGCTGCGTGGGGAGTCGACCATTCAAAACGATCCTTACAGACCGGAGTCTACATTACAGATGACAAATGAGAGCCAGTTACGATGGGAAGTGCCTTGCTGGTACCGAGTCCAGCGCGCCCATTTCTATCTTTCTGCTGGAATGACCCCTTTCTTAGAATATCGCCATTTTGGAGGAAGAGAAGGGTTTCCTTATAACTTCTTGGATACAAAATTTATCCTACTTGGGGGACGTATTTCCTTATTATCTAGGTTTTAGGCAATACACCTTTCTGCTAGTTGATTCATTGATGATGTTTTTTTTCATGTCGATGAAGAATAGCACTACATAGAATCATCGTAGTCAAGGAGCCGGAAAAAATCACATATAGGTTGGTACTGCCAATAGAAGCGATAGATCGCAAAATAGGAATAGAGGTGCAACGGTAATGCATCAGAATAGCTCCTACACTAACAATTACCGTCACAATAGAGGCGAGCAAAAGCACTTCAGCAATCACAGGAACTGCTGAGTTCCACATAGAGCGGGCAAAGATGCCCATATTCATGATAACGTCTCGCTTGAAGAAAGCATCTTTCGCATATGCCAGTGCTGGAAAAAGAAAGAAAAAAACATGCACCTTATCCTAGCATGAAACGGCGCTTATAAAAAAGAAATTTAGCGCATATCACGCAGGCTCTATATGATGGATAGGCAATGAGAGGCCTGCGTGATATGCCGATGGGAAATCAATCTATGATTGGATCAGAATGATCAGGTAAAGGCTCCAGGGAGAGTTCCTCAATGGCTGTCATCTCTTTATATCGTGAAATCGTATCAGAAATCAGTAACGGTGGTGGTGGAATGAGAAGAGGTTTTTCCATAACGGGTTCTTCAACAGGTTCGCGTGGGGGGGTGATTACTTCCTCTTCCTCGGCTATTTTACGCTGTTTTTTCTGTTTTTTACCGCTATGTTTTTGCGTAGGTGGATTCTCTCCACGATGGCTATCTTTTTGATTTCCTTTACTGCTCCCTTTTTGTTGCGACACAGTGATAGGTGCTTTGAGAGCGACTCTCTGTTCTTTGACCTCAAGAAGGACATAATCTGCGGCAGGGATAAGAAACGCTTTAGGTTTTTCTAATGATCGAAAAAAACAAACAGACCCTAGATTGACTACTTCCACCATATCGACAAGAAATTCTTCATGCTCTGTAGATGTTGTAGAACGTATGAGCAGGCGATATCCTTCTCTAGCGGTGATCAGTGTTTCGACTACGGGGTCTCTGGTAAAGTACATGGTTACTCCTTTTCTGCCATCCAGGCGATCAGGTCCACTACGCGAGCAGCGTACCCCATTTCATTGTCATACCATGCGATGAGCTTATAAAAGCGATCATTCAACGAGACTCCTGCTTTTGCATCAAAAATGCTCGAGTATTGGGAGCCAATGAAATCTGAAGAAACTACTTCCTCTTCGCAATACTGAAGAATTCCCTGCATAGGGCCTTGAGCTGCGGCCTGAACCTGTTGGCAAATGATTTGATAGTTAGTTGGTTTTTGCAAGCGAACTGTAAGATCCACTACAGAAACGGCAGCGATCGGCACACGAAAGGCCATTCCTGTGAGTTTTCCCTTAAGTTCGGGTAAACATTGTGTTACTGCTTTTGCGGCACCAGTAGAAGCGGGGATAATATTTTGGAGAGCTCCTCGTCCGCCTCTCCAATCTTTTTTAGAGGGGCCATCGACTGTCGGTTGTGTAGCAGTAGCGGCATGAATAGTCGTCATGAGACCTTCTTCAATGCCAAACTCCTGATGCAACACCTTAGCAAGAGGTGCTAGGCAATTGGTGGTGCAAGAGGCATTAGAAACAAAATAATGTTGAGAGGGATTATAGACGGATTCATTTACGCCCATAACCAATGTTTGAAACTCTCCAGTACCTGGAGCAGTCAAGATCACTCGTTTAGCTCCAGCAGTGAGGTGTTGCGCAGAGAGGGCGGAATCTGTGAAATGGCCCGTAGCCTCCACAACATAATCGATATTGAGTTGTTTCCAAGGTAGTTTTGCTGGTGTAGTTTCGCTCAGAATTTGCATTCTCTGTTGCCCCATAACTAAACAGTTGTCCTCGACAAAGACAGGGAATGGAGGGGCTCCCTGCGTAGAATCATAACGGATGAGATAAGCTAGGTGGTCAATCGTAACTAGGTCATTTACAGCGACCAGTTGGATATCAGAACGGGAAGCAAGCAACCGAAGAACTAACCGCCCGATTCGACCTGCGCCATTTAGTGCAATCCTGATCGCCATATACCGCCTTTTGGGCTTTTATTCCCTATCTAAAAAAGGGAATCTATACTAGAAGGTGGGAGCTGCATGCTGACTCTCTCCCCTGTCTTGTGAGTAGCTCCCTGATTTGGAGGAAAATACCAGCTTATTCATCTGGTAGTCAATTCAAATCATCAAGACAAGGGAGAAACGAGGGACTATTCTATCGATTCAGATAGATATTCGATTCTACATGTAGGAGCATTATCTCCCGCACGTGTTGCCATCTTAATAATTCGTGTATAGCCACCATTACGGCTTGCAAATCGAGGTCCCAACTCATCAAACAATTTTGCTACGACAAGTCGGTCCTGATTATAAGCAGAATGATCACCCTTTTTTGCAGCTCTCGCCTCTTTTGGAGTTAAAGAGTTATAGCAAATCATCAGATGGGCAATCGCTCGACGCTTGGCCGCCAATGTATTTTCTTTGGCCAGTGTGATCATGCGATCTGCGTGACGTCGTAGTTCTTTTGCCTTAGGAAGGGTTGTTACAATCCCTTCATTCGTAATCAGAGATTTTAATTGGTTAGCAAATAACGAGCGCTGATGAGATGTAGTACGCCCTAATTTGGCTGTGTGCTTTCTATGTCTCATATCGACACCCCTCGAGGATGGGCCTCATTATACTGTTTGATTTTGTCTTTTACATTGTCAGCTGTAATCCCAAATCGGGTCAAATCCATACCAAGAAAGAGCCCCATTTCTGACAATTTTGATTTAATCTCAGTTAGAGATTTCTTACCAAAATTTCTGAATTGTAGCAGTTTAGGCTCTGGCATAACGACCAATTCACCGATGGTCTCAATGTTAGCTCCATTAAGGCAATTTGTAGAACGCACAGATAGTTCGATTTCATTGATACTCAACACTAATTTTTGCATCAGTTCATCATGATCTGTATCCACTGCATGTTGCAAGTCTTCAAACACTAAATCATTAGAATCTAAGAACTCAAACACTTCCAATTGCTTCATTAAAATCTTAGACGCAAACGAAAGAGCTTCTTTAGGACTGACGCGTCCATCTGTTGTGACCTCTAAGATCAAGCAATCAAAATCAGTGTCCTGTCCTACTCGAGTTGCTTCCACGTAATAATTGACCAACGTCACAGGAGTGTAAATGGCATCAATTAAAATATCGTTAGGCTGACGATCTATGATGATGAGTCGTTCTGTAGGAACATACCCACGTCCAAACTGCACTTTGAGTTCAACAAGACGATTGAAAGGCTTGGTTACGGTAAAGATAGGAAGATCTGGATTCACCACTTCAAAGTATCCATCTTGAACCAAGTCGCCCAGAGTGATGATTTTTTTTCCACCTGCTGCCGCAAGTTCTGCTGCAGAAACATCAATGCGTTTCAGCAATTTACGTTGGAGCTTAGCTTGAGGATCTGCATCAGTTGGCAAAGCCCTTAGCAGAGCGCTTTTAAGATTCAGAATAATGGTGGTGACATCTTCCATCACTCCTTCAATTGCCATATACTCATGAGCTACCCCTTCCATGCAAAAAGCAACTAGAGCGGGTGTTTCAATTGCTGAAAGCAGAACACGACGCAGAGAATTTCCTAGCGTGTGACCGAAGCCTCTTTCGAGAGGTTCTGCAATGAACTTTCCAAAAGTAGACGAGAGAGAAACATCCTCCACTCGAATCGACTTCGGCTTTTCAAATTTATCATAGAGCACTGCCATGCCAAACTCTCCTTACACTCTTCTTCGTTTACGGGGGCGGCATCCGTTATGTGGAACCGGCGTCGAATCTTTAATTTCTGTTACCATTAATCCTGAACTAATAAGTCCTCGGACAGCTGACTCACGGCCAGCTCCTGCTCCTCGTAGATTGACTTCTACTTCGCGCATCCCCATCCCCACAGCGCTGCGACCTGCATCTTGTGCAGCTACTGTAGCAGCAAAAGCGGAAGATTTACGAGAACCTGAGTAACCTGCTTTTCCTGCAGAAGCCCACGAAATCACGTTGCCTGAAGCATCGGTAATCGTAATAATCGTATTATTGAATGTAGCACGGACATGCGCAACCCCAGAAGGCACGTTTCTCGCGACCTTCTTTCTAGGCTTAGCTGTTTTTTTCACCGCTGATGTACTGGCAGAAGACGATGTCTTAGACAAGGTGAGATCTCCTATTCAAAATTATTTTTTCTTATTAGCCACAGTTTTTTTGCGACCTTTTCTGGTTCGCGCATTCGTCCTGGATCGTTGACCACGTACAGGCAAAGATAGGCGATGTCGTTGTCCTCTATAGCAATTCACGCTCATCAGACGTTTGATATTTGACTGCACATCCCTTCTTAGATCTCCTTCCACAACATACTCCTTCTGAAGGAGCGTGTTGATTTTAGAAATCTCCACATCGGACAGATGGGCCGCAGGCATATCTGGATTCAGCCCTAATTTTTGTACAATTTCTTCAGAACGCTTTGTTCCAACCCCGTAGATGTAGGTTAGACTCACCACGAGTCTTTTTTTCGAAGGAACATCAACACCAATAATACGTGGCATAAATTATACTCTCTGTTTAAAACGAGTCAGTATTCTATCAGAGGAAGGAGTTATCGACAAGCGACTCCTTCTCCTAATTTAACTTGCTCGTATTTTTCCTTTTTTCATAAACCCATCGTACCGTTTCATGAGAAGATGGGACTCTATTTGCTTCATTGTATCTAGCACGACCCCAACCAAAATCAAGAGTGTGGTCCCACCAAAAAAATAACTAATGGAAGGGCTGACTCCTAATAGTTTACCAACCAAAGAAGGCAGGATCGCAATCAGAGCAAGAAAAACCGCGCCAATTAATGTGACTCGGTTCATGGTTTGTTCTAAAAAATCTTGAGTAGGTTTGCCCTGGCGAATTCCTGGAATAAAGGCGCCAGATCGTTTCATATCTGAGGCAATTTGTTCAGGGTGAAATTGCGTTGCAGTCCAGAAATAGGTAAAGAACAGAATTAAGATGACATAGATCACCGTATACCACACGCTTCCAGGAGAGAGAGCGATGGCTAATGAAGAGACAAACCCCTCTCCTCCACCTAAAAACTGGGCAATTGTTGCGGGAAACATCAGCAAAGACGAAGCAAAAATAACAGGGATCACCCCTGCATAATTAATTTTCAGCGGGATGAATGCTGCCGAACCCTGAATTTCACGGCGACCCACAACTCGTCGAGCATGCTGGACAGAAATTTTCCGTACACCTTGCACGATCAATACGGTAGCAACAATAACCCCGCAAAACACTGTGAACAATACAATCAAAGATGAAAAGCTTAATTGACCTGAGGCCTGAGAAGTTAGGTTAAGCTGAGAGCCAATCAAACCGACTGTGCTTGGAAGAGAAGATAGGATGCCCAGACAGATGATGAGGCTCATCCCATTTCCAATTCCTTTTTCTGAAATTTGCTCACCAATCCACATCAAGAAGATGGTTCCTGAAGTCATCGTAAAAATCGTTACTAAATAAAATAATACAGGAGCCCCAAACAGTTTTGCGTGGAGAATATAGGGAAGAACAATGCCAGGATTCGCCAAGTTCATTTGAAGAGCGTATCGAGCAAACAGACATGACTGCAGACATGCTAGTAGAACCGTCAAAAGCCGTGTATTGCGATTAATCTTACGACGACCTGCTTCAGGGTTTTCTCTGACTTCTCTTTGAAAAGAAGGCATCAGAGCCATCATAAGCTGTAGAATAATCGAAGCTGAAATGTAAGGGACCACTCCGAGAGCAATCACCGTCATTTGAGCGAATGCTCCTCCAGAAAAAATATCGACTAACTGGAAAAGATTTTGTCCTCCCCCTGCAGCTTGTCGGAAATAGGCCATTGCCAATTCCCCGTTAATACCAGGAACTGGAACAAAAACCCCAATGCGACAGATCATCAACATCCAAAGAGTAAAGAGGATTTTCTGTCGCAATTCGGGGATCGAAAAGACTCGTCGGAGAGATTCGAACATCGTGGTTAAATATTACACTCTAATTTTAATTTTTCGATAGTCTCTTTTGCAGTTTTTGAAAGAGCCTCTACGCGAAAGCTAACTTTCTTCTTAAGTTCGCCTGTTGCTAAGACCTTTAAACCGTTGGAAGCACCTTTTAGCAAGCCTTTTGCCTGCAAAGTTTCTACAGATACGGTTTCTCCATCTTCAAACCATTCGTTGATATGAATGAAATTGATCACATCATAGCGCGTTTGGAAAGGAGCATTGGAAAATCCGCGAGTTGGCGTAGCTTTATGCAAAGGCACACCGCCCCCGATATGGCCAGCTCTTCGTTTATATCCAGAACGAGAACCCGCCCCTTTATGCCCTCTACCGCATGTTTTTCCGGACTTAGAGCCAATGCCTCGACCCAAAAGTTTTCTTCTCTTATACGGGCGAGTAGCATTCTGTAATTCATGTAATTGCGTGGTCATACATTACCTCTAGTCTCTAGCACATGTTGCTTATTTTTTAGGCTCAAAAGGGCTTTAAATGCAGCCTTCACCTGATTTAAAGGATTCGTAGAACCCAAACTTTTTGCAACTACATCGCGCACGCCTGCAAATTCAAGGATAGAGCGGACTCGAGATCCAGCAATAACCCCTGTGCCTTCCGGAGCAGGTTTCAATAAAAGTCTAGCTCCATCACACTCAACGAGTACTTCATGAGGAATTGTGGTGCGATCCATTTGAAATGTAACCAGACTCTTTCGAGCAGCATCTCCACCCTTGCGAATTGCATCAGTCAGTTCATTAGCTTTTGCAAACCCATAACCGACACGTCCTTGTCGATCACCCACAAGGATCAAAGCGGAAAAGCTAAATTTTCTTCCCCCTTTAACCACTTTCGAGCAGCGGTTAACAAACAATACCTTCTCTTCCAAGTCGTCCGACTTTCGGGAATTTGTGTGTTGCGACATATCTTCTTTTGTCCCTTCTTTAGAATTCTAATCCTGCTGCGCGAGCGCCATCCGCGACGGCTGCTAAAACCCCATGGTAGCGATGCGCACCTCGGTCGAATACGACTTTCTTGATTTCTTTATTTTGTGCGATCTGCGCAATCTGCTCCCCTAACACTCGGCCTGCATCTTTATTTTTACGACAAAATGTAGTGGATCTCATTTCTTTTGCATGGGTCGATAAAGCACAAATCACATGCCCAACAGTGTCATCCACAAGTTGCACATATAGATGTTTATTTGTCTTTACGACACACATTCTAGGTTTTGCCGCAGAGCCTTTCAACGATTTTCGTACGCGTTGAGCTCGTTTGTCTCGTCGAATCTGTTTTTGTTGTTTAGACGAATCCATTACTTCTTACCTGCCTTACCCGCTTTACGACGGACGTATTCATCTTTGTATCGAATACCTTTTCCTTTGTAAGGTTCTGGAGGTCGTTTTGCACGAATATCGGCACAAAACTGTCCGACAACCCTTTTATCGATACCTGTAACCGTGATCAGGGTATTTTTTTCCACTTTGACCTGAATACCTGAAGGAATAGGGAGTTTTACTGGATGAGAAAAACCGAGTTGAAGATCCAACAAGGATCCCTGTACGGCCGCTCGAAATCCCACTCCGATCATTTCAAGATCTTTAGAAAACGACTGAGAAACTCCTTTCACCATATTGGAAATGAGAGCCCAGTACAAACCGAGAAAATTCTTACTCTTGTCTTCTCCCTCTACTAAAGAGACAGCTACGCTATCTGAATTAATCGAGAGAACCACATGAGGGCAACACAATTGTAGTGTCAGAGAGCCTTTAGGGCCTTTGACTGTTACTACTCGCTCTAGTTCTTGTACCCCTACTCCATTTGGAAGAGGAATAGCCATTTTTGCTTTACGAGACATTTTTCCTCCATTACCAAGCTAACGCAATTAACTCGCCGCCTAAACCTGCAGCACGAGCCTGCTCCCCATCCATCAGTCCTGCTGAAGTAGAGAGAATAGCAAATCCAATTCCACCAAAAACATAAGGAATCTTATCCCGAGTCACATAATGACGAAGTGAAGGACGAGACACTCGTTTGAGGCCAGTTAACACAGACTCTCTTTCCTGTGCATATTTCAAAAAGACACGCATAGTGCGTTTTTTCTTTTCTTCCTTCACTAGATAGTGAGCGACTAAACCTTTCTTCTGCAGAACCTGCACAATGGCTTCTTTAAAACCGCTATGTTGAACGTCAATAAAGCGATGTTTCGCTTTAGATCCGTTACGAATTCTAGTTAATAGATCAGCAATGGGATCATGCAACATAACGACTACCCTCTATCCTCTTTTTTGAATGGCAACCCAAGTTCCTGGAGAAGATGCAAACACTCTTCATCATTACGGGCTGTGGTGACAAATGTGACGTTCATCCCCTGCGAACGTTTGACTTTATCTAAATTGATCTCAGGGAAAATCTGTTGGTCTTCAATTCCCAGAGAATAACACCCTCTACCGTCTCCCTTTTTAGGAAAGCCGCGAAAGTCGCGGATTCTTGGAGAGACAATGAAGAAAAGACGAGCCATAAAATCATACATTCGCTTTCCACGAAGAGTAACTTTAGCGCCAATTACTTGATTTTCTCGAAGTTTAAAACCGGCGACCGATTTTCTAGCTCGAGTAGTAATAGGCTTCTGGCCAGATAGCATCATCAGCTCATGAAGCGCATCTTGCAATGCGTTCTTATCCTTAGTAGCCTCAGCAAACCCCATGCTGATGACAATCTTTGTCATCTTCGGCAACATCATAGGATTGGTGTAGCCAAACCGTTCTGTCAGCTTTTGTTTAACTTGATTCTGATACTTTTCTTTTAGCAGTGTCATAATACGTTATCCTTTACCGCTACTGGATTGGACAGGTCGGTAGACTTCTAATTGCCCTTGATTCAGATAGACCCATTCTTTTTTTCCCTCTTGATCCAAGCGAGCTTTAAGGCGAACCGCTCGATCTTTAACCCAGAGTTTGACATTAGAGCAATGAATCGAGCACTCGATATCAATAATTTTTGAGGCTCCACCCTGATTGTTAGCTTTGCGGTGTTTCTTTCGAATATTCACACCTTCAACTAGTACGCGCTCTCCATTAACACGAAGAACTTTCCCTGTTTTTCCCCTATCATTGCCTGAGATTACAACGACCTCATCGCCTGTTCTTAAACGTGCCATTAGATCACCTCCGGAGCTAGGGAGCAAATTTTCAAATATCCACAATCGCGGACTTCACGAGCCACTGGGCCAAAAATACGAGTTCCACGAGGGTTCCCCTTATCATCAATCAAGACGCAACTATTTGTGTCAAACCGAAGCCAAGATCCATCTTTTCTCTTAATATATCGTTTGGAACGAACGATTACTGCCCGAACCACATCCCCTTTTTTGACGGCGCTATTCGGCTCAGCTTCCCGCACAGAACAAATGATGATATCACCTACGTGCGCATAACGGCGTTTTGATCCTCGAAGGACTTTAAAGCACTTAACTCTCTTAGCGCCAGTATTATCAGCGACTTTTAATTGAGATTCCTGTTGAAGCATACCCTTCTCCTTCTACCCTTTGACTCGCCATCTTTTGAGTTTGGACATCGGACGCGTTTCAATGATCGTAACACGATCCCCCACTTGGAGTGGAGCGCCCTCATGATGGGCATAGTATTTTTTCGCGCGACGTACAACTTTCTTATATTCAGGGTGACGATAAGTACGCTCTACCTTAACAACCACTGTTTTTTCCATTTTTGTGGAAAGAACAACCCCTTCTTTTTCTTTTCTTTGAGAAACTTGCTGCATTATGCCCTCACCTTTTCTCCCTTGATTGTTAGCGCTCGCGCAATGTCTAATTTCATCGCTGCGATACGATGAACCTTACGGTCCTTGTGATCCTGAGAAAGGCGCTGTCCTCTCAGAGAGAAAATTTCTTTTCGGAGAGATTCTACCATGCGGTCGAGTTCTTCCAAACTCATATTTCTTAGATCTTGAGTCTTTTTCGCCATGACTACACTCTCTCCACGCGTTCAACAAATCGAGTCTTAATTGCAATCTTAGCTGCAGCTCGTCGTAGCGCTTGCTGCGCTTCTTCTTTTGTTACGTTCGACACCTCAAAAAGCACTCGTCCTGGACGCACAACAGCCACCCAATGGTCAGGAGCCCCCTTACCCTTTCCCATACGAGTTTCAGCAGGTTTTTTTGTGATGGGCTTATCTGCGAATACGCGAATCCACACTTTACCTTTTCTTTTGAAGAAACGATTAATTGCAACTCGACACGCTTCAATTTGCTGAGAAGTAAGGCGGCCACGATCTAGGGCCTGCATTCCAAACTCACCAAACTCGACGAAATGGCCCGACTTACTTAACCCTGCGTGATGACCTTTTTGCTGCTTACGAAATTTCGTTCTTTTTGGTATTAATGACATCTCTCGGCCCTCCTATCCTGCAATACGTTCTGGTGTGAGAGACTGCTCGCCTCGATTGATCCAAACTTTCACACCAATGGTGCCATATGTCGTCTCTGCACGAGCTGTTGCATAGTCAATATCTGCACGTAGAGTATGGAGAGGAACACGTCCCTCTTTGTACCACTCCGTACGGGCAATCTCCGCGCCGCCTAAGCGTCCGGACACTTGGACTTTGATGCCTACCGCGCCAGAATCCATTGTAGACTGAATTGCTTTCTTCATAGCCCTACGAAAAGCGATACGACGGGCTAATTGCTTTGCAATTCCTTCTGCTACTAATTTTGCATCGAGATCAGGTCTCTTAATTTCTTCCACTTCAATCCAGACTTCTTTGCCAGTGAACTTGGAAGCATCTTGTTTCAGTTGATCGATTTCTACGCCTTTTTTGCCTATGACAATACCAGGTCGAGAAGTGTGAATGGTGATTTCAATACGATCGCTCATTCGTTTGATAGTAAAGCGAGAAGCTCCCTGACATGCAGGTTTTTTCTTCAACCATTCACGGAGTCGAAAATCTTCAACTACGTAACCGCTGAACTCTGCTTTATTTCCAAACCATAGAGAACGCCATTTTTTCGTGACGGTGGTACGGAATCCTACTGGACAAACTTTCTGGCCCACTCTTATGCTCCCTGTTCTTCTTCACCAACCACAACTGTAAAATGGCTAGTTCGTTTTATGACTGGCACTTTAGACCCTTTCGAGCGAGGTTTTGCTCGTTTTAAACGAGGCCCCTCATCAACACGCACTTCCAACACAACCATACGATCTTTACGGAGATCCCAATGGAGCTCCGCATCGGCTACCGCAGTATCCAACGTTTTAATCAGGAGTTTCCCCCCTTTAGTTTGCACATGCTGGAGTTGTGCCTTAGCTTCTTGTACGGGCAATCCCCGAATTAAGTCCGCTGCTAAGCGAGCTTTACGAGGAGGAACTCGAACATACTTTGTGATACACTTACCTACTGACATCTTTCCTTCCTACGTTGCAGCTACAGCTTTTTTAATAGGGTGACTCTTAAACAGCCTTGTGGGAGCAAACTCTCCCAACTTATGACCTACCATGGTCTCAGAAACAAAGACGGTAAGAAACTTGCGCCCATTATGCACTTCGAAAGTATGACCCACCATATCTGGCACGATCAGGGAACGACGCGACCAAGTTTTAATAGGTGCTTTCTTGCCCTCCTGATTCTTCTTTTGAACCTTGGCCAGGAGGTGGTGGTCTACAAACGGTCCTTTCCTTAATGATCTACCCATATGTTTTATTTCCTACGATCCTTCACGATCCACTTGGTCGTTTTTTTCTTTTTACGAGTCTTTCTACCTTTGGTCTGTTTTGCCCAAGGAGTTTGAGGAATGTAACCATTGTGTTTTCCCTCGCCCCCGCCATGTGGGTGATCTACAGGGTTCATTGCTGTACCTCGAACGGTAGGACGCACACCTTTCCAGCGCACGCGTCCGGCTTTCCCTTCTACACGCAAGTTGTGTTCGGCATTCGAAAGCTCTCCCAGAGTGGCTCGGCACTCTTCATTAATTAATCGGTATTCGCCTGAGGGCATCTTTAAGGTCACATAACCATTAATACGAGCGACCAATTGGGCAGCTAAACCGGCTGATCGCACAAGTTTACCTCCACGACTTGGTTGCATCTCAATATTATGCACCATAGAACCAATAGGCATATTCTTAAGAGCTAAGCAACATCCTGCTTTAAATGGACTTTGATCCCCGGACAGGATTTCATCCCCGCGCTTGAGCCCTTTTGGAGCAAGAATATATCTTTTCTCTCCATCTCGATAATGAATGAGAGCAATAAACGAAGAGCGATTTGGATCATATTCTACAGAAGCCACAACAGCAGGAATTCCATCCTTATTGCGCTTAAAGTCAATTTGGCGATAGTGACGTTTATGTCCTCCACCTTTATGACGACAAGTGATGTGGCCATTGTTATTACGGCCCCCTGTTCTACGTTTAGCAGCTAACAGAGCGCGAAGAGGGCGAACTTCTGCTTTTGATGCAGTTCCTTCTACCTCTCCAAGAAGAGTTAGCTCTTGCTTCGAGGCCAGCACAAGGTGGCGCATCCCAGGTGTATTCGGTCTAAATTTTTTTGGCATATCTTCTTATCCTACCTTCTCAATCGAATCCCCAGCCCGGAACGTTACAATCGCTTTTTTGAAGCCCGCATGAGCCCCTGGACGACCCCGCCCTTTGCCTCGATTGGTTCGTTTGGGTTTTACGCGAAGGGTATTCACTCGCACTACTTTTATAGCCTGTTCGCGATAAATTTCTTCTAGAGCACGTGCTATTTCAGGCTTCGTTGCTTGATCATCTACCAGAAAAACAGCTTTAGGCTCATCACAAGCCTTTAAACATGGATTACGATCGGATTGATGAAGACCAGCTAACACACTTGCCTTTTCCGTGATATATCGCGATTTGATGATAGCAAAACAATCTCTCATAGATCACCTAACTGTTGTTCGATTTCATCAAAAGCCTGTTGGGTGATGATGATGGATTTAGCACGTAGAATATCATAACCATTCAATTGATTTGCCAAAAGAAACCAAGCTCCAGGCAAATTACGCACACTCTTACGCAAGACATCGTGGCGCTCATCAGCTAGCGTCTGTCCAGCTTCTCGCACGCTCTCACCCACAAAGAGCAGGGAGCGCATCGACAAACCAAGCGCCTTGACAAGAGCAGCCATGGTCTTTGTTCTTGGTGTCTGCAATGCATGAAAATCTTTCACTACAATTAGAGATCCCCCTTGGATTTTTTCTGCCAAAAGGTGACGAACCGCGCTACGTCGCTCTTTACGGTTAATACGGACGTGTTGATCAAATTTAGGACGAGGACCAAATACAACTCCCCCTCCCTTGTACTGAGGCGCAGCCAATGTTCCCTGACGAGCTCCACCTGTCCCTTTTTGACGATGAGGCTTTTTCGTGGAATGGCTGACTTCGCTACGCCCTTTCGTGCTAGCCGACCATTGACGGAGGTTTGCTCGAATGGCAACAATGTAATCCTTAATCATTTGAGGACTGGCGTTTTTGTCTTGCCACATAGAAGAAAGCTCTCGCTCCCCAGCAGCAGCACCTTGCATATCGTATGTCGTTAGTTTAGCCACGCTTTCCTCCTCGCTTCTTCATCGCTTTCGTCAGCCAAACAAGATGCCCGTTGGCGCCAGGCACAGCTCCCTCTACAAAAATGAGATTTCTAACTGCATCCACACCGACAATTCGCAAACTTTGCACTGTAACCCGCTCTCCACCCATCCGGCCTGCTTTTTTTTGACCTGGCAAGGTACGGCCTGGGGTAGAGCGCATACCTGTCGATCCCCCATGACGATGGAAACCTGAGCCGTGAGCTGCAGGGCCGCCGCCAAAGTTGTATCGCTTGATTACCCCTTGAAACCCTTTTCCCTTGCTTGTACCTGCGACATCAATATGACTCTCTTCCGCAAACAAGCTCACAGACAACTCTTGACCCACAGAATACGCGCTTAACTCATCTTCTGAAAGACGCGATTCGCACAGATGACGCCGAGGCGAGACACTCGCCTTGCGATAATGCCCAAGCAACTGCTTAGACAGACGTTTTTCTAGAGTGCGTTCATCTTGCACCACAATCTGACCACAAGCCAGCTGCAAAGCGCTATATCCATCCGACTCTTTGCGCTTAATTTGCGTAACCACATTGGGTTCTGCATGAATCACCGTACATACGACAAGGTTTCCGTCCTTATCGAACCGCTGTGTCATGCCGCGCTTGGTTCCCATCAACCGTATCGTCATAGGCCGTATCCCATTCTCAAAAGAGTGTTTAAAAAAATGCCTAATGAGGCAGTTTCCTCGGTCTAGCCAGTGCGACGCTCTCAGTAAAATTTTTTAAAACATTACCGCATTGAACGTGGTTCTCTGGAAAGCCTCACCAGGAGGCCTCACCTTAGAAACGAAGGGCAAAGCGTATCAGGTCTTCGTTTTTTCTTCTAGAGAAAACCGCCTACACAGAGGAAAATCATGCGAATGTGACGAGCCTTTCTCAAAGAAAGGAAAATGGTTTCACTGAAACCATTTCATGTTAAGGCCACCAGGGATAAGATTACGCGCAACAAGTGACGCAATACTATCCCCATTCTCAGCTATCAGGCGATGTTGCATCTTTGGTCAATCGCTGATTCGCGAGATCTAGCTGCGCTAAAAAATCTGCCTTCTGGGCATCTTTTAGGTCCTTAGATTGTTCCACTTTTTTTCGCAATTCCTGAATGATCGTGAGCCTTGGCTGCCAGTCCACAGAACCCCAAGAGATGGAGAAGTCCGGGAACTGTTGAGCTACGTAACGTATCATAACGCCAGTTTGACGTAAGCGAATGCTAATTTCTTGAAAAAGAGCACCTTTTG
>CAYLUD010000026.1:0-23775 GCA_964386785.1 uncultured bacterium | reverse complement strand
CCACAATGGAAAGAATTGGAGCCCAATAGAATACATTGATTCTTAACAAAAGAAGTTTCTACAGTCTTTTTTGCAAATCAATCAGATTTAACCACATCGTGAGCAATTTAGCCCTATTCTCTCCATAAGTGTTCGGCTAGACCCTTGAAACCTCCCGGATATCACCGGCTTATATCCCTTAATATAAAATTAAGGGAAATTTAAAATAAAAAAAACAATCTATTGTTATTATTATTCTATTTACTAAACAACTTAAAAAGGATTTTTTGTATGGGTTCTGTTTCAGAAAATTATAATAAAACTAATGGTGAGTGTTTTGTAGGTCTAAATAAAGAGGAGATAGTATGCGTTGTTACAACCCTAGCCCTGGCAGCGTTGGGGATAGGTGCGATAGTAACGGGTATTATGTTGGGGCCAAAGTCTAGGTTGATTACGGATGCGACTGGGAGGGTTATGAGGGTCACCATACCTGGCAAGATATCAGGGGCGGCATCTATAGGATTGTCGATTGGATTGGGTTACGGACTTATGTCTCTAGCAGTGGGGAGGGTTGCATTAGAAATAATGATAAGCAAGCGTCTAGATAAAACAAAAGAGATGGAGGCCAACAATATGGAAATGGAGGAACTTGCGTCCTAAATAGGTAAGGCGAGTCTATCCGAATCGAATAGATATTAAGGAGAGACCCCATATAGTAGACCGGAAAACTAGGCTGGGCGATTGGAAGATGGATACGATTGTAGGAGCGGGTCAGAGTGGGGTGATTCTTTCGATGGTAGAAAGAAAGTCTAAGCTCACGCTGCTCATGAAGATGGATCGTAGAACGGCAGAGGCAACAGAAGCAGCTCTGTGGAAACAACTATTGCCGCTTCGTGAGCATGTTCTCACTCTTACTGCCGATAATGCAAAGGAATGTACTAATCATCAATGGATTGGAAAATCATTAGAAGCAGGAGTGTACTTTGCAATACCTTATCACTCGTGAGAAAGAGGGTTGAACGAACATGTGAATGGCCTGGTGCGACAGTATGCTCCTAAGGCTTGTCGTTTTGATACCCTTTCGGATGCAGATCTCCAGGAAATAGGGGCGCGGCTGAATCACAGGCCCAGAAAAATCCTGAATTTTGCAACTCCCATAGAAGTCTTTAATAAATTGAGTAAGAATAAACTGAGGTCCTGTTGGTTCGCATCTTCAGCCTGACGCATTCCCCTTCATTCGCATCGTCTCCGCGAGCTATGCATGGGCTCGCTCGCGATGTCTTCATCAACTTGGACGCTCCACCAAGGATCTCTCCTAATCTCGAATCGCCGGAACCAAGCTTACTGAGCGTCCTATTGAGCTCGTACGGGCCTTCTGTCAAAAAACCATCACCCTTAGTTTAACAAAAAGCCCAACAACCCCTATCAGAATGAGCAACTTTTAGACCTTTGCTCGTGCATCGGCTCTTTTCGATTGTGGCACTTCTAACTTGAATCGGTGCATGCAATAGTTGGATGTTCATCCAAAAATTTAGCTATCCCTTTGGTGCTGCATGCAGGTTTTGCTGCGCAACCGAGGAGGTGTCGTATTTGATTTGTTCTCGCAGGGCTAAAATCGCAGGATCACTAGTATCAGAAATGATTTCTGGGGTTACAGGTAATACGCCCTCGCTGGGTCGCTGTGTTTTTCTGAGACGTTCGACTGCGCGAGATGTTAGTTCTTGATTTGTCTCAGGATTTCCAAGTATGTTTGCTACGACTTCCGCACTCTTTTTTTGTTGAGCTTCTAATTTTTTTAAGATGTCATCACCATTCGAAAGAGGAGGGAAAACTGGGGACATACCTTGAACTTCGGGCATAAGGACTCCTTAAACTAATCTTTGAAATGAACTTAATCGTATTCTAATTTATTTTTTCAATTGCAACAAGTAGAAAAAGAGTAGGGAGAAAAGATGAAGGATCTGATAGAGTCCTTTTTCTCTCTGAGAATGATGCGTGAGGTAATGGCTTGTGGAACCCCCTGTAGTGACTCTTTTAAAAGAGCGAAATTTTATTCGTGATCTGACACCTCATTTCCCGGAAGGGGGGCGTGTCTATGTAGGATTTGATCCTACTGCTGATTCTCTGCATGTAGGCAACCTTGTGGCTATGATGGGTCTTGCCTGGTTCCAACGATTTGGTTATGAGGTTGTAGCTCTTGTGGGTGGGGCCACGGGTATGATTGGAGATCCATCCGGCAAGAGCTCAGAAAGAAATTTACTAACTTTGGATCAAGTGCATGCAAATGCTCAGGGTATTGCACGATCTTTGAGGCAGATTTTACGAGACCCTATTCAATTTGTGAATAACCATGATTGGCTTTCTACAATGAGCTGCTTGGCCTTTTTACGCGATGTGGGCAAGTCCTTTCGCTTAGGCTCTATGTTAAGCAAAGATAGCGTGCGACAGCGTGTACAATCAGAAAATGGAATGAGTTTTACTGAATTTTCTTACCAAATTCTTCAAGCTTATGATTTTTTGTATTTGCACGACCATTTTGGAGTGTCGATTCAGATTGGAGGTAGTGATCAATGGGGGAATATCACAGGGGGCATTGATCTGGTTCGTCGAGAGCGTGGAGCTACAGTCCATGGGATGACCTTTCCTCTATTGATGCGTAGCGATGGGAAAAAATTTGGCAAATCCGAAGAGGGGACTCTGTGGTTAGATCGTAGTAAGGTTTCTGCCTATGATTTTTATCAATATTTTTACCGTATGCCGGATGCAGATCTAAGTACATTACTTCGTTGGCTAACCTTCTTGGATTTAGGGGAAATCGAAGAGTTAGAGCAATCGATGCAACGGCCAGGCTATGTGCCGAATACAGTCCAACAACGTTGCGCAGAAGAAATTACGCGCATTGTACATGGAGAAGAGGGACTGCAAGAGGCGCAGCGTGTAACGGATCTAGCTAGGCCCGGAAAATCTATATCTCTTTCTCCTCAGGTTTTAGAATCGCTGAGTCACACACTACCTCATGCCAAGATTCCTAGGGGAGAGGTGATAGGGCGCCCTTGGATCGAGTTATATCAGCGAGCTGGCTTGGTAGAAACAAAAGGAGAAGCAAAACGCTTAGTATTGAATGGTGGTCTTTCTGTGAATGAACATGTTTTGACGGATCCAATGACTTGTTTGGAAGAAAAAGACCTAATAGGGGATCGATATCTCCTGTTACAAGTAGGTAAGAAAAAACGCGCTGTTGTTATCCTTACCCCATAAGATTAGCCATCTCACATTGGGTTGTGTGGGGAATCTAAGAAAATGCAACGCCTTTAAAAATTCACTTGAATGGAAAACAGGGTTGGATATGATACGGTTCAAAATGATACATCCTGGTATCTGACTGGGTTAAGAAAGATTAAGATAAGGAGGTGCCCAAATGGGTACAATGACGAAAAAAAAGCTAATTACCACGATTTCACAAAATCATGGTATTCACCCGAATGATGTTCGTGTTGTGATCCAAAATTTCTTGGATCGTATGACAGATGCTTTAGCACAAGGTGATCGATTGGAGTTTCGAGATTTTGGTGTGCTGCAAGTGGTAGAAAGAAAACCAAAAATTGGACGAAATCCAAAAAATGCTAAGGTGCCAATACAAATTCCTGCACGACGAGCTGTGAAGTTTACTCCAGGTAAGAAAATGCGTCGTTTGATTGAGAAAGTCAAATAGAAAGACCCATTGATTTGGATTACGAGTTCTGAATATGCATCCCAATGGATAAAGCGAATATGTGGACATTGCAAGATCCTTGGGATACCTCTGATGAGATCATTACTAGCCCTTCGGGAGGAGCTTTGCTCTACCCTAAGGGTTATTTTGCTTGGGGGGGGATGCCCTATCCTTATGCTCACGCCCGATTAGCCTGTGTCTATTTGGATCAAGGGAAACAAGAGAAGGCTCTAGAGCTGGCTCGGTTTCAGCGTTTATTATGCGATTCTCATGGCAAGCTAATTGCATCTCTTTGGAATCAAGAACATAGCGGTATCTTAGATCTCGCTCAAGAGCAGACGGATCGATTGTTTGAGAGGTTAGGTTTTCCAGATGCTCCTGAAATCGTAGAAGATCCTATCTTGGGTATGGTGCGTCACGCAAGATCTGGAGGTGTCCAAATGATCACGGGATCTGGCTGTATGACAGGTCTCGGGTGCTATCTATTTGGTAGTGTAGGTGTTCTTTCATTTGGACCTCAGCTTTCACCTCTTGGAGATATATCGCAATTCGGCATTGCAGGAAAGCCTTGGGATTGGACTACACAGGGTGCATCGTATCGATATGTGAATCGACTGGCCACTACTCACCCTCGGCATACAGGTTTATCTTGGCTTCGTGATGCAGGATATAGTGATAGCTGGATCGAGGTGCAGCATACCTTAGATGAAACTGGTTTATCGACTCGTGCGTCGATCGTGGGTTCTCAGATGCCTCGTCATTGGACTATTCTGG
Organism: uncultured bacterium; assembly: GCA_964386785.1. Lineage (GTDB taxonomy): Bacteria > Chlamydiota > Chlamydiia > Chlamydiales > JAAKFR01 > SZAS-3. The sequence goes on along the minus strand of CAYLUD010000026.1, from coordinate 19,310 downwards.
GCATCGGTGATCGCTGCGTCGTTGCGCGGTGTCAAGGACTGCGTGCTCGCTCTTTAGATCGGTATTTTGGACCTATTCAGCCTATTGAATTTCGAGGCGAATCCGGTGTCGTAGAAGTTGATTTATGTGCAGAATCAGGATATATGGAAATTCATCCAGTCAATGGGGAGCAAGATTTTTGGGGAGCGCACTTTCTTGTCACCTGTACCCAAAAAGATCCAAGAATCGTAGGACCTTGGCATTTTTCATACAGGTCTCCTAGTCCACCCAATGGACATTGCGGAATGGGTACCTAGTTGCAATTAGAACGATATCTACGATCCACCAAATACCGCCGAATCCTGCCGTAATGAGTTTCAGTATCCCCCATCCAATTTGTCCCATCATGAAGCGATCCACACCAAATGCTCCAAATAACACGGACATGATCAGACACAGTAGCCAATTCACATTGCGAATATTTCTCATAATTCCCATGATACGACATGTATTGTTTGGAGAACAACGATGAACTCATTTTCTTATAAAAAATTAGCCCAATTACTTGTGCATTATTCGCTTGGGGTCAAACCTGGTCACCATGTGTGGATGACTGGCGACTCTGGGGGTATGGCATTATACGATGCTTTGTATGCGGAATGTATCATGGCTGGTACAGAAGTAACAGCTTTGTTTTCTAATCAAAGGTGGGATGAGGTTTTTTATACCATGGCCTCAGAAGCACAGCTCGCTACAGTCAATCCCACTGTCCGATATCTCACAGAGACTGTAGATCGGCGTATCCGCATCATTGCCCCTACAAATGCTAGAGCCCTATGTCGCATGGATCCTGCTAGGATGGCTCTAGCATCCAAAGCGCGAGCTCCTTTATTAGCAAAAACGATGGAGCGATCTGCAGCGGGCGACTTAGGCTGGGTGGTATCGATCTGCCCTACGGAAGCCTTAGCTCAAGAAGCGAATATGGGATTGGAGCAGTATCAACAATTCATACATCGAGCTGCATTCTTAGATCAAGTCGATCCTATTGCTGCTTGGAAATTGCAAGAAAAACGACAGGCCAAACTCATTGATTTTCTGAATCCAAAACAAAAACTGCGTTTTCGCTCCTCTGAGGGTACTGATTTAGAGGTTAATGTAGCGGGTATGACCTGGCTTAACTCCTGTGGACGACGTAATTTTCCAGACGGGGAGGTCTTCACAGGACCAAATTTATCTGCTGCGGATGGAGGAATTAATGGGGTGGTACGTTATACGTATCCTGCAATTTTACACCATACCTTGGTGGAAGATGTTACCTTAGTGTTTGAGAAAGGTCGTGTAGTGTCTGCAACAGCAAGTAAAAATGAAGCATTCCTTAAGGCAATGATTCAGCAAGACCCAGGAGCCTCTACCTTAGGAGAGATTGCGATCGGTATGAATGATCGCATTGATACCTTTACGCATAATATTCTGTTAGATGAGAAGCTTGGTGGTACATTCCATGCAGCTCTAGGAATGGGGTATCCAGAAACGGGAAATAAGAACCAATCTGGATTACACTGGGATATGATTTGTGATCTGCGTCGCGGTGGCACCATTGCAGCCGATGGTCAAGAGATCTTTTCATCGGGTCAATGGCTCTTACCTGAATTGCACGATTTGTTACCGATCCAATAAGTTACCTAGAGCAGGCGAGCCAACCGCAGACCTGCACGGCAGCTACCAGATTCCAGAGTGTCGCGGTAGCAAGTAAGACGATTGCTGTAATACCTAAGGCATTGAGTGGGGTGACATGTGTTTTTTCGTCGCCCCAGAAGAGTAGAATCAGACTGTTATATGTAATGCTGCAAGCAAACACGATGAACGACCAGGTATACAAAGAAAGCCCTAGGAAAGGGGATCCAAAGGTATCGAAGGACGGACATACATGCAGAGCCACTTGACGCAATGCGACAAATGAGCCGAAAATTGCAAATAGGATTGCTAATCCATACAACCGACGTGATGGTACCAAATAGACGTTAAAAAGCAGGGAGATAGCTGTACCAGTCATTGCGATTCGCTGCAGAAAACAAAGAACACAGGGTGTTTCGTGGTGAAAATATTGAATACATAGAGCTCCCAAAAGAACGCAAGAAAAAATCAAAATCTCAATTGAACAAAGGTTTTTTTCCCAATGAGCCACGGATTACCACCGAATTTTTAGGTTTGAGGTCATATAAAAAGAAAACAACACAATTCCTCCAACGAGGACCACAATAAGAGCCAAAATGGCCCATTTGGGTTTTTTCCATAAAGTGAGAAGAATACTAAGAAAGAGTAAAGCGAATAATGTTGCCATATATTCTATCTCTCTCAAATTGCAGATTTATATAAAACATTTTTTTATAACAAATTGACTGGTTTTCACTGATGTTTGTACAATAATATTTATATACTGTGATGACGCAAAATAGGGGGTGCGTTATTGAAAGTAACGGGGGTTACCGGGTTCGACCTTTTTCGAATCAGATAATAACAGGGCCGCTAACGAATTTCGTAGGGCTGGATGTACATATCCGTCGTTGGAATTTTTTAGATTCGATATTTCGTATCTTAGGGAAGTTTACTGGGGATGTCATTGAGAATGAAGGGCATCGATTTGTAGTTATTAGTAAGTCTGTTGTAGTTCGGGAGTTGGAAGACACTCCTTCTTCCGATGTAGTTGGGGAGTTGGAAGGCCCTCCTTCTCCCGAGATTGCACGAATAGCTGGGATAGCCTTTGCATATAAGATTGTACGAGATCCTAAAGTAGAAATTAAAAGATTTTCTTATTATTGCGATACTGTCAAGTTTAACCCACAGGATGTAGAGAGTTGCGCTACAGCAGCTCGTGTGTTTGGGTTGCCCGTGACCGATGTGGTACATTTTTTAGAAAATGTTCCGAACGAAGCACGTAATGATGTGGTGAATGGATGGAACCAAGCCATACAACTGATCCAAGATTTTGGAATCTCTCCAGCTAGTTTACTTAAAGAGGGGATACCATTCGCTCCGGCGGCTCTGCTTGTACCTGATAACATGGCTTTAGAAAAATGGAAGGAGATACGAGAGAAAGCGAATCAAGCTATAGATAAACTAGGGGCAATAGATCAGCTCTCATACACGAATCCCCGGGGAGAAGTGAAACAATTCAACGATCAGCAGCTTGCTATCGTTAAGAAAACGATACAGCAAGCAATTGCTCATTCTACATCCCTAAAAAATATACAACACAACGAATCCGACACATCCAGGCGCATGAGCATGATATACGCTATTGCTCCCCATATTCGCGTGTTAACCGTACTATCAGGAACGGATTTAAAGATGTATGGGTGTTGGGGAAAATTACTAGGTGAGGGTAGTTCGGGGCTCGTATTTCATACTGTCAATCTGATGACAGGGGAATTGACAGACCCCCTAGACCCATATGCTGCGATTAAATTGCCTAAACCTGATCCAAATTTGTTGCCTGATATAAGCTCAAGCGAATGTAAAGAAGGAGAGCCTGAAGTAATTGATTGGACTCCTTTTAATGAGCAAAGTGATATGATACTTGTGGAGTACCAGAACCTACGTCGCATCCATCAAGGAAAGCAAATGATCCCAGGGATTCAGAATCCTTTGCAGGTCAATAGTTTAGAAAATGAATTGGAATATCCAAAAAAAGAACTTTTCAAAACAGTAATCCTGCAAGATCATGGAAACAATCCAGTGAGATATCGATGTCACTGGGGCCGTCTCTATGGAGGGGTGGATTTAGAAAAGGTAGGCAAGTCTGTGCCTGTCGAAGAAAAGAAAGAAATAGCAGGACAAATATTCCATGGATTAGCCTATCTTCATAGCAATCTCTTCACTCATGGGGACATAAAACCTCAAAATATTTTGGTTGATTACAGTGAATCGACACAACAATATAGGGCTTATTTAGCCGATTTTGCTGGTATGATGGATCACCCTACTGAACCGCGTCACCCAAAGACTTGGATTCCTGACCTCAACCAGGCTTTCCTTGTTACCCCGGAATTTCGTTTGCAATGTTTAGATGCGATAAGCAGGGGAATCTATACACATCAATCTGTATCACCGGAAACAGCGCATAACACTTTTTTCTATTCCGAATCGACATCTGATGTGTTTGCTGTTTGTAGTACAATATATCAACTATTTGTTGGAGAACTTCCTCAACAAGAATCGCAACCATCAGATCCAAACAAATTAAATACAATCAGTTATCAGGGCATTAAATATAGCATCAATTCTGTTGAGGAAATTAAAGAAAATTTATTAAAATATAAAGATTTAAAAGAAGATCAAATTGATGGATTAGTTCGTGGATTGCGTGCTGGGTTTGATAAGGGAAGGAAGCCAATCACAGCGCAGGAATTAAGTGGATTATTTACCTTCGATCCAGAAAGGTATTCTCAGAAGAATCCTATATGAACTGATTCCTGACCACGGAACGTTGCATAGAAAAAATCTTTAGCAATAGAGCCGTTCTTAGGTGCTTTGATTACGATCTTGATCTGCGCCTGGATGAGTAGATATTTGGCCATACGTTGTGTGCTATCCTCTTTTTTCTATGGATTTGAGGAATTCCTCCCTTGGAATTTTTAGAGTATGAGGATCTCTCGTTGACTTGGGATGGTCATTCACGATATAAATGCTGACGACTATGCAAAGAAGAAACCGCATCGTTGCCCCTTCCATCCTTGGTGCTGATTTCGGTCGGTTGGCTGAGGAGGCTCGGCGTACTGAGCTCGCAGGAGCAGATTGGCTACATGTTGATATTATGGATGGTCACTTTGTTCCCAATCTGACATTGGGTCCCCGTGCTGTAGCCTCCATTCGACGTGCTACTTCGCTCTTTTTAGACCTCCACCTGATGGTAGAAGATCCTCGCCGTTATGTTGCTCCCTTTGTAGAAGCGGGAGCCGATCGGTTAACCTTCCATTTTGAAGCTACTGATCATGTATATGAAACGATCCATGAAATTCGAGCACGAGGAGTGCGGGTTGGGCTTGCTTTTCGACCCGACACCCCAGTAGAATATACGTTTCCTTATTTGGATCATGTAGATTTATTGTTGTTGATGACTGTCTCTCCAGGGTTTGGAGGTCAGGAATTTCTCTCTTCTGTTCTTACCAAAATAGAAAAAGTCCGACAGAAAGCACCCGATTCTCTGTACATTCAGGTTGATGGGGGAATCAATCTAGACACAGCCGCGCAGGCAGTTGCTGCAGGAGCTGATGTATTAGTTGCGGGTACTTATGCATATCGTGGGGACCCCCCACTTGAACAAGTCATTCACCTTTTACGTAATGCAGGAATCGTATGATGAAAAGTCAACAAATTACTCCGGGAATGACGCTCTCCTTGAATGAGAAGTTGTATCGCGTAGAATCAAGTCTGAAGGTCTCTCCTACGAAGGGAGCTCCATTTATTAAAGTTCAAATGCAAGATCTTGCTACAGATCAGTGGGAAGAAAGAAACTTCAAAGTAGGCCAGGAAGTGCTGGTAGTTTCTTTGGAGGAGAAAAAAATTGAATTCTTGTACCCAGAAGGTCAAGGTTACCTGTTTCTAGATATTGGAACGTTAGATACCCTGCTAATACCCTCTTCGATTGTCGGAGAAAAATCGCAGTACCTAAAAGAAGGTATAGAACTGGAAACACAGATGTATGGTACATCGGTTTTTTCGATCATCCTTCCCCAATTTTTAGAATTAATGGTAGCCAAGGTGCAGGCATCTAATCAGAGCGACACCTCTACACAGAGTACGAAGACTGCAGTGTTAGAAACAGGAGCCAAGGTCAAGGTCCCTTTGTTTGTAGAAGTGGGTGATGTAATCAAGGTAGACACGCAGTCTCATGAATTTGTTCAAAGGATGTAAGATGGAAATACCCTATATAGAACAACTGATGAAGATGATGGACATGCATCACATCGACCTGTTGCACCTCAAAGAAGGTGAACAAGAAATTGTCTTGGAACGCAAATCGGCATCTGCCCCTCCTGTATGGGTGCCTGCGAGTCCCGCAACGCCACCACCACTATCCCCAGTTACTATGCCTGTACCTTCTGAAACGGCTCCTGCGGGTCTCTTTGTTACTTCTCCTATGGTGGGCACTTTTTATTCAGCAGCTTCCCCAGATGCTCCCCCATTTGTGACAGTAGGATCCAAGATAGAGCCTCAGACAGTAGTATGTATTATCGAGGCCATGAAAGTCATGAATGAGGTAAAAGCAGGTATATCTGGTGTGGTCGCGGAAGTATTAGTTAAGAATGGGGATCCTATTGAATTTGGAACTAAATTATTTCGGGTTACATGAAAAAAATATTGATAGCCAATCGGGGTGAAATTGCGGTTCGGATTATCCGAGCTTGTCGAGATTTAGGATTAAAGAGTGTAGCTGTGTACTCTACAGCAGATCGAGAGGCTCTCCATGTCCTTCTTGCAGATGAAGCGATTTGTATTGGAGAACCCCCTTCTTCTAAGTCCTATCTTAAGATGGCCAATATTCTTTCAGCCTGTGAAATTACAGGGGCTGATGCAATCCATCCTGGCTATGGTTTTCTCAGCGAAAATGCAAATTTTGCCTCCATTTGTGAGAGCTGTGGAGTCAATTTTATTGGACCCTCACCTAAGTCGATTGCAAGTTTGGGGGATAAGGCAAAGGCTAAGGAAATCGCCAAGTCTGTAGGTTGCCCCACGATTCCTGGATCAGATGGAGTGGTTAGTGATCTCCATGAGGCGACTCAGGTAGCAAAGAAAATGGGTTTCCCCATTTTTATTAAGGCTGTAGCAGGTGGCGGTGGTAAAGGCATTCGTATTGCTCATGATCTTGAGGAGTTCAAACGTTCGTTTTCTGCCGCACGTACTGAAGCAGAGGCGAGTTTTAACAATCCCGATGTGTATTTAGAGAAAATGATCCAAAATCCTCGACATGTGGAAATACAGATCCTGGGAGATAAATTGGGTAATTACATTCATTTAGGTGAACGAGATTGCACTCTTCAAAGACGAAGGCAAAAGCTAGTAGAAGAAACTCCTAGTCCCATGCTAACCCCTTCTTTAAGAAAGAAAATTTGTCATTATGCAATTAAAATAGCTAAAGCAGCAAAATACTTTTCTGCTGGTACAGTAGAATTTCTCTTAGATAAGCAGATGAATTTTTATTTCATGGAAATGAATACACGGATTCAAGTCGAGCATACGATTTCCGAAGAGTTGACAGGTATAGACCTAGTAAAAGAGCAAATTCGCGTGGCTAGGGGAGAGAAGTTATTGGTATCGCAAAAAGAAGTGGAGTTTTCAGGTCACGTGATACAATTGCGGATTAATGCGGAAGATCCCACGAACCAGTTCGCCCCTTCTCCTGGTACAGTAGAATACTACATTCCACCTGGGGGACCTCATGTCCGTATGGATAGCGCTTGTTACAATGGATACCGTATTCCACCACACTATGATTCTATGATCGCTAAGTTGATTGTGAAGGGTAAAAATAGAGAGGAAGCCATTGCGATTGCAAAACGAGCCCTCGCAGAGTTCCATATTGGAGGAGTGCACTCTACGATTCCATTTCACCAGTATATTCTGAACGATCCTAATTTTCATTCCTCTACGTATGATATCAAGTACATTGATCATCTATTGGATCAGGGATGTACCTTTGAAGAGACGTCGTCGAAATCATGAAAGGATCTGTTCGTTTAAGATTGTGAGGCAGTATGTTTGCTGCGAGCTAAGAGTATCAGATTGCGAGCATAAGGAACCATTCCTAGTAAGGCATAGAAAAGGCTTACGCGATCTTGAATCTTCATGAAATATATCAGAGACAGACTAGATCCTACTAAACTAAGAATCCAAAAGGATTCCGATAGTTGGCTAACGCCACGTCGTTCTGACACGACCCACTGTACCCAAAAACGACTTGCAAAAAGAAAGGTACACGCAGCTCCAAAGAGATGCCATCCCCAGAAAATAGAAATTCCTTCATAAAAAGATCGAACGGGCCACCATACATGATAGATCGAGATCCATGCTGCAAAGCTGGTAAATAGAAAGAAGAAGAGACCGATGACAGTAACGGGTTTCCAGGGTCGTGGGCTCAATAAATTCAGATTCCGCCATGCAATGGCCCCATTCATACATTGCAGTAGAGCAAGAAAGCCTTGTGGTTGCAGAGCATAATGCATGGCTAATAACAGATTGCCTATGATAGAAAGATGCCAAAAGCTCTTGGGTACCACGATTTTCTGACTGCGCTCAGATAGAATCCACTGAATCAAGAATCGACCTCCAAAACAAACCGAAGGTAAAAGACTTAGAAGCAACCGCCAGGACATGGACCTCAGTATGGAGGGGAGGACTATTTTCTCCAAGATCCTCGTGCGGAATTTGTCTTAGGTTTTGCAAGAAGGCTCATACCAAAATGACTATACTCGACATAGTCGATGCATCAACAGAGCATCCACCAGTACAAGGGCTGCCATTGCTTCCACTACAGGTACCGCACGAATGGCTACACAAGGGTCGTGGCGTGCCGTAGCTGGCCATTCGAGTGTGGCTTCATTACCAGCTAAGTCGACAGTAGGAAGTGGGGTCCGTATGCTGGATGTAGGCTTAAAGGCTACGCGACACTGCAGGGGCATCCCATTCGAAATGCCTCCTAATAAACCCCCTGCATGGTTGGTCTGAGGTTGAATGATACCCTCCTTGGCGATCCATAGATCATTATGAGCAGATCCTTGCATAGAGGCCGCGTGAAATCCCTCTCCAAATTCAATGCCCTTACTTGCGGGAATCGATAACATGGCCTTAGCTAATTGCGCATCGAGTCGCTCATAAATGGGATCACCAAGGCCAATAGGAATATTGGCTTCTAACTGGACGACACCTCCCCAAGAATCGTCAGTGGGTAGAGCGTCTATAATCTGTGCTGATAGGACAGAATCAGGAAAAAATAGGGGACTGGCGTGGACCTCTTCTTTCGTGGGACGGATCTCCTCGGATAATCTGTAGGGTCCAATTTGGCACAGATAGGCGAATAGAGAGATCTGATGGCATGCTAAAATTTGTTTGGCCACCGCTCCTGCTGCAACACGACACACAGTTTCGCGAGCTGAGGCTCGGCCACCACCAAAAGGATCAAAAATGCCATATTTGGCCAAGTAGGTCATCTGGGCATGACCAGGTCGACACAGTCCCACAAGAGACTCGTAAGAAGAGGAATTCACATCTTGGTTACGAATAAGAATCGACAGAGGGGCTCCTGTTGTCTTCCCTTCAAACCATCCTGATAGAATTTCAGGTCGGTCTGGTTCGCGACGAGGCGAGGTACCTGGACGAATGCCCGGGGCTCGACGCTCCAGTTCCTTGTACAGGTCGGATTCACTGATGCAAAGTCCCGCAGGACATCCATCAATCACTACTCCCATCGCTTTGCCGTGCGCTTCACCCCAAGTCGTTATTTGGAATATATTACCAAAACGGTTACTCGCCATGGACTACCACCACAGGGAGTGATGCAAAAAAAGCCGTTCGTTCCTCAAAAACAGTTTCCCAATTTGGAAAGGGAAAACTGATGTGGCGCTGCTGAAGTTGCGTTTTAGATACTTTTAGATAGAGCATCACACCTAGACCCAATAATATCTGAATATGGTTGGGATTGCACAGCGTCCCTCCACCTAGAGAAATTACGTGATGCGTACACCCTTGCAAAGCATGCACTACTTCCGTTTCTATCTTGCGAAATGAGACGCCCCCATCTTGCTGAAATAAAGTACGCTTAGGCGTGCCTGTACGAGCTTCAATCCAGGCATCGGTATCAATATGAGGACATCCTAAAGTCTTCGAAATCCATGCACCTAATGTCGTTTTACCAGATCCTTTGAAACCACAAATCAAGATATTGGACATATCTGAGCTCCAAGCTGTTGAAAATCTTGTACAAAATTAGGATAACTTTTAACCACACAGTCTAAGTCCAAGGTAGAGGGAGAAGATGCAGCTAGCGCTGCTACAGTGAGAGCCATGGCTACACGATGGTCGTTATGGGCGTGCAAGTCTGCTCCATGCAAAGAAGAGGTCTCGATACGTAGCCCTTCTTTCTCTTCGTAAATCTGAGCCCCCATTTTTGATAACTCCTGATACATTGCGTGAATTCGATCGGATTCTTTCTTACGTGCAATGGCACCATTGACTAGGCGAGTGGAGCCTTCTGCATAACAGCCGACCACAGCAAGAATGGGAAGAGCATCAATATATGGATTCACATCGATCTCTCGGCCCTGTAAAGTAGATTGTTGTACCTGAAATGTAGGGGAAATATTTCCCCCCATCTCTCTCAATAATGGAATGAGTTCTTTATCACCTTGGATATCCGAAGGGTCTAAATTCTCCAAGAGAATGTTGCTTCCACACAATAACCCAGCAACTAAGGGGAAGGCAGCCGCACTAAAGTCGGCAGGAACTGTATAGTTGAATCCCAAATAACAGAGTGGCCCTCGAATTTCGTATTCACGATACGCATCATGCACTACTTGTCCGCCACAACGCCGAATCCATGAAAGTGTCAGCTCTATCCAAGGGGTCTCTCCTGGCTCCTCGACTATGAGGCGGGTCGTCCCATCAAGGAAAGAGGCTGCCATCAGCAGGGCAGATACTGGTTGGGAATCTTGGCCATTTAGAAACGCGTACCCAGGACGTATAGGTCCTTGAATCATACAAGGAGGGTGATCATGAGAGAACAGGCTGTGAGCCTTCCCTCCTAATTGGCGCAAGGCGCTCAATAGAGGGGCTATCGGACGATGCAAACGAATCGAGGAGTCTCCAGTACATAAAACAGCTCGATCACCAAGAGCCGCACAAGCACCTAAGAAGCGCAATACTTGCCCCGAATTCCCAGCATCCAGGTGTTGCGGAGCAGGGGGGAGCCTACCACCCTGACCTTGGATTGTGCACGAAATCGTATCCCATTCCAAAGGAATTTGCCATGACAGGAGAGCTTGTCGCATAGCTTCCGTATCGGGCGAGGGTAGTGGCAGGTGAATGCGCGAAACGCCATTTCCTAAACTGCCAAAGAGGAGAGCTCGCATGGTATGGGATTTGGAAGAGGGAAGACGAAGGGCTCCACGTAATGTACTAGGCACAATGCGCATGCGCATGCAAGCTCTCCATGATCACGGATAAAGGTACAGGATAGCAGTAGGCTCCATCAGCGGGGTAAGGATAGCCAATTTGTTGCAATAAGACAATGCGGATTCCCTGTCCTTCATTTTTCTTGTCCTGATAGAGAGCAGAGATCAGACTGGGGAGAGGAAACGAAACTGAGGATGGAAAACCATGGCGATCTAAGAGCATGTCCAGGCTCTGGAAATCTGGCTCAGATAGAAAACCAAGATGATAACTAATGCGAGCTTCCACGCGCATACCCCAGGCAATGGCCTCACCATGAGAAATCTCATACTGTAGGGCTGCTTCTAAGGCATGGCCCAAGGTGTGACCAAAGTTTAAAATGCGTCGACGGCCCTGTTCTTTTGGATCTGATGTGACAATCGCATGTTTGATTCCCATGCAACGATGAATCCAATGTTGTATGCTCTTGGGATCTTGACGATATCGTTCATAGTCAGATGGTAAGCTAAGCAACGAAGGATCTGCAATCCACCCATATTTTAATAACTCTGCAAATCCATTTTTCCATTCCCTATCGGGCAAAGAATGGAGCCAGCTGAAGTCCAATCCAATCGCTGCAGGAAAATGGAAGGACCCCAGACTGTTTTTCATCGTCGGCGTATTGATCGCTACTTTTCCCCCAATAGAGGCATCAATCATTCCTAGCAGTGTAGTGGGAACAGTAATGTAAGAGATTCCACGTAAATAGGTAGCTGCTACACATCCAACTAGATCGCTGATCGAGCCCCCACCAACGGCCACAAGTGTCCCGTGTCTAGGAAAGGAATGTTGTAATAACCAATCTTCTAATCTCTCTTTGTGTTGTCGCGTTTTGCAGGATTCTCCCCCTTGAATTTGCACACAGAGTTCGTTCTTCAGATAGGGTGCTGCACGGAGAGCTAGAGCCTCATCTACAATCCAAGCACGAGGTACAGAATCGTTCCATGGAGAGGTTGTGATAGACAAATTCATTCCATGATGCCATGCAATATCCCTCATGTTCGACCTCCCATATAATCACAGGCCCCCGTTCGTGATACATATACTAAAGATTTCCACATGAAGGTTTCACCCTCTTCCTCTGCATATGTAGAGGATGTACTATACACTAGATGGGTTGGTTTGCCACACAAAGAACCAATCAAGCACTGCCCTTATACACTACACAAATACGGAGCGATAGTTCCAGGTGTAGCAGCGTGGCCTATATCGCATAGAGATTGCAAGGGAACAATCTAGCAAATCCATAACTTTTCTCTTAAAAGAAATACCAGGGCAGCCCTGATATCCGGTCGTCTTCTCTGGTATATTATGCGGAATGCATGGGTACTGATCTCCATCCCCCGATGTACAGGATGAAATAGAAATAGCCGTTTAAATGGATGCTATATGCTCGTGCAGTCAGCATTTGGAATCAGAAAACAGGAGGAAAATATGATTCCAGACTACCCAAAAGAAGAGATCTGTAGATAAAATGATTTGGCAAAAATAGACCTTCTGATTAAATGACCGCTCCATGTCGCATCAATTTTTTTGTAGGTATCCACCTCAGGATTTGATCCATAAATTGGGTAAAGAGTCATTGATGAAATGGCTTCGAGCTATGGTCCTCATCCGACAGTTCGAATTGAGAGGGGAAGCTTGTTATCAACAGGGCTGGATTGGTGGCTTTTACCATACCTATATTGGACAGGAAGCAATTCAGACTGCTGCTCTTGCAGCAATGGGACCAGATAATTGGTTTGCAACAACCTATCGTTGTCATGCGCTTGCCCTCCTTCTAGGTGCTAGTCCTAAGTCATTAATGGCCGAACTCTTTGGTAAAGCGACTGGAAACGCTTTGGGACGTGGTGGATCTATGCATTTGTATGCGGATCGCTTGTTAGGGGGATTTGCTATTGTTGGAGGACATCTGCCGATATCTGCTGGCGCGGCATTTTCCATCAAATACCTAAAACAGAAGAGTATTTCCGTTTGTTTTCTAGGTGAGGGGGCCGTTGCGCAAGGAGCTTTCCATGAAGCGATCAATTTGGCATCGTTATGGGACTTGCCCGTTTTGTATATTATTGAAAACAACCAGTGGGGTATGGGGACCGCAGTGCATCGAGCTATATGCACACCACACATTGCGGAATTACAGGCGCAAAGTTATGGAATAGAAGGGTTCTCATTAGATGGGATGGATTTTTTAAATTGTTATGATGGATTCACCTACGCTTATGAGAAGATCCTCCAGACAGGGAAACCCATGTTAATTGAATGTCATTGCGAACGGTTTCGAGGTCACTCGATTTCGGATCCCGGCTTATACCGTACTGCAGGCGATATGGAGCGTATTCTTCAGCAAGACCCAATCATCAAAATGAGACAGGTATTAGAAATCGAGGATGCGCAGTATCAAACTCTAGAAGCTGAAGCAAAGCAAGAAGTATTGGATGCAATTGCATATGCTAAGTCGAGCCCATGGCCAGAAATCGCTACATTAGAAGAGGGGATCTATGCTCCTTGATCTACGTGAAGCCTTACGTCAAGCCATCGACGAAGAGATGACAAGAGACCCTCGAGTGATCCTCCTAGGAGAAGAGGTAGCGGAGTATCAGGGTGCTTACAAAGTGAGCAAGGGGTTATTGCAAAAATTTGGACCCGAACGGGTAATCGATACTCCCATTAGTGAAAACGGATTTGCAGGTCTCGCCATCGGAGCTGCGCTCACAGGACTGCGTCCTATTGTGGAGTTTATGAGTTGGAATTTTAGTTTCGTGGCAGCAGATCAGATTATTTCGAATGCCGCTAAAATGTATTATATGTCTGGAGGGCGATTTTCTGTTCCTATTGTATTTCGAGGACCTAATGGCGCAGCTGCGCAGGTCTCAAGTCAACATTCTCATTGTGTAGAGGCGTTGTATGCAAATTTTCCAGGACTACTTGTCATAGCGCCGAGCACACCGAGTGATGCCAAAGGGTTATTAAAGGCTGCGATTCGTAATAACAACCCCGTTCTCTTTTTAGAGAGTGAGCTCGATTACAATAAAAAAGGGGAAGTTCCTGAAGGTAGCGACCATCTCATTCCCATAGGAAAAGCTCAGGTTATACGACAGGGCAAGGATCTAACCCTCATTTCGTATGGTCGTATGATGACGGCCTGTTCTGCAGCCATTCAAGTTGCAGCTGTAGAAGGCATTTCTGTAGAACTCATTGATTTGCGTACCATCAAACCTTTAGATCTTTCCACATTGATGCAATCCGTGCAAAAAACTCATCGCTGTTTGATTGTTGAGGAGGGCCATATGTTTGCAGGCGTTGCGGCAGAGATCGGATATCAGCTTTCTACGCACTGTTTTGATGATCTAGATGCTCCCATCTTGAGAATTTGTCAGAAAGAAACCCCGATGCCCTATTCCAAAATATTAGAGGCTGCTACGTTACCTAATCCTGAAAGAATTCTTGAATCCATACGTGTATTATTGAGGTAACCATGTTGCAAACCCTGACCCTACCTAAGTTGTCGCCCACCATGGAAGAAGGTACGATCGCTCGCTGGCGGAAACGAGAAGGGGAATGGATAGCTGCTGGGGACATCCTCGTAGATATTGCAACAGATAAGGCAACGATCGAGTATGCCGCTCTGGATGAGGGATGGTTACGTAAGCGCCTGATCGCCGAAGGAAGTGGCGCGACAATCTATACTCCCTTTGCCATTGTGTCTTCTGATCCAAATGAAGATATAGAAAGTGAGCTGGCTAAACTGGTACTCGCTCCTCCAGTTGTAGAACAAAATCTATCAGAGAATCCTATTGTCGATACAGTCGAACGCATTCCGAAACCTCGTCATACCCACCGTTATGTACCATCCCCTCCCGTCTCTTCTCTTCCACCCAAGAATCTGCAGGCAGGAAGTCGCGTGAAAGCTTCTCCTCTAGCTAAAAAATTAGCAAAAGAACAGCAGATGGATCTTTCCACAGTTCAGGGAAGTGGACCAGGGGGCCGAATCGTTAGTGAAGATCTCTGTCGAGCACAGCCGTTAGGTATTGTTACGTTTGGTAGAATAGAGAGCCCTCAGCATCCTGCAGGTAGTTATCTGGAACGCCCCTTGTCTCCCATGCGTAAGGCTATTGCAGAGCGACTGCAATTTTCTAAACAGGAAATTCCTCATTTTTATCTGAAACAACAGATCGATGCAGCGCCATTGATAGCTTGTAAAGAACAGTTGCAGACAGTGCATCTTAAAGTATCCTACAATGATTGTATTGTGCGCGCTGTAGCATTGGCGCTGCGCCATCATCCCGATGTCAATGTGGGATTTCATGTCGAAAACCATACGCTCATCCAGTATCAAACTGTAGATATATCGGTTGCTGTCACTGTCGAAGGGGGGCTGATTACCCCAATCGTACGACATGCCGATTATAAGAACCTGGGTCAGATTGCCACAGAAATCCGCTCCTTGGCCCAAAGAGCCAAGGAGGGCAAACTCAAAGAAGAAGAGTATTTAGGTGGTAGTTTTTCTGTCTCCAATCTTGGAATGTATGGGATCCCTGAGTTCTCCGCGGTAATTAACCCACCTCAAGGAGCTATTCTTGCGGTAGGAGCAATTCATAAGGGGTACTCTCTGCAACAAGGGTCTGTGGTCCCGTCGCCACAAATCGTAGTGACCCTTTCAGCGGACCATCGAGTGATCGATGGTGCAGGGGCAGCTCGATTTCTTAAAACACTCAAAGAGTTATTAGAAAATCCAATAAGTTTAGTTCTCTGATTGATCCGGTTTGTATTAAAAATCAGCTAATGAAAATTTTACAATCAAAAATAGCCAGATAATTAAGCTTGTATTTGGTATCCATTTTGATTTATGTCCACAAAATTATAGATAAGTCCTAATCTTTTTAATTCCTTTAGGGCGTATTCCAATTGCGACAATTTTACATTTTTATCTGTTCCAATTGTTTTTGTAAACGTCCAGAATACTCCTTCAGTGTCAGTTATATCGATGTACATATACCTGCGCGAGTGAATAGCATCTTCTGTTTCGGAGGAGTCAATCTCCTTGTTGAGATTTGTAATAATCAATTGCGCCACATTGCTAATTGAATTCTTGTCTTTAGTTGTGCAGGAGTCAGTAAAATCAAGTTTTTGTGTATCTAATTCAATTTTTTCATTTCCATTTTCAATCTTGTGTTCTTTATAGAAAGTTTCTCGCTGTTCCCAATCTGCTATTTCTTTTTGTCTAGTATCAAGCGCTGATTGAAAACTTTGAGTCGATATACCACACCGCTGGGCCACCGATAGCACGATCGTTGCTTGTTCTTTGGTACCACATCTAACTAGACCTCTCGTACACCAGGTTCCAAATAAGCCAGATTCTGGTTTGTTCATATGCTCAAGATCTAGAAGGGCAATTGTGTAGTTTGCACTGCTATCCTGGGGCTGGGGACTCATCAAGATTGGATTATTGCGCCATGTAACGTCACAATAACCTGTTTGACAGATAAAAACGGCAAGTTGCTCAAAGGCTAGATTGAGTTCTTTTGATTTTTTGTAAAAAAAATGCTCTTGATAACCTTCATTAGGATTAATGTTAACTTTTTGTTCTGCTAAAACAGCATACGTTTTGTTGCCTATTGTTATATCAAGCTTCTGTGCTCCTGGAATATACAGTTTTTCCAAATTGAAATTACGAACAATTGTTTCCGCGCGTACTATGTTATCGTAGCGCTTTTCCATAGTGAGCTCGTCATTAGAGGCGGAACAGGATGGGGAGTCAAGCTTAAAAATAATACCAGGAATACTGTTTAGACTAAATACGTAATGTGCTGATTGGCTTAAGTGCCATGTTATATCTTCTTCTTCCTTACTTTTTTCGGGAATCTCTATTTCACGAGAGTGTTTTGACGTCTTATTTTCCAACACCCACGGTAATATTTGCTTTATTTTCTGTATCTGCTCTTCAGACATTGGTGCTCTTTCCCGTAATTGGGTTCGGCTTGTTTCATTTTGTGCGGATATATCAATAGCAAAGCGAATGTTGTCATGAGACTGTATAAATAAATTTCTTGTCGACTTTGAGAACAGAGCAAAACAGAGGGTACAAATAACAGCAACAACACCCAATAAACCTCTGCCAAATCGTTCTAGGCTAGAAAAAGGACGCTCCCATTTTTCAATGATCCGATATTGACGGCCTTGATAGTCAGAACCTACCTTGTTACCATTTTGATCCACAATAAAGGATGCACTATATATTTTGTTTACCTGAGACCATTCAGAATTAAGCTGGATTTCTTTACGATCTGTAATTATTTGAATTGTAGGCATGCTTGCAACTTTGGTAAAGTTTTAATTAACATATATTTTGTTTCAAAAAAACAATTATTTGCAATAAAAATATAGTATTCGTTCAGTGTGGGAACCTATCCAAGTAATGGATTTTTAAATTGACAGTCTGGTAAACTGCTTTATCTGCGATGATGTATTGAATTCCAGACCATTTTCCTAATTCCCATAGTTTTGGAAATATTTTCATATCAAGGCGTTGACTCCAGTATAAACAAATAATTTGAATTCCACCTATTGAAATAGATAAATGAACTTTGGTACTTAATCTCTTCCGTCCTCGACCAATCAGTTGATAGCCTTTTTTTAAGATCCCCAGAACCATGTCTATGGACAACAATTGTAGTGCTATCAATCCAAGTAAAATTCACGTTCATTCATTTTTTTGCTTGTAGCATGTGTAACAATTTCCAAAACCATCCCGATTCACTCCATCTTTTAAAACGAGTGTACATTGTACGCCAAGAACCATAATGACTTGGGAAATCTCTCCATGCAATAGCTGTTCGCATCACGTATGCAACAGCAAAAAAAAATCATAGTCATTTTTCTTGCTGACCCCCGAAGAGTCTACACTCTTTAACCTGCAAGCCTAGGATGGAAAAGCAGGGGAGATCTCTTGCCTAATGAGGCTTATCGCTTGGCAGATCAAGTAGCCAATTTGACAGCCACCATATTACAGACTAAGACTGTTCCGTTATCGGACATAAGGAGGTCGCCTTAGCGTCTTGATGATTTTTAATTTCTTTTTCAAGGGCAGCTTCTAAGTTTGCATTAGTCCCCCTTAGCGCTGTTAATAACTTCTCTCCCCACGTGAAATAACCATCCACTTTTTCCGTATTCCAGGAGGGAGGGGGGGTGCGTAAATCAACAATATTCGCTAACCTGTCTGCCAGTTTGAGAAGACGTGCATCCTGAGACATAAGAGGAACGTGGTCTATTTGTCGTTGCTTGTTTGCATTGGTGTCTAGATTGGGATCATTGGAAACCTCTTTAATTGTCTCACACACTCTCTTGCCAAAATATTTCTCAATTTCACTCTCGGTTGCATCCGTATCTTCAAGACTATCGTGCAAAATCGAGGAGATTAGGATGTTGGAGTTGCGTACTTGGCCAATATCCCAAAGGTTGTAGCAAACCTGTAACGGATGTATGATGTAAGGAGTGCCTGCGGCATCTTTTCGCTTTTGCCCATGGTGTTTCTCGGCGCCATAAATAATCGCTAGAATGAGCGCATCTATTTCGAAATTTTTATTTCCAGATGCTTTGTAGGCTTCCCACTCATGAATTAAGCGTGTAGTAAGAGCACGAATTTGGGAGTTATCCGGTAACAAGTCGCATAGAGTTTCTATGGAGTAAGCTTGAGGTAGTTTCTGTTCTAAGGGAGTGCGGATTGCATCGGCAGCTATCGGTAGAGAAAGACTTAATGAGGTAATCAAAAAAAATACATGCGTCATCATGATGTTTAAGTTCTCCTTTTAAGTTAGCTAAATCTTAAGTCGTAGTTTTTTATGAGTAGCTAATAAGAATTCTATGTCAAACAACTACAACGCCGTAATCTAGAAAAGATGGTATCAGATTTTTGTGTTGTCAGCAAGCCGGATAGCGAGAACACACTTGATAACGATCCAGAATCATAAGCATCGTTCAAAAGAATGGGGGTGGCTAGATTCGAACTAGCGAAGGCGCGAGCCGTCGGATTTACAGTCCGATGCAATAGGCCACTATGCGACACCCCCATCGATTGCTGGAGAAAGGACTTGAACCCTCAACCGTCCGATTACAAGTCGGATGCTCTGCCA
>CAYLUD010000025.1:0-23816 GCA_964386785.1 uncultured bacterium | reverse complement strand
TTACTAAAAATAGCAGATGTTCTACAAAATAAACCATAACCGGGTAATCAGGCAAGTCCTGCCAAGAGCCCACACACACTGCCAGTGCTGCCCCTACTCGCTCTGATTCTGAATCGGAGATGATCAGCGCCTCTAACCCATTCTCTAAACGCAGTTTTCTCCATGTTCTCGCCTCACCAGCAGGCGTCTGAATACGCAAAGTCGATTCATCAGGAATCGGAGTAGCCTCAGCGAATGCCACAGATAACCAATACAGTGACAAGAAGACCATTCCCCCAAAATATTTCATGCCATACTCTCCGGTAGCGTATCATAATCGTCCAAGAGTTGGGCAAACACACGCCGTGTGCGTTCGATACGTTGCGCATGACGATCGCCGGGCAACTCCATAGATAAATCGACCTCAGCTCCAAAGGCTAGATGCACGGGCCCATAGGAGACAATTCTAGGTTCTCCCAGTTCAATTTCAATCGTTTTTGGAGGAGGTAGAATATGATATGTTTTTAAGGATAAGGGATAAAAATGTGTGCGAGGCTCGGCTTGACGAGCCATCAAACGGAACATCTCCACACTCGCAGGATCAAAGGGAGCTGGACGAATTTTTCCTTGTTCATTCATACGATCACGCCCCCCACTAGGAGCCACATAAATCCATTTGCCTCCCTCTTGCAAAAGCTCAGCCATCCGTTTCATCGTCCTCTGGTTATGTCGCATTTTTTCTTCCTTACGATCCGGAGGATGGTCGATGTATCGCTTAGAATAAATACAGAGCAGATCGCAGCCTAGGCTAATGGGTATCGCGATGGGATCAATTAAGACTCTCTCGCCAGCAACAAAAATGATATCCGCGGCATGTTGGGGACATAGTCGCTCCAAGAACATATGAAGCAATGCAGGATCAACCTCAGTTTGGTGGTTCGCTAACCATACCACGTTCTCGCCTTGATCGAGATAGTGAGTTATTTCTTGTAATCTTTCTGGATAGAGGAGCTGGGAAGCGTGAAAATCCACAAGGGGTTTGAAGAGCTCGATACCAAATCGGTAATGGTCGAATGGAACGCGAATTTTTCGATGGTAAAGGTCAAAAGAAAAAGGATGCTGAATCTGCTCTAAGACCTTATCTAGATAGATGGAAAATAAAGGTAAGTGGTCTGAAAGATCAATCTGTGCAGCAGAGAGTGTGCTGATATAGGAATGATATAATCCAGAAAACAGATCTCCACATCGCCGAGAAATGATGCCCGAACGAACTCCTGTTTCTATTTTTTCTACAACGTTCATGGATTACGATAAGATTAACTCATTCGTTACAGAAGAATAAAATAAGTATTCGTTGAGATGTAATAAATCAGAAGTTTGAAAATCTAACGACATCTTTAATTTCTCTGCCAAGGATTGTAGTTCCTCGCGATCTTCTCCCCTGTCAATATATTGCTCTAATTGAGGATGAATCACAAGGGTAATTCCAAAATGTTGTTGTCCTTCTGCTAATTTTTTTAATCCTCGCTCGATTTCTATTACAATACTTTCGTGGGATTTAATGACCCCATTGCTGTTGCAATAAGGGCAAGAGGTAAAGAGCGTTTGAAATAGAGATTCTCGACTTCGCTGTCTGGTCATTTCCACTAATCCAAATTCGCTCATATCCAGAATGGATCCCTTAGCTGGGTCATCTTTTAAACATTCTTTGAGTTTTGATAGGACCTTTTTTTGATATTTCGAAGTGCGCATATCAATAAAATCAATAATGATCAGCCCCCCAATATTGCGCAGTCGTAGCTGGCGCGCAATCTCTTCTGCTGCCTCTAAATTAATGTATAAGAGCGTTTTTTCTACATCCCCTTCCGCATTAGAGCTTCTGCCTGAGTTCACATCGATCGTATGCATGGCTTCCGTACGGTCAAAGTATAGATACCCTCCACTAGGCAACCAGACTTTGCGTCGAGAAGCTCGATCAATCTCTTTTTCTACATTAAAACGCTCAAACATAGGCACGCGATCGCGATAGAATTCGATACGCAGAGTTTGATCACCCCCAAAACGTTGGTGCAGAGATCGACAAGTTTGGTAGGTATGATAATCATCAACCAATAGTCGATCGAATTTGCGGTCAATCGCATTTAATACCGCTCGCTTAATGAGATCAGAGTCTTCATATAATAGGGTTCCCGAGGCGGATTGTTGGAACTTCGACATAATCTCCATCCAAATGGTATGAAGCTCATTCACCTCCTCGATTAATTGTTCATCCGTAGCATAAATACTAGCAGTGCGGCAAATGAGACCCATTTTGGAAGGTAGTTCAAAGGATTGTAATAATTTTTTTAAACGTTCTCTATGTGCTTTGTTGTCGATTTTTTTTGAAATTCCACGATGAGTAGAATTGGGAAACATGACCAAATATCGTCCTGCAACAGAAACGTTTGATGTCAATCGTGCGCCTTTTGAGCCAATAGGTTCCTTGATGACTTGTACGAGGACTGGTTGATCAATTTGCAGAGCCTGTTCAATATCCACGGATGGAGAAGGTTCCGGTACTTCTTCAGCGGACACTTCTACATCAAACATTTGTTCAAATTTTTTCTTATTTTCCAAGATGTCCGACATATGGATAAAACCGTTTTCAGATTCTCCAATATCAATAAATGCCGATTGAATATTATGTAAAATGTTGGTAACCCGACCTCGGTAAATATTACCAGTCAATTGACGCGATCGTTTTCTTTCAAACATGAGATCCACGAGCTTACCATTGACCAAATGAGCATACCGTGTCTCTTTGGATTCTATATTCAATAAAATTGTGTTTTCCATGGGAACCTTTCTCTTTGATTCTATTCCCCCAATAGAGTGGGGGAGAGGGGGTCAGAATTGTTGGCATCGCCCCTAAATAGAGGATGCCTGACCTGCCACTATAAGCAGAGTAGGTAAAAAGTTGAAGGAAAAAGAGGGTTCCTTTAGAATTGGCGCTCCCGTTATATGGAAGGCGATCGACTAAAGATTTTCGTTCACCGCCTGGGTGAAGGCAGGAAAGAGGTGATCTCTGAGACCTTAGGTCCAGAATTGATGGACCTCTCGGAAGCAGAACTTCGGTTTCAAGATCCAGTTTGCGTATCGGGGGAGGCCGAGGTGGTAGATGGTGAATTCTGTCTTTCCATACGGGCTGCCACTCGAGTGCAAATGCCTTGCCGTGTATGTGGTGAGTGGGTCACTGTGGAGTTGAAAACTCCGGAATTGATGCATAATCAGTCTCTGAATGAATTGCGGTCTGGAGTGTTTCAGATGCAAGGGATGATTCGGGAAGGATTGCTGTTAGAATTGCCCCATTGCGTGGAGTGTAGCTTTGGAGTTTGTCCCGAGCGAAAGGAAATAAACCGTTACCTATCCCAAGGAGAATAACCATGGCCGTTCCCCGAAACCGCAGCTCGAATGCAAGAAAGAATTCTAGAAGAGCCCATCATGCGAAAAAACCAAAGCGTGTGGATTCTTGTACGCATTGCAATACCCCTTGTATCCCACATCATGCATGTCCAGCTTGTGGCCATTACCGGGATCGATGGGTCCGGACTGATGCTGCAAAATAGATGACTCATGCGTATTGGGATCGACTTAATGGGGAGCGATCGCTCTCCTAATTATTTCTTTGATGCAATTCTGGAAGTTGCATCTGAGTACCCATCTGTTGAGTTGGTTCCCATATGTGATGCTGCTACAGCAGACCTTTTGTCCCAACAAGCCTCTTTTTCTACCGTTATAGCTCCTGAAGTGATTGAAATGGGGGAATCCCCCCTTTGGGCTGTTCGCAAGAAACGCAACGCCTCTATGGTCTTGGGCGTGCATATGGTCCGAGAGCGTAAATTGGATGCCCTAGTTTCAGCAGGTAACACAGGGGGATTGGTTGCGACATCCATGTTGCAATTAGAGCCCATAGGAGGGATTCAACGCCCAGCTCTTCTTGTTGTGATGCCCAATGGGGGCCATGGGGTTGTTGTACTGGATGTCGGCGCCAATATTGGCCCTTCTCCTCAACAATTACTTGACTACGCTCGCATGGGATCCCTACTACGTCGCCTTCTTCATGGCATTCCGAATCCTCGCGTAGGGTTGCTGAATATTGGTGTTGAAGAACGTAAGGGGACCAAGGAAGTACAAGAGACCTATCGCCTTCTGCAAGATCATTTTGGAGATTGCTTTTTAGGAAATATTGAAGGTCGTTCTGTGTTCGATGGAGAGGTCGATGTGATGGTCACCGATGCGTTTACCGGCAATGTGTTCCTTAAAACTGTGGAAGGAGTCTCTTCCTTCTTCATTGAATATATATATGCTCATTTTCCAGAACAAAGTCTTCCCATTTTGCGCCATTTTCAAGAGAAATTCAATTATGACAAACAGCCAGGGGGGTTCCTGTGTGGTGTCGATGGAATTATCGTGAAATGCCATGGGCATTCGAATCGTACGGCCTTAGCGAATGGTATTCGAGGAGCCATACATTTCGTAGAGCAGGATATCCTCAACATATTGAAGTCGGAATTTTCCCCTTCCTAGGCCTACGAGTCTGATTTCCTTGCTACAGGAACTGTATAACTCGTTCTGTAACTACGTCGAAGGGAGACGTAATCAGGGAAAATTGTCCACGTAATGTGTGTACGAGTGCGTCGAATACATGAGGACGATCCCAGATACGGCGCAGGGAATGTGCAATAGCTACCGGTTGTACACAGGGATGCACGTGCTCAGGAATGAGCTCTTTCTGTAACATCAGATTAGGCAGAGCAAAGTGAGGTAAACAAATTCGAAATAGAGATCGTCCCATCCAAAACGTGGTTGGATGAGGTTGATATATCGCTACAGTGGGAGTACCTTGTAGAGCACACTCTAACGCGATCGTTCCCATAGTTGCTAAAGCTCCTTGGGCTTTTCGTAATAGATGATATCGATTTGTGGAATCGATTGTTTTGATGCCTGCAGGTAACGCGTTGCGCAGCGACTCTCTTGCTAAACAGACTACGGGTTGCAAATGAGGGAAGGAACGAGCAGCTTCTAAAAGGATGGGTAGATGAGTGCGTATCGTCGAAGGACGACTCCCGGGAAAGAGAGCTAGGATTGGTTCCTTAGGCTCTGCATAGACTTCTTGAGTCAGAATGTGATGCGCTAAGGGATGGTCAATCGTAAGGGTTGGTAGCCCATAAGGCTGGTAATACGAGGATTCAAATGGAAGCAAACAGATTAATAAATCTAATGTCTTAGCCATGCCACGAATGCGAGAAGATCGCCATGCCCATACGGATGGAGAGACCCAATGGATGAGTTTTCCTCGGTATCCACGGCGACGCAACCATCGATGGAGAGGTAGAAACAAAGCAGGGGAATCCACGGTAATCACTACAGAGGGATTGCGTTGTAGAATGGCTTTTTGCATCGTATAAAATGTGCGGCAAATCTTCGGTAGTTCAGGGGCAACCTCTAAGATGCCCATAACATGAGGGGGACGAGCAATACATTCTAAACCAGCCTCTTCTAATAAGGTTCCACCCATTCCAAATGCAGGTCGTTGAAGACGAGACAAAAGACCTACAGCAAGCTGCTCACCACTTTGTTCTGCAGCAAAGAGGGCTAAGCTCACGAAGCATCCTGTCCAGGTAGGACTTCATAGCGAATCCATCGCTTACGCATCCAATATACTACGAATAAATCATAGAGAGGGGAGAGCGATCGGTTAAGTAGGTGGTATTTACTTTTTCCTCCTATCCTTGGCGCATGAGATACGGGAACTTCCACGACGTGGAATCCTGCGATGCAAAATAGGGCTGGAAAGAAGCGGTGCATCCCTCGGTACAAAGGAATGGAATGGAGAGCCGTAGCACGAAATAATTTTAACGAACAGCCCGTATCATGAACCCCATCTTGACATAACCAGCGACGACATGGGTTCGCGATGCGTGAGATCCACCGTTTCGTCCAAGGATCTTTTCGTTGTTGCCTCCACCCTACAATAAGATCGGCATCGTTGCGATGATCCCATAATTTTGCAATCTCGGAGGGAGGGTTTTGGCCATCAGCATCTAGCGTTAGGATCCAGATCCCTCGAGCTGCACGAAACCCCGCAGCAAAGGCAGCAGACTGGCCACAGTTTTTTGCCAAACGAATCAAGTGAAGATGAGGGTAGTCTCTTTTTTTTTCTAGAATGACTTGGGCAGTACAATCCGTAGATCCGTCATCTACCACAAGAATCTCGCTGCGTACCGATAATTTCTGTAAGACAGGTGCAAGCTCGTCGAGAAGAGATCCTAAACAGGCCTCTTCATTATAGGCGGGGATGACAACAGAAAGATCAGGTGTCATCATGGTGTGAGCTTTTTTTCCAGAATTCATACGATTTTTGCCAGGTAGGCTCCAATAAAGCTCGTAATTTTAAAAAAGTCAATGCGGCTGGAAAGAGGCGTTGCTTCATAATACGAGATGCGGGAGTCTTGCGCTTCTTGAGGGGGGTAAGTCGGTATTGTAGACAAATAATCGCTAATGCATCCATCCGTAATCGACGAGGAAAATATTTAGCAGGTTGGAACAGCAAGGTCTCAATCAGAGTTTCTGTTAGCACCATAATTTCATTCAGGGATAAGGATTCTGTCGCTTGGAGGATTTGGTGCTCTACCATTGGAAAGATGAGGGCAGCAGTTAAAATACCTCGATCTAATGTGCGAAAATGGCCACGGGTATTGAGTTGATCCACTCCTTTAAGATAATGGTATAACCGTTCTCCCAAGGGTGAATCAAAGTGCAAAGCCCATTCTGGAAATAAAATATGTAGAATTTGAGACTGAACAAGTAGACGAAAAAAATCTTCCGAAGCGCCAGATTCTAACATGCGGAATAGCTCTTCAAGCACTCTTGCTGGGGCACTTTTTTTAATTTCATGACGACAGAGTTCCACCGCTTCTAAAGCTTGTGGGTCGGCATGGAATCCGAAACGGGCACGAAATTTCTGAAGACGGATCATCCGTACCGGGTCTTGTCGAAAACGAATTTCTGGAGTACCAATGCAGCGAAGCATATGCTTTTTCAAATCCTCAAATCCATCTACGTAATCGATCACCATTTGGTTCGTAGGATCATAGAATAAGCCATTCATTGTGAAGTCACGTCGCAACACATCTTCAGTAGGTGTTCCCCACAGATTATCTTTGATAATCAATTCTGAATCTGTAGGGTCTCCAGAACGAAAGGTAGAGACTTCAATAATCTGATTCCCAAACCGTACATGAGCTAATCGAAATCGTCGACCAATTAGAAGAGAATTGCGAAACAGTTTTTTTACTTCTTCAGGTAAGGCTGAAGTCGAAATATCAAAGTCTTTGGGTTTACGACCCATGAGAAGATCGCGCACGCCACCACCGACTAAATAGGCGATATGACCGGCCTCTTGAAGCTTTTTCAAAACAAAAAGAGCATTTGGATCCAAGCGCTGGGGGTGGATCTGATGGGCTTCAAATGGATAGTATTTAGGTTCTTTTTTTTGATCAAAAGACATAGAAGAATGGACTTTCCGATGGCGATGCTATCCTACCCAATCTTCATACCTGAGATGATCATAAATTTCAACTAGCGTCTCTATCTATAACCTGATATCTTCTGCCACATGAAGCGATTGTTTGGAACGGATGGGATTCGTGGGCGTGCCGGCCACTACCCAACTACGCCGGAGATGGCCCTAGCGCTAGGTAAGGCTCTAGGCGTGTTACTCTGTCGCCAACAAAAAGGGCGCCATCGTGTGGTAGTGGGCAAAGACACACGCCGATCTTGCTATTTCTTTGAGAATGCAATCTTAGCAGGGCTGTGTTCTGTCGGGATAGATGCTCTGATGGTGGGACCCTTGCCAACCCCGGGTGTAGCCTTTATTACGACAGCATATCGAGCTGCAGCAGGGATCATGATTTCTGCCTCGCATAATCCATTCTATGATAATGGAATTAAGATTTTTAATTCTTTTGGTTGCAAACTTTCTGACGCCTTGGAACAGGAATTAGAGCGTATTATCTTTGAGAATGATTTTGGCCCTGTCCCTGAGGATCAAGAAATTGGTAGCAACCAACGCATTGATGATGTTGCAGGTCGATATATTGAGCATGTCAAAGGATCGATTCCTAAAGGTCAAAATTTGGGTGGCATGCGTATTGTATTGGATTGTGCCCATGGTGCCACCTATCGAGTAGCTCCCCTTGTGTTTTGGGAACTAGGTGCTCAAGTATATGTAGAAGGGGATCATCCAAATGGTGTGAATATTAACCACCAATGCGGAGCTCTATATCCCACTGTGCTGCGAAATAGAGTCCTAGCGGAGAAGGCCACTGTGGGGCTTGCCTTTGATGGAGATGGCGACCGCATTCAAATGGTGGATGAAGCGGGTTCTTTGGTAGATGGTGATCAAATTTTAGCAATTTGTGCTACCCATCTTCTGAAGAAAGGTCAACTACCATATAAGCGAGTAGTCTTGACACCTATGAGTAATTTAGGGCTGGTGAGGTATTTAGAATCCCTGGGCATCGAAGTGTGTATTGCTAAGGTAGGAGATCGTCATGTCCTTCAGATGATGATGGATCAACAAGCTGCATTAGGCGGTGAGCAGAGTGGACATCTTATTTTTCGCGCTCATAGTACAACAGGGGATGGTATCGTAGCTGGATTGCAGGTTCTGAATATCATGCAGGATACACAGAAGTCCTTACGGGAATTAGCAAATTGTTTTGTGAAATACCCTCAGGTTATTCGGAATGTCCCAGTAGGGCAAAAAATCCCATTAGAACAATTGCAGCAATCTCAAGGCATTCTACGAGAAATAGAACAGCTACTTACTGGTAGAGGGCGTGTGGTTCTTCGTTATTCTGGTACGGAGAATCTCTGTCGTGTCATGGTAGAAGGGGAGCAATTGGAGCAAGTCAGTAACTACTGTGATCTCTTAGCTCAAAGTATTCAAGACGAGGTTGATCAGTGTGTGGCATTGCAGCATACATAGGTAAGAGACGGGATCGAAATGCCATTCAAATTGTTATGGAGGGCATTCAGCATCTAGAATACCGAGGATATGACTCTTCAGGGATCGCAGCTTGGATTGATGGAGAATTGTATGTCAGAAAGCAGACAGGTAAAGTCGCCGATCTGAAACAAATTCTAGATACAGAACAATGCACCGCGCACTTAGCAGTAGCACATACTCGTTGGGCGACCCATGGCAAACCACATGAGCGGAATGCGCATCCCTTGTTTGATGCTGCAAACCAGCTTGTTGTCGTCCATAATGGCATTATTGAGAATTTTGAAGTGTTACGCCAAGAGTTGGAGTCGCAAGGTATTCGATTCTCCTCAGAAACCGATACGGAAGTCATTGCCCAGTGGATAGGTCGAGAGTATCGAGGAGATCTTCTTGTAGCTGTGCAACGTGTTGTACCTAAATTACACGGAGCCTTTGCGATTGCAGTATTACATAAAGCTCATCCAGATTGCCTGATCGTAGCAGCGAAAGAGAGTCCTCTTTGCTTGGGTATAGGGCATCAAGAAACCTTTGTAGCTTCCGATCCAAATGCATTCCTGGCCTACACAAGAGATGTGATCTATCTGCATGGCTGTGAATTAGCAAAAGTGGAAGCAGGCTGTATTTCTGTATTTGATGCAGAGCTGATGCCCATTGCCAAAACAACGGAATCATTAGGTCATGGGCTTGAGGATATTTCTAGAGGGGAATACCCACACTATATGATCAAAGAAATATTTGAACAGCCCAAAACTTTGCGTCATGCACTACTCTCTCGCTTCTCCGAGTCTCAAGGTAATGCGATCTTTGATGAAATAGACTTTGCACAGCGTAAAATTGATAGGATTATTATTTTGGCCTGCGGTAGTTCATACCACGCTGGCTTAATTGGTGCGCAAATGATTGAAGAATGGGCTCGAATTCCTGTGCAAGTGGAAGTGTCCTCGGAATTTCGATACCGAAACCCTATCATTTTTGATGCGACATTAGTCATTGCAATCAGTCAGTCTGGAGAAACAGCAGATACATTGGCAGCAATGCGAGAGTTGCGAGAAAAAGGAGCTGCTATTGTAGGTATTTGTAATGCCCAAAATTCCACGTTAGCTCGTGAAGTCGATGCAACCTTATTTCTTCGAGCAGGACCTGAGATTGGGGTTGCTTCTACCAAAGCATTCACTAGTCAACTAGCAGTCCTAGCATTGATTGCTCTAAAACTGGGACGTATGCGTGGTCGGAGTCTAGATGAGGGGCAACATTTTGTGAAGGATTTGATAGCATTACCTTCTCAAATAGAGACCATTTTGATTCGTCGACAGCAGATTCAGCAGATCGCACAAGACTATGCATCGTATCAAAATTTTTTCTACCTTGGACGTCGTTACATGTTCCCCACAGCGTTAGAAGGAGCTCTGAAGCTGAAAGAGATTGCCTACATCAATGCAAATGGATATGCAGCAGGTGAAATGAAGCATGGCCCCATTTCTTTGATTGATGAGGACTGCCCAACAGTCGCCTGTTTATGCGACGCGTTTACAGTGGCTAAGATGAAAAGCAACTTGCGTGAAGTGAAGGCTCGAGATGGACGCGTGTTAGCCATTGCATTTGAGGATGAGGAGGTCCCTATGGCAGATGATCTCTTGTATGTGCCGCGCACTCGAGATGAATTGGCTCCGATTCTCGTAACTGTGGTTACACAACTTCTTGCGTATGAAATAGCACGCTGTCGTGGTTGCGAAATTGATCAACCCCGCAACTTAGCTAAGTCTGTCACAGTCGAATAAAGAAGAAACTCTATTTTTATGAAAAAATATATCCTCATATCTGGTGGCAGATATGAGGATGGAACCGATATTATCTGCGATTGGAAGAAGAATTCGCAAAAATTTGTAGTAGGTACCAAAAGATCATAATGACGTTGATATACATTTTCAATGCCATGATCATGGATAGCTTATAAGAGGCTACAGATCGTACATCAGCCTGTAAGCTCATAGCCCGAATTGTTTGCGCATCATAGGCGGTTAATCCTACAAATAGCACTAATCCAACCCAACTAATCACGACTTGTAAAAATGTTACAGGAACGAAAAAAGAGAGTACCAAAGCAATTACGCTCAGAACAATTAAACCAATAAGACCAAAGGAAAGAATCCTTCCCATGCTAGTTAAGTCGGAACGAGTCCAAATACCGTATAGCATAGCCATGGTAAATACAACAGCAGCACCACCAAATGCAGCCCATATCACCTGCCCTCCAAATTCTTGAGCAAAAAGAGGGAGAACGGTACCAAAGAGCATCCCTTCTAACCCAGCATAGGTAAAGAAAAGCCCGATAACGGTGGGTAGGCTACTGCTTTGCACTGCGCGCTGAATGCCGATAGCCACTCCAAATGTAGCTAGTCCCCAAATCCACCAGAAAGGGGCTAACGTAAGGTACAGTCCCGTTTGCGCTAGGAAAAAAGCTATAGCAGCTGTAAAAGCAAGCCCCAAAGCCATCCAACCATACACGCGGGTAGAGAACACCCCAATATCCCGTGCGTCTTGTACTTGAATTGTATTTCGATCGAACATAGATGCTCCTTTGATAATCTGTCATTATTATGCCTGAAGGATCACTTTCTGCAAAAGGACTCGAATCAATAGTCAAGAAAATTATTCATATTACATGAACAATACTTCATTTACATCGAGTGGGGAATCGTCAGGCTAGGAGTAGGAGAGGTATTGGGAGTCATCCCTGTACTCTGATTGATCATATTGAAGTTGAAAATGAATAGGGGGTTGGCTGCTGGTGGGGATGTATTGGGTCCAAAGTTAGCGAGACTAGTTACTTGCGCTGCCGCAATGCTGTGGGCGTCCTCCGGTGTATTGCCAGCATGGATTCTCATCGCATATAATTCAGCAAAATTTGTATCATAACCCTCTTCTAATGCTTGCATATAAGCAGAGGCATACAGAGCAGGATTCTGAAATTGCCACGATTGTGCGTCAGCATAAGCATTCGCATAAGCATTCGCATAAGCGGAAGCGTATTCTCTACTATGACCGTTTGCAATACTCGACGCATACTCCATAGCCCAGTCATCCCTTGTCCCTTGCATGATAGATTCAGCATATGCTTGAGCATATACTGCAGTCTTGCCTAAACTAATCTGTTTCATGTAGTTGTCAACATAGACTTGTGCCTGGTTCTGAGTATTTCCGTTCTCGATCATAGTGGCATAAATATTTGCGTAATCTGTGTCCCTATTTTGCTCGATCATCGAGGCATATGCTTGGGCATACGTTGCTGATTTTCCATTCCCTATGCTTTCAGCGTAGATAGAGGCATAATACGAGGAGTGGCCATGCACTTTAGCTTGAGCATAGTTCTCTGCATATGCTTCGGTATGGCCTTGTTGTATGGCAGTTACATAGGCATTGGTAAATGGAATAGAGAATGTACTCTTGTATACGTTACGATATAAATCCGTAGTTGCCGGATCTGTCATGAAAGAAGCAGCAGTATGAGCATCCGTTTCTTGCATTCCATCCTTGAGGAAAGTCATATAGACAGTCGCATATGTCTGTGCCTTCTCGTTATCATAACCTTCTGCTTTAGCGGTAGCGTAACCATGGAGATATGTGGGGTCTGTATTGCCACCGGATGCAGCCTGATAGTTATACGCATATGCAGCAGAATATTCTGCAGAATGACCTTGATCTATAGCATTTTGATAAGCTGGAGTATATGTCTGTGCAAACGCTGTTGCCTGATCTGCAGTCTTGCCTTCGATCCGCGCTATGGCATAGGCTGAGGCAAAGACTTCTCCTTTACTATTTTGTAAATTTTTGTAGTCATTAGCCAACTCAGTAGCCGCAACTTGCGGATTGGGGTTATTGCTTTTGGTAAATTCGGAATATGCTAACTGCATTATGTCGTAGGGAGTTGTTCCTGGAGCAATAGAGAGCATTTCTGCAGACAAGGAAAGAGGAAGTAAAATTAAAAGGGCAAGTTTTTTCATGATGCATTCCTAAAATGTGTAAGATCCATATATCGATAGAGTATCCATCATAATAGGCCCTGCCCTTTGTCTATGGAGATACGAGGCAGTAAAAGTAATCTGTTCTTTTTTGATTGCAAGGCCAGCTCCTACATTCCATTCAAATCGAGCCCTGTTGGGTGCAGATCCTGAGGAAGTTCCTATAGGGTCTGTTCCGCTAGTGGCTACTTGAGTAGGTATGCTATTTTTGCGTAGCGTATCATAAGAAACTCCGCCAATCACAAGAGGATTGAAAAGCGAGCAGGGGAAAAAAACGAGCGTTGATGTAGCACTAGTCACCCCTAAAATAGACCCCGATGTGGATACGGTTTCATCAAACGTTTGAAAACCTTCAGCAATAACCGTAGAGCTGCCTCCATTGGTATGGTTTTTTGCATATAAATAATTGATGTTTCCCCAAATATTGACGCAACGAGTAGGTGCCAGAAGATTGACCCCTCCTACGAGGAGCCAGTTTTGACCTCGCGTGTTGAGTGGGGATGCGCTGTCGCTGGTAGGGATAGTGGGAG
This sequence comes from uncultured bacterium, assembly GCA_964386785.1. GTDB lineage: Bacteria > Chlamydiota > Chlamydiia > Chlamydiales > JAAKFR01 > SZAS-3. Next base: position 10,239 of record CAYLUD010000025.1, on the reverse strand, counting down.
TCGAAGTGGAGCTTTGCCTTGCCCATACGTACTGCACGTTTCCATATGCCCACGCTTGACAAGGGTAGCATACAGGACTCATTAAGTAGTTCGCACTGCCACCAACACCCCATCCTTCTCCACTAGTAGTATTTAAAGAAGGAGTACCTGGGATGATAGTCCCACCCCCCACATCGAGCTCACCCCCTGAGCTAGGTGATTTTTGAGTAGACTGTTGATAATTTCCATAGAGACTAGTGAAAAAACAAGGGGAAAAGATGGAGTTAAAGCCTACCACAACGTTCTGACCATGGGCGCTTCCCGGGTTGCTAGAGCTCTTATCGTTAAGATAAAAATAACTATAGTTACTAAATGGAACGATTTGCGAGCAGGTCATGCAGGGTAATGCCGCCCCTATTTTTTGGATGATTAATAAGACACAACACCATTTCCACATAATCAACTCACATTTCTATTTAGATATAGGGAAAAAGCTCACGGGGCCAATCGTAAATACCCTAAATACGTGGTACTTTTTCGAACAAGGTCAATCTAGAATGTGTGAAAATTTATTGGAATCAAAAAAAAAGATAAATGTGTATTTTTTTTATCCCAATTGATATTAGAGATTTGCATTTGCGATACTGGATTATTAGCGAGCTTACTCCATGGATGATGATCACAAATGATCCTACCATTGGGTATTCTGTGAGGCGAAGTCATCTGCAATCTTGGCACTGTTATAGGTGGAAGACTTGTTTGACCATCATGACAATGATCGACAACACAAAAAGACCCATGATGATGAGAATGGAAGGCGAAAGAAAAGGCTTTTTGTATGTGCGCATCCTCCACGCCATGGCGATCGGAAACACTCCGAGTAAGAGCGCACATCCTAATCCTCCTCCATAATGGAGAGCCTTGAGAAAAAGACAGGGATTGAACATCGCTAGAATAGCAGGAGGAATAGCAACCAGCAAAGTCAAAAACAGACGTCGAGACCCCGTTTTTTTTATCGACAATCCGTCAGCTAGGAAGTCGACAAAAGCAAGCCCTACGCCTAGAAAAGAAGTCACAATTGTCAAAAAAGCGAAAATTTGTCCCGCCACATAAAGCCATGGAGCATGGAGCGTGTTTTTGAGTGGGGTAATGGCGGTTTGTCCAAAAAGAACAGCTAATTCTAAAATAGGGAGAGGGATGAGACCTAAGATCAGCGCTTCCCATAAAATATAAATGAACAAGGGAATCAAACTACCCCATAGAATGGCATAGAGAGTTGCCCGTCGATCTCTACCTAAATAGTTCGTGAGAGTGGGCACCAGGCCTTGGAATCCAAATGAAGTAAACAGGAGTGGGGTGGCTCCCATGGCTTGTAGTATATTGTGATGCTGCAAATAGCTTGGTTCAATGCGTGTGATTCCAGTTCCTAAAAACACTAGAAAACAAGCAATTAGGCCCAGCATCATCCAGAAGTTCAGCCGATCCACCATATGAGGACCTAATGCAAGGAAGGGAGTAAATAGTAATAGAAACAGAGGGGGGCCTAAGTAGGGGGGGAGGTCAAGACATGAAGCGACGAGCTCTCCACCTCCAGAGACATAGGCAACCATTAAACAGGAAAATAGAAAGAGATACAGAATCCATGTAGAGATACGACCTTTTTTGCCAAAAGAGACAGTCGCTAGCGAGAGTAAATTCGTCTCTTTGGGCTGTGTCAGAAAAAGATCCAGCAGGAGAACCGACGTGCCTGCCATAAATAACCAGCAAAGACAAAATAATACGACTGCAGGTACAAAACCGCCAGCTGCCGTAACTACAGGAAGAGCCAACATCCCCCCCCCAATCGTGGTGCCTGCTACTAGTAACGTGCCCCCTAAAATAGACCCTTGTTTTTCTAACATGGGAAAAGGGTATCAAGGAGCCGTATTGCCCTTCAAGCACTTTATCTTAATGAATAGGTTGGCTACCTATTATATGTTTTTTATAATGAATTATTTCATGCAGAGGGTAGATCTAGGAGTTGATTCAGAAACGTATCTAGATGGAAAGGTTGCAGGTCGTCAATAGATTCGCCGGTACCTACATATCGAATGGGGAGGCGTAGTTCCATGAGCAGCCGGAGGGCGATACCTCCTTTAGCTGAACTATCGAGTTTGGAAAGTAGAATGCCAGTGAGGGGTGTATGCTGATGAAATATTTTTGCCTGTTCCATGCTATTTTGCCCTAAGGTGGCATCTAACACTAGCCACGTGTCATGTGGGGATCCAGGAAGTGCTTTATCACAGACGCGATGCATCTTTTCGAGTTGCATCATCAAATCTTGTTTTGTATGCAGCCTTCCAGCCGTATCGATAAGAATATAATCACTTTGGCGATGGAGGGCAGCTGTAATTGCATCAAAACAGACTGCTGCAGGATCTGCTCCGGGTTGTCCTTTCACAAGATCTACATCTAAGCGTTTTGTCCATTGCTCTAACTGATCTATGGCGCCTGCTCGAAACGTATCCGCAGCTCCAACTAAGACTTTCTTTCCTTGTTGACGATATCGGTGAGCTAGCTTCGCAACGGACGTCGTTTTCCCATTGCCATTGACACCTACGATGAGGATGAGATGTGGATGGTGCGTAGCAGAGGATATAGATAATGAAGGAATCTCGCGTTCTAATTTCTTTTTTATTTCTCGTAAGACCTCATCTTGAGGTGCATCAGGGTGTTTTTTGATGTAGTGACGAGCTTGCTCTGTAAGCGATTCGCTTAATATAGGTCCCAAGTCTGCATGGTAAAATAGGCGCTCCACTTCCTCCCATGAGGAGGGGTCTAATGATTTAGAAAATAGATTTCGTAATTTCTGACCCAAGTAGCGCAGCATGGATAGGGACTATAGCAAATCATGGATTACGAGAGAAGGAGAAGACAATGTGGATTCGATGGTGAAAGAAAATAACGATTCAGCTACGAAGAAGGCTTGAAACTGCACGAGTATCAAACGAAATTCTGGTTACAGAAGTATGGGATCCCTGTGCCTCTGTTTGAAGTGGCTCATGACCCCCTATCGGTCCGTCAATCCATAGTCCGATTGGGATGGCAAGGTGGTGGGGTTTCAAAAGCGCAAATCCATGCAGGAGGCAGAGGTAAGGGAGGGGCTGTTCTATTTGCCTCTTCCTCTCAAGAGTGGGAAGATCAAGCCTTGTCGATGCTAGGAAAAAAAATGGTCACACCCCAAACAGGACCACAAGGGCGCATCTGTAACCAGGTATTACTCACTCACCGTATAGAATATAGAAGAGCCCTCTACGTTGCTGCATGGATGGATCCCCAGCTAGGCCGTGGTTTTCTAGTGTTTTCTAAAGAAGGAGGAAGTGAGGTGGAAGCCTCATCAGGAAAGGACTCGGTCTATCGGTGTCCTATCCAATCAAATGGCACTCTCTATGCGTATCACCTGCGAGAGTGGGTGGATTGGATAGGTGAACCGGAGATCCATTTCAAAGAGCTCATTCCTCTTCTCAAGGCCCTAGCTCAAGCCTTTACGGATGCAGAGGCTACCTTGTTAGAGGTGAATCCATGGGTACAAGATGAGCAAGGAAAATGGTGGGCGTTGGATGCCAAAATGCAGGTCGATGAGCAGGCAAGATTTCGTTGTCCTTTTTTTGCTGCTTGGGAAGATTCGAGCCAGGATACAAAAGAAGAGCAGCTTGCTCACACAGCAGGTTTATCGTATGTCGATCTAGGGGGAGAAGTGGGCTGTCTCGTCAATGGAGCAGGATTAGCCTTGGCCACTCTAGATTTTTTGATGGAACATGGAATACGACCTACTAATTTTCTTGATGTAGGGGGACGGGTAACAAAAGAAAGTATAGAAATTGCGCTCAAAATTTTGTTGGACGACCGACGAGTCCAATCCATATTTGTGAATCTTTTTGGAGGAATTGTACGTTGTACTACGGTGGCGGAAGGAATTATACAAGCATGGCGTTCTGCCCACAGACAGGTACCTTTGGTTGTCCGCCTTTTGGGTGCTGAGGAAGCAGAGGCAAGGGCTATGTTAACTCAATTGGGTTCTTCTATACGCTTTGTAGACACGTTAGAGGAGGGAGCTCTAGCGTGCCAATCTTGATTGACCATCAAACGAAGATAGTAATTCAAGGGATATCAGGAAAAGCAGGACGGCTTCATGCTGAAGCGTGTCTCAACTATGGATCGCAGATTGTTGCAGGAGTAACTCCTGGTAAAGGAGGAGGAGAAGTATATGGAATCCCTCTGTTTAATACGATGCAGCGTGCACAACGCGAAACAGGAGCTACTGCTTCGCTAGTCTTGGTACCGGCTCCTCAAGCAGCCGAAGCAATATTAGAAGCAATTGAGCATGAAATAGAACTGATTGTCTGCATTACAGAGGGTATTCCGCTGCGAGATATGGGAAGGGTGCAAGCCGCGCTTCGGGGGAGCCGTAGCCGTTTAATAGGACCAAATTGCCCTGGCATCATTTCACCAGGTCTCGCTAAGATGGGGATTATGCCCAGTAGTATTCACATCCCTGGACCTATTGGGGTTCTTTCTCGTTCTGGGACGCTGACATATGAAGCTGTATGGCAGTTGACTCGTCTAGGACTAGGACAGAGTACCTGTATCGGTATTGGTGGGGACCCTTGTTTAGGAACTCATTTTACGGATGTATTAGATTTGTTTGCTGCAGATGCCGCAACACATATGATGCTCGTCATTGGGGAAATAGGAGGGGAAGAAGAGGAGCGTGTGGCTCAGTGGTTTGAGCGTCATCACGGAAAACCGATTGTTGCGTATATTGCAGGTCGTCACGCTCCTCCAGAACGACGCATGGGCCATGCGGGAGCTTTGATTACAGGAGGAAAAGGAGGAGCTCAAAATAAAATTGAAGCTCTCCAAAGAGTGGGGATTCCTGTGATTTCTTCTCCAGAGGTGATCGGACGTGAGGTGCAACAGGTGTATCATGCAATTGCTCGGTAAGATTCCATTGAGGGTGCGCCCTCTCTTTTGGTTGGTAGCAGCTCTGTTGGGATGGATGTGGACTCAGACCTTGGTAGGCACGTTGCTAGCTATGGGGATCATTTTGATTTCCATTCTTGTACATGAATTGGGGCATGCCTTGATTGCCAGGTGCTGGCAACAAGAAGTAAGAATTGAGGTAGCGGCCTTTGGTGGTTTTACCTATCGGTCTGGTCCTTCATTACGCCGTTGGCAAGAGGCTTTAGTTGTCATAGCAGGCCCTTTAGCAGGTTTTTTGTTAGCAGGTGGGGCCTATCTCGCCATGCAACTATTACCTATTTCGTTCTGGGGTGTACCTATATTACGGTTTATATGGGTAATCAATGTATTTTGGACCTGCATGAACCTTCTTCCCATTTTACCTCTGGATGGAGGCCATTTGATGAGTCTTCTATTGGAGTCTCTATTAGGATCTAAAGGAACTCTATATGCTGTCACCATCAGTTGTGTGAGTTGTATCGTTCTCAGTCTATTCTTTTTTCTTATCGGCTGGCTATTTGCTGGAGCTCTCTTTGTGTTTTTGTCTTTTGAAAACGTGCAAGGTTGGCGTATCGTGCGCAGATTGCGCGCCTCCGATCACGATACGCAACTACAAGAAAAATTAGTCAAGATTCGGAAGGAAGTGCAACGTAGTCCTTCTGCATCTGTCATGGATCAATTAGAACAACTTAGGAGGGAAATAGGTCAGGGGGTTCTCTTATTTGAGGCCACGCACCTGCTTTTGACTCTCTATAGAAAAGAGGGGTGCTCGGAGAAAGCATATCCCATTCTAATAGAAATGGAATCGGAGCTAAACCCAGAAGAAAGAGCATGGCTGCATCAGCTAGCATTTGAGCATCAAGAGTATGCTCTTGTCTTATCTCTTTCGTCTCGTTGTGCAGAGAATGATTCTCAAGGAATCATCGCCATGCGAGCCGCCTTATCTGCTGCAGCTTTGAAACAAGTGGATGCTGCTCTAGGGTGGTTGGAGGCGATGCTACGTGAGGGTAGGATCGATCTACTACGTTTTTTAGCTCGATCGGAATGGGATGCTATTCGTCAGCACCCCAAGTTTCTTAAATGGACGGCAAACTATGCCAGGAATCTCACAAACAATAAGAACTAGAGATATCCGTTCATTTTTTTGCATAGCCAGACTTGTAGTCTGCTAGCCAGCATTCAGATTTTCTTATTTTATTTTCAATTTTAATTTTATTTTTGACTGCAAATTTTATTAATTGAGCTGTGCGATGATTTGAAGAGAATAAAGAATGATGTTTGTTTAAAAAACGCCAAAACAGACCATCCCATACTTCTGTCCAATCGCCCTTAGGGTAATTGCTCATTTTTACAATGTAATTAGAGGATGAAATATAGGGCTTGGTAACAATGGTTCCCCCATCTGCGTACTGGCTCATTCCATATACGTTTGGCACCATGACCCAGTCATAGGCATCTACAAAATGCCCCATAAACCATGTGTAAATTTCGTGTGGGGAAGTCTCGGTAAGTAATAAAAAATTCCCCAATAACATCAGGCGTTCAATATGGTTACAGTATCCCGTTTGGAGGGCCCGTTGCACAGTCGTATCAATAGGCTCAATACCTACTGCACCCTGCCAAAACCTTTGAGGAATTGGATCGTGATGGTCAAAAAAATTCCGAGAACGTTGAGAAGATCCCTTTAATAGATATGATGCTTGTACAAATTCTCGCCATCCTAGGATTTGACGTGCAAACCCCTCTAATGAATTCATGGGGATAGCGTGTCTTTCCGCATAAGCAAGCGCAGCATCCAGCACTTCTTTCGGGGTTATAAGCCCTATATTTAGCATGGGCGATAACACACTGTGAAAAAGAAAAGAATCTTCCTTACGCATGGCATCTTGATAGTTGCCAAAGGAGGCAATTTTATCTTGTAGAAAGACACAGAGTGCTTGGTGCGCTTCTTGATGAGTGGTCGGATATACAAAAGGGGATGCTTTCCCTATAGCATGGGGGAATTCATGCTCAATTTCCTCGATGACCACTTCTACTTCTTGGTTTCGAGGAGGAACCCAGAAGCTAGGAATAGAAAGATTCTTGGGGATTTTTTTTCTATTTTCCGTGTCAAAGCTGTATTTACCCCCAATAGGCTTGTCTCCTTCCATTAGGATGTTGCGACTCCTACGTTGATAGGCATAAAACTGTGCCATTGCGTAGTGTTCTTTTTCAAAAAAAAAGGATTGCAGTTCTTGATGGGAACACATAAAACCAGGAGAAGGATGCATGATCACATTCCATCCATATCTTTTTGCTGCTTGATGCAAATCTTGATCGAGCCATTCATCTGCAAATTCTGCAACATGAATGGTTTCGATTCGTTTCTTCCCCAGTGCCTCGAAAGCACTACCTCGGTAGGTCAGATCTTTTGCAGAGAGAATCGTTACGTCATGATGGTGATTGCGTAGCATGGTGGCATATTTCCGCATCGCAGTTCTTAGAAGTACTAATCTTTGTTTATGAAAGGCTTGGATATGATAAAACAGAAATTCTTCAATAAGATAAATCGGACGTCCACATGCGATAGCGGGGTGCTTCAAGAACAATTGATCGGGGAATATGATTGTAACATCTTTCATGTGCTTCCATCATAGGATACAAATTGCTATATCCCTGTTCAATCCAAGGTATAACATGAACATAAAAATAGTAGTGGAAGATTCTACTTCTCACGCCCAAGACGTACACGGTGCTTTGCTTCGATTATCTCAGTCTGGCTTCCAAGAAGTAATAGAGGTCTTACGCAACCTATGACGAAGATTTTAGTTACAGGAGCTAATGGGTTTGTAGGAAAAAGATTGGTGTTGCATCTCCTGAATCAAGGGCATACTGTGTATGCTTTATGTCGTATTAAAGGTTCTAAAATTTTTTCTCAGGATCAGCCCCATCTTCACTATATTTGGGGAGATTTACGAAATCCTGAGACGTTGCTCCATTTCCCCAAGGATATTGCAGTAGCATATTACCTGGTCCATTCCATGTCTGAAATTGTGAGCAATTTAATAGATGTTGAAATGGAAGTCGTTGCACAGTTTCTCAAAGCTCTACAAGATGTGAATCTTCAGCAGATCATCTATTTGGGAGGTATTGTTAATGATGAAACCAAACTTTCTCCCCATCTGAAGTCTCGTGTATTAGTCGAAAAAGCTTTAAGGGGGAGTGGCGTTCCCGTTACTGTGTTGCGTGCTAGTATTATCATTGGAGCTGGCAGCGCATCTTTTGAGATTATCAGAGATTTATGTGAAAAATTGCCTGTGATGATCGCTCCTAAGTGGGTAGATTCACAGTGCCAACCGATTGCGATTGGGGATGTGCTTTTTTATCTTTCTAATGTCCTTCTCAATCCGAAGTGTATGAATCAAACTTTCGATATCGGAGGGCCAGAAGTCTTTACATTTAAAGAATTGATGCTCCATTACGCAAGATTTCGTAACCTAAAAAGATGGATCATCAACGTCCCATTTTTTACCCCTCGTTTATCGAGTTATTGGTTAGTTTTTATTTCATCCGTTCGTTACTCATTATGTTATTATCTAGTAGAAAGCATGAAAACAAACACAATTGTTCAGCTCAACTCCATCCAAACCATTATTCCTCATATTGGTTTGACATACACAGAGGCTCTTACCTTGACCTTCCAAAAAATTTCGCAAAATGAAGTGATCTCTAGTTGGATGGATTCATGGGAAATAGTTGGAGATGACCCCAATCTGGACCATTATATCCAAGTACCTACTGAGGGGTGTTTACAAGATACAAGAAGAGTGCTGGTTCGAGATTCAAAAGCAGCGGCTATTGGACGGATTTGGCGTATCGGTGGCAGTACAGGCTATTATGCATGGAATTGGGCTTGGCATCTACGAGGTTTGTTCGATCAGATGATCGGTGGAGTCGGTTTAAATCGGGGAAGACGGCATCCTTCTGAAATTCAAGCAGGGGATTCTATTGATTTTTGGAGAGTAATTCTTGCAGATCAACAGGAAGGCCGGCTTATTCTATTTGCTGGAATGAAAGTTCCTGGAGAAGCCTGGCTGCAATTTCATTTTGAACAAAACGATCAGCAGCTGTTTCTTGTGCAAATTGCCACTTTCCGTCCTAAGGGTATTTTAGGACGTCTATATTGGTATATTCTCATTCCTTTCCATGTAGTGATTTTTCAAAAAATGGCAAAAGCTTTAGCCGGATCGATAAAAGATTAGAGACTCTCTTTATGACAGTATAGCTGGAATGCATCTGCAAGTTTATGTAAGAATTATTTCTTTTAATAAGCATGCAGTCAGCTTGCTTCGGAAAGAACGGAGAAATAGCCTCCTTACAAGAGGAAAGTCTACGAATGACCTACTGTCTCTGACGGCAGCAGGCCTTTGTCCATAGGACATGAGCTTCATTAGACGCCACCGCCGCAGCTCACCCTCTATGATTCGCTCCATGACCCATCGGCTTGAAGATTGCAAATCAAAACATGGATACCCTTCCCATACGGTGTTATAAAGGAGTTTTGATAGATGCTATGGAAATAGTATATAGAATATGAGCAAGCACAGTCCCCCGCAATCCGTAATATTCATTGACTATTCCCAATCCTGCACCAAGAGAAAGGTGATTCAGCGCTTCCATTGTACCGTTAGGATTGAATGGAGAGTAATGATACAATGCAAAGGCAGAGGTTACTAAGCCAATTCTGGCGAGGGAAGATCTTGCACAGCGTCGGTCAAGGGTTCGGTCTTGAATTGCTTTATTCAAGATGCCATAAAAGCATAGAATCTCTATCAGAGGTTTCCAAGTATTGTGCACCACCTGTACCCGTCCCAATAGATGGAGTGTAGGGTTGGAAGACACGATTTGAGTAAGATAATCTGTCGGAATATTGCCAATAGATATGTTGTTATTCATCACGCGATTGAATACAGCAGTCCCTAACCCTACTAGTATCAACAGACTCGCTTCTTGGTAGGATATAGGATGGGCGATCCTTTCATTAGGAATACCTTCCTGTAACCAGTAAAGACTCCCCAAGCAAAACGCCGCTTTTATGTTATAAAAAATATTATCCATATTTATTGCTTTAGAAGTCATGAGTTTGATCCTTTTTTTCGACATTGTAAATTTAATATATCTATTATTTCCATAGAAATTCGCATATCTCCGAGCCCCTCCCAGTCATTTGTCTATCCAAAAAGTTATTAAGCCCAACATCAAAAAACCTTTCCAGTAACG
>CAYLUD010000024.1:24349-24501 GCA_964386785.1 uncultured bacterium | reverse complement strand
AGAGTTTGCTTCCATAAAGTATGCGTCATGATTTCTTATGTCAAACTGGCGTTATCATACTATCTACGCATGAGGCCGATGTATAGTGGACCGCCCGCTGATTCGCGAGATCTAGCTGCTTTAAAAAAGATTTCTTCTGATCTCTTTCTAGG
>CAYLUD010000024.1:4517-24249 GCA_964386785.1 uncultured bacterium | reverse complement strand
TCCTTAGTCTGATCTCTTTCTAGGTCCTTAGTCTGATCTCTTTCTAGGTCCTTAGTCTGATCTCTTTCTAGGTCCTTAGATTGCTCCACTTTTTTTCGCAATTCCTGAATGATCGTGAGCCTTTGCTGCCAGTCCACAGAACCCCAAGAGATGGAGAAGTCTGGGAACCGTGCAGCTACGTAACATATCACACTATCTACGTTATCGGCTTCTTGATCTTGCCAAGCACCAACTGATTGGAATGCTAGCAATTGAGGCAGGGCTGTAGACAAAGTAGGACAGAAAGTAGGTGATGACCCATTCGGGACTTGGTCGGGCCCTGCGCTCAACGACGGATCTATATCGCGCAGATTTAGCAAGGGAATTAGAGGTGCACGACGTTTTTGCTTGCGGCCTTTTCGCGGAGAACAAGTCGTGATCTCGCCATCCTTGGGTGTGGTGTTTTCTGGATCCTGGGGCGGAAATAATCTACACGCAGGAATCGGCAACGAACTAGAGGCAGGTAGATTTCTTGGGTTGATCTGGGATAGCGCACACTGTCTTACTAGCTCTTCGTTATTTTTAGAGGATTGCCCGCCTCTAGGGGGAGAATTCTGGGGGCTTGTTAAGGGAGAAGAAGTGATCGCATTGGATAAATCAGATGGTAGCTGTATAGTCACGTAATACCTTAAATAAAGGCCCAGCCGCGTCACTCGCCTGCACTTGCCAGGAACTCAGCTTAGGCCGTGTTAAAAAAATTATGACCTAGTAAGCCAAATATTGATTATTCCAATCGTAGCAGCTGTAACCTCTAGCGCCGCGGAAGCAAGCGCCAGTGGCGCAACACTCGATGATGCAGACTTGAGCGCAACCACTACGAAGCCTAGCACATCTTTAGCAAGCTCGACGATCGTCTTAACAAGAGAGAAAGCGTGGCTAGTTAACTTTCTTGCATGATCTATGTGCATCTTTTCACGATTTCGAACCGAATTCTCAGCTGGTGTCTCATTCCACTTTATATTTATAGTAGGGTTCTTGCTACGGATTTCCTCTTGCAGTTGAGCGAAAGTTGTAGGCGCTACAGAGCATTTTCTACTATAGACACGGTGGTCTATGACCATCGAAACGGCACTACGCACAAGACTCATCACATGGTATACGCACGCGAAAATAGACATCTGCGCAGTAAATGTTTTGGCACGATCGCTTAAGCACTTACTCCACTTATCGCAAGTCTGCATACATTTAATAACGAATGTCAAGGTCATGAAACTTTCAGCGGCAATATTGATGATGTTCTGAATGACTAGCAACGATCTATCTTGTAACGACGCTTCTGTTGTGTTAACAAAATCCCTACTATGCAGCTTTACTGTGCTGTTTGGCTCCATACGGGCACTTTGATAGAGAGTTCCAAGATTGCGGATGGAACCTAGGATCTTATTCAATGCCGCTACTGGCATGAGAAAAGCTAGGATGTCTCGTGTCGTCATAAAACTTTTACGTGCAGTTTGCGCTACAATATCCCCGGGATTGAGCAGGTATCGTAGTTTGCAACATGCATCCCCCATTTTTGCAAGATCACCCAAATTCTCAATAACGAACAAACTGAAGCACCAACGTTGTATAACAGAAAGAATAGAAGGCTCTCTATCACCATCCTTTGGACTATACCAAAGGATCTTGGGAAGACTCCTCCACCAGGACTGTTTGGCATGCTCTTCAGGGGAAACAAAAGAACCAGCATATATTTGTTTGGGATCTGAACCTAATGTATAGATAGCTTGGGATCTACTCATGTTTCACCTGCTTTACGCTCTAATTTTAACTAAAAATTTAAAAAAAACCAAGGGTATTTTGATGAAAAATTGATTTCTTGCAAATAAAAAGAAATGTTTTTAAATTAAAAAATTAAATTTATACCTTGAGAGCCATTCAAAAAAGGCATGATGGACATACGAGCTCTACCTTCCCATTGGACTTCCTGCAAAGATAGCCCACCCTCTTGGCAAGCGATTGCTAGGGGGAGACTCGCTTGACATACAGCTGTTCTAGGAGTCGCATTAAGGGTCGGAACAGGGGCCATACGATGGATCCGTAAACGACGGGGCTCTCCACGAACCATGACAGTACACCAAGCCCCCGGTTTAGGTGTGACAGCTCGAAACCGTGCATAGACCTCCTGCCAAGGGGCATCCCAGATAAGTTCTCCATCTGCAGCCGTTAACTTCTTGGCATAACTAATCCCATCTATAGGCTGAGCTTTCGGTTGCTCTCCTGCAATTAGGAAAGGCAATAGGTCGACAATTCCCTGAGCTCCTAGCTGAGCAAGAGCACTCGAGACGTCACCTGCTGTAGCGTCGGCGGGGATTGGATACTGTAGCATGCGCCAGATAGGCCCTGTATCTAATCCTTCATCCATTTTCATCAGAGCGACACCCGTTTCTGTGTTCCCTTCAAGAATAGATCGTTGAATCGGGGCCGCTCCTCGGTAAGCAGGTAAAAGGGATGCATGGACATTCATACATCCCAATCTAGGAAGGTCTAGCAAATTTTTTTTCACTATTTCGCCATATGCTGCAACGATAAACAGATCTGCGCGCAAAGGGATTAAGTTTTCTGCAACAAACGCAGGATCTGAAGCTTTCTGAGGCTGAAAAAGCGGAATACCTTGGCGAATCGCCTCTTCTTTGACTGGACTGGAAGAAAGGCGTTGTCCTCTGTGAGCGGGCTGATCAGGACGTGTAACAATCGCTATGGGAATGATTCCTCTGTGAATAAGTCCCTGCAAGAGCTCAAGAGCGAAGATAGAAGTGCCGAAAAAGACCCACCGCACCACAGAAACTTATACCTCAACAGGCTCTTCCTGCGCAGCCTGCGCTGGACGAAAGTTTCTATGAAGACCAATGATGCCGCGCTGGCTAGTTCGACAAAAGGTAATAAAATGTTGCACCTCAGGCGATACATCTCCTGCTGCTTCTAAATGTTCCAGCGCGGCATGTAAGGGAAGTCCAGATCGATAAACTACCTGATAGGCACGAAACAAAGCTCTACGCGTAGAAAAAGGAAATTGGTGCCGCTTCAACCCAATACGATTAATTCCCCCCAACTGATAGGGGATTCCAGCTCCAATCGTATAGGGGGGTACGTCATAAGAGACTCGGCTCACGCCGCCCACCATCGCATAACAACCGATACGCACGAATTGATGAGCCGCGAGCATGCCTCCAAGAATTGCATAATCTTCCACAATGACATGTCCTGCAAGCAGTACGCCATTGCTCATAGTGACACGTTTTCCTACTTCACAATTATGGGCAATATGACAAGAGGCCATAATCAACGACCCTTCGCCAATCGATACTCGAGAATCTTCTTGTGTTGAAGAATTAATCGTTACAAACTCTCGAATATCGCAATGGGGACCAATATCTACGTAGGTACGCTCACCTCGGTATTTTTTATCTTGAGTTTTGGTTCCAATGACTGCATGAGGCCAGATCACGGTATGAGCACCAATAGTGGTGTGGCCATCAAGATAGACATGGGACTTGATCACTGCTCCGTCATGTAACACGACATGTTCTTTTACAACCGCAAACGGCTCAATAATGACACCGCGGCCTATCTGTGCCTTAGGATGGACAACTGCAAGAGGATGTATTTCCGATTCCATGTTGTCTATTCCCGTATGAATTCTGAGCGATTGACTAGTGCGTATCCAATTTCTGCTTCGGTAGTCACCTGGTTGTCTACCATGGCACGGCCATAAATCTTGCCCCCTTTACTACTCAATACTTTCCCTTCCACGTGTAGCATCAGGGTGTCACCAGGCATCACTGCTCGACGAAATTTCGCATCATTAATGGTCAAAAACAGGGCAATTTTTCCCTCTGAGTACCCACATGCATTCAACAAAACACCACCGGTCTGAGCCATGGCTTCTAGGATGAGCACCCCTGGCATAATAGGTCTTTCAGGAAAATGTCCCTGGAAGAAAGGTTCATTCATTGTGACATTTTTTTGCCCAACGATTTTTCTCCCCTCGACATCGAGATCTACCACCCGATCCACTAATAAAAAAGGGTATCGATGGGGCAGGATCTGTAGAATTTGTCTGATATCAAGAGGATAAGCAGGTTTTTGTGTCATGATATCTCCGAAGTCGCTACGGCCATGGATTCAAGTAGTTTCTTGCCTAGCGCAACATTGGTATGGTGGCCAGAACAGATAGCCACAATATGCGCAAAAAACGGAAAACCGACAAGAGAAAGATCTCCAATGAGGTCTAGAATCTTATGTCTGACCATCTCATCAGGAAAACGCAGTCCTCCTTTGCTTACAATCACATCTTCTTTGATGACGACTGCATTATCCAAACTACCGCCTTGTATGAGTCCTCGAGACATGAGATAGGTAATTTCTTCATAACGCGCGAATGTGCGGCAAGGGCTAATCGTCTCAATAAAGGCATCGGGCTCCACAATAGTAGAAAAAAATTGTGAACGAATAAGAGGAACCTGGGGATAGTGAAGAGTATAACTGACCCGGTACTCCTGAGAAGGCAAGGCAATCAAGTGAATATTTTGTTCCGATATAAAAACGGGATACGGAATAGATTCAATCCGTTTGGTTGCTTCTTGGATGAAAATCCCACCTTGATGGATCATCCCCACGAAAGGATTGGAGCTCCCATCACCAACTGGGGGTTCACATGCATCTAGGTCAATGATCAGATTATCGATCTGCAAAGCATAAAGAGCCGCTAGGACGTGTTCTACCGTATGAATTGTTACAGAACCAACGCCTAGAGTTGTGGAGCGTGCAGTATCGACAACATATTCAATCGCTGCAGGAATGGACGGTTCTCCCGGCAGGTCGATCCTTCGAAAAGAAATCCCCGTATCAGCAGGAGCAGGCCGAAAGGTCATCGTGACCTTCTTGCCTGTATGAATGCCAATACCAGAGAACGTAACTGGATGAGATAAGGTGCGTTGCGAACGAATCATGAAATCGATCCAAAGATAGGCAAACTGTAATGCATCTTTCGTTTAATGACAAGGTAGAAGGAGGCAAGAGCCGAGCATACCCATATGGGGATATCTCCCCAAAACAGATATGGGGTGGCGCGATATACTAGTGGCAATTCTGTTGAGAGGGCAGCTACAGCGGCTTCTTGATGGCGATTTTCATGAGGTATCGAGGCAAGTAATTGGCCGCGAGGATCCATAACACAACTGACCCCTGTATTGCATGCGCGCACCATTGGGATACCTAGCTCGACGGCTCGCACGCGCGCATGGTGCAAATGTGTAATGGGTAGGCGAGAATGAGGGTACCAGACATCGTTGGTCAACCCAACGAGAAACTGTGCTCCGTTACGGCAGGGTCTTCGATGTGGAGCCCCCAACGTTTCTTCATAACAAATGGCAACGGCAAATGGCGGGTCGTAGGAAAACAAACCACCCCCCTGCCCTTTTTGAAAACCTGGATCTATGGGCAGCCAGTGTAGTACCCATCGAAATGCCCAAGGCAAGTATTCTCCGAAAGGTACCAACCATTGTTTATGGTAGATTTGTGCTGGATGTTGTGGGCGAATCAGGAAGGCACTATTGAAACAGCCCTGTTCTTGCTGATCATCATTCATTCCCACAAGGATGGACTGCGATGACAAGCGACTCCATGCCTGTAGCACATCTAGATTACTTCGATAGATCGTTTCCTCATGGGCAGAGAGCTCACACCCCAAGGCAGTAAGAATGTTTGTGTATACAGTAGGAGGAATATAGGGATAATGTGCTGTATAGGGCAAGCTACCTTCTGGCAACAGAATCAAATCATGCGAATCTTGAGCGTGAGATGCGAATAAAGAAAGAAGTCGTTCCCAGACATCTCCAGCCTGTTCCCATGGGGATTTTGCCGGCTGGACAAGAAGAATGTGCATTGGAGCAGCCCGTTCCTTTAAATCGGAGTGATACAAAATTCCGCCCAACACAAAAGGAAGAATAGGAGCCCACAATCCTCGCCAACCATATCGATAGATAAACAGGTTGGTTGCGACAGCCCAGAATGTCAATCCTGAAAGGCCAAATAAGGCTGCGCATTGGAGGGTCCATGGGTGGGCTGTCCACATGAGACCCATAGGATTCCAGGAAAAACCCAAGCCAAAAAAGAGAATTGGGCGCATCCATTCGATGAGTAACCATAGGCCACTTAACGAAAGAATTGCGGGCATAGAAGGACGGCTTCCCACGCAAAGAACCCAGCCTCCAAAGGCTACGCCATAGGACAAACAGTGGAGGAGCCATCCAAGTAAGATAACGGACCCGGTATATTCGGTAGTAGCCATCCAATTCTGGTGGAGGGCTTGGATCGATGTCATCCATAGAGCACTCCAATACACGCGGGATTTGGGGCGTAACGACTGAATACCCCATAACCAGCAAGCTAGGCCTACACTAGCAGATAGCAAGCAAGCCATTGCACTCCAATCTAACTGGGCGGCACACAGAAAGAGAGTAGCTAGACCCGGAGCTAGTATTCTTTTGAGGAATAGGGTATACTGTTCGCCATGCGGTACCCATTTCGTGATTATCATCTACTGCAACTCCTCAAACGATTTGATCAACAACATCTACCATTGGACTGGTTTACCCAGCAATACTTTCAAGAACACTCTGCTTTAGGATCCAAAGATCGTCAAGCGATCAGTGAAGGATTATATGCCATGATCCGATGGAAAGCGTTACTAGACCACCTGATTGGCCCGAATCCTACTTGGGAACAACGATGGAAGCTATGGCCGCATGTAAAACCTGATGAATTTATCTCTTTACCCCATATTCCCCTGGCAATACGAGTCAGCTGTCCGGACGTGTTACTCCAACGATTGATTGCGAAGTACGGGGAGGGTCGAGCGATAGAACTCGCACATGCGATGAATACACCGGCACCCATCACTGTACGTGTCAACACACTAAAAATAAGTCGACCCGATCTGTTGCAACTATGGAAAGAGTATAATGTAGAGCCTTGTGTTCATTCACCGTTGGGCATTCAATTTTCTAAACGGGTACCTATGACTACGCTGCCTGGATGGAAGGAAGGATATTTTGACATTCAAGATGAAGGTAGTCAACTGGTGTCGCAGCTTGTTGCAGCTCAGCCTGGTGATCAAGTGTTGGATTATTGTGCGGGAGCGGGAGGAAAAAGTTTAGCGATTGCCCTTGCCATGCAGGGCAGGGGGCAATTATACCTCCATGACGTACGTCGTATGGCTTTAGAAAAAGCAAAAGGCCGTTTTGTTCGCGCCGGGATACAACACGTGCAGTATCTAACTCCGGGTCATGTGCAATTATCTAAGCTGAAAGGAAAAATGGACTGGGTCCTTGTGGATGTACCTTGCACAGGATCGGGCACATATCGCAGAAATCCAGACCAAAAATGGAAGTTTTCTACTACGATGCTCGCAGAGTTAGTCCAAAAACAGCGACATATTGTACAGGAAGCGATCCCCTATCTGAAACCTGGTGGCACATTAGTCTATGCGACATGTAGTCTTTTAGAAGAAGAGAACGAACAGCAAATTCAGTTTTTTGTAGAAAACCTACCCATACGAAGCCTATCTACCCCTTTTTCTTCCCTCCCTATGATTGGAGAAATGGATGGATTTTTTGGTGCTGTGCTAACCCCCTCTCGCTATTAGGATTTCTTTTTCATGGTATAGACGATGCCCGTGAGCACTAGGCTGATGGGAATCAGAATAGAGAGAAGCAAACCGTAGGACCTTCTTACTTCATGAAGAGCGAGCAGCGGTTCTCGTTGTAACACTACCCCTCGCTGGTTGATTACAAGCACATCCCCCACCCTTGTTCCCTTAGCAATAGGCAAAGAAGGGAGATTCCACTGGACTTGCACATCGATCTGATCTTCCTCGGCAGGGAAAAACGAATAGGCTACCTCATGCTGTACTGTAGTGACTAGGGGATGTCGAGCATGGGAAACCTTGGTAGTTAACGGGGTCACACCTGGGCGCACATAGACTTTTTTCTTTAGGGGCTGCGCGTAGGCTGCATCGAACAGTGCTTTTACATCTCGCAGAAGGTCTGCTCGCGAAGGAGCCCCTAGGACAACAGCAAGCAACTCTCTCCCCTGGTCTTGAGCCGCTGCGACCATCCCCGCTCCAGCAGCCTGGGTACGTCCTGTTTTCACACCGATGACACGTGGATCATAGTACCCTCCCTTACGCAGGAACATATTGGTGGTAACTAGAGAGCGTTCCTCCTGAAGATTGGTTCTTGGGCACGCATGGCGTGCCGTCCCTACGATTTGTCGAAACAAGGGAATTTGCATTCCCTTTCTAGTCATGATAGCGAGATCTCGAGCTGTTGTATAGTGATCTGGGTGGTGCAATCCATGGGGATTCATAAAATGAGTATTCTGGCACCCTATAGACACTAAAAATTGATTTAGATCGTCTATAAAATCAGTCATGGATCCACGACAATGAAGCGCCAAAACATTACTGGCATCGTTTGCAGATGCAAGCATGGTTCCGTAGATCAATTCCATAACGGGCAATTCTTCTGCTGCTTGCAGCCCCATATGAGTGCCATCTGTTTCTAACCAATGAGATGGAGCTCGATATTTTGAATCTTTTTTTGCTTGAGGAGTAATAGAGGTTAAAGCCTCTTTAGGCACAGAGACGATTTCCTCGAGGTTATGACACCACGATAACACCGCAAGCGTGGTGGCTATTTTTGTAATGCTTGCAGGAGCAGCTCGCTCATCTGCTTGTTTTTCAAATAGGACAGTCCCCGTATGAGCATTCACTAAAATGGCGCGAGCACCACTAATATCGACCTGTAATTGTGTTGCTGGCAGTACGCAACACAGAGACAATAATATAGAAATAAGAGTGAAACGCATGGGGTCACTGTACACGAAATCTGATTCCTAGAAAATAGGGATCCTTCTTCTTCCCATTTTTCGAAATGGGATACACATGAAGGTGGAAGCAGAAGAAAATAATGCTGCCGATACCATGGCGGCAGTCATGCAAAAAACTATTATCCAATTATTTGGGAAATTTCGATACCTGTCACACGATGCGCATATTGGATGCAAGCTACTGAGATCATCGCGCGCAATACAAGAACGATTGCTTGATCGGTCTTCTGCTTCTCAGCAATACAGATATTTATATCTCCTAGCAAACGAAAAAAGTATTCGCAAATTTAAATTACTGAATATTATTACACATGTGATAAATACAAGAAATTAACAATTAAAATGCATTGACTTATCCTTTCCATCCTCCGTACCATAGCTCTTGAGGGGGGCATCGGATGGAGCCAGGGGATCTAGAGGATCGTTTTCATTATTATTGGGCACATTTGAGGGAATTGCTTCCAGATGGAATTCTCTCAGTTAATGTTGAATTGTTGCAGGAATTGGGGGTAGATCCAACGCAATCCCCTGAAAATGAAGAGCTCTCGCAAGGATTTTATATCCTAGAATCCATGGATAAACTGACTTTATTT
Organism: uncultured bacterium; assembly: GCA_964386785.1. Taxonomy (GTDB): domain Bacteria; phylum Chlamydiota; class Chlamydiia; order Chlamydiales; family JAAKFR01; genus SZAS-3. Next base: position 14,728 of record CAYLUD010000024.1, on the reverse strand, counting down.
AACGATCGCTTTACCATTTGGATTGTACCTCAGTGGGAAGATCAGGCTCCGATGACCTATCTCCTTATAGCATCCAACCCTAAGAATCGACTTGAAGTGTGCCTCTCGACATCCCAGGAATACAACCACTCTGGTCTTGTTTTGCGCGTTATTGAAAAAGTATTAGAAGAGCTAGATGAAAATGACCAGGAAATTGTTCCATATCTTCCCTAGTCACCGATTGGGGATATAGCGAATTCCAAGGCGCAAAATATTTTCATCTCCATTCCTAGTATACGAGACTTCATCAATTAAACGGTGGATCAAACATAGACCGACTCCCCCAATAGGCGGGTCTGATACATGTTTGATCGTTTCGGGATCAAAGGTGCATTCTGTAGGGTTAAATGGAATACCATGGTCTTTGAGAATCAGATCGAAGCGATGAGGGTGCACCTCACAAGCGACTTCGATGACACCTGTTTGATGAGGAAACGCATGATGCATGACATTGACTACGGCTTCTTCGCTAACCAATTCCAGACGATGTAGTTCAGTCGGTCCTAAGCCAGCGTGTTTCGCATGGCTGCGAATATAGTCCAGAATGCGGTAAAGCTCACTCAGTTGTGCTGGAAACCACATGGTTGCGCACCATATCAAGAATATTTTAGGCTGTCCATGAAAGATTATGGAGGGCGAGGGCGCAATTACAAGACTTGGTTGATGAAATCTACAATCGTATCTGCTACCAGCCCATATAATGCAGGCATAGCGGCTTCTTTAGCTAAAGGATTCATTTCAAGTTGTCCCAAGCAGAATGCATGTTGGTTGATGGTCGTCATATCGGGATTGAAGTCATAATCTAAAGAGGCCATGACTGGCGTTGCAGGAAGAACAACACATCGTTTTTTACAATCTGTAACGGTTATGGTGGCAATCTGAGTTAACCGGCCCTCATAAGCTGTCGTTACTTTAGGATTTTTTTTGGAGTAAATAAATCCAATATTTCTTTGAGATGGGCCGGAAAGACACACCTTAATTTCTAAGTCTGCTCCTGAATTGGCATACCGAAGAAAGGTACCGGAAGAGATACGCTCAATGAGGATTGCGGTAAAATCACCTCGCTCATCACCTTTGGCATATGCTACCGCGAAAGTTGCATAATTGCCTTGACGTGCGGGACAACCTAAATGATAACAGCAACTCACTCCAAGTACAGTGAGTAAGCAAATCAAAACATAATGAACGGCACGCACGGCAAAAAATGATACCTGATTCATGAAAAAGGGGCTAGCACAAGAGCTGTATCTTTACTGTGGTGGAGCTACTGGGGTAGGGAAGAGGAGATCCAATCTTTGTTGGCTTTCTTGAGCGGCAGGAGTATGTGGATATCGTCGAACCGTGTCACGGTAATAAATCGCAGCAGCCTCTTTCTTTTTAGCGCGTTCATAAAAACGACCCACATGGTAGAGAGAGGAGGCATGAACGCTTTCCATCGCAGTAATCTGTGCTTCCAACTGATTCAGGCGCACTTCCCCAGGGAACTGCTTTCGGCAGCGCTGTAAATTGAGACGTGCGAGAGCAATGAGATCCGTGTTCTGTTCATCTAGAGCGAGTTGTTTTCCGTACACTTCTCCAATTCTGAGATAGGCTTCTGCAGCTAATGAGTGCTTTGGGAAACGACGAATGAGCTGCTGCAAACTATCGATTGTTTCTTTGTATTCTCCTTTTTCAAGGAGAAGCTCACTTTTTCCAAATAACGCATAGGCAGCCACTTCCTGACTTGGTAAGGAGGCTATAATTTCCTCATAGAGTTCAGATGCTAAAGAGCGAGCGGGTGCAATGCGAGGAAGAGATTGTCGTCCAAAGAGGTGTTTTTTCTTTCCTTCTCGAAAAGAGTCTGCGATTTTCAATTTGAAATCAAATACAGATTCAAATTTGGGGCATAGACCAGGCAAATCGAGGTAAGCGGAAAAGCATCGGTTCGCCAAATCACCATCCCCTAAATGGTAATAACAGACACCCAATTGATATAAACTTTCACTAAAAAAAGCGCTCTTGCGGAAATGGTGGACGATGATTTGGTAGTGATGCTGGGCTTCAACCCAATTTTCTTGCTGTAATGCCGTGCCTGCTGCGTCGTAATGTTCTTGCATGGTTAGGGTGGGTTGATAGCGCATATCGGACCATTGATCTCCTACACGTACCCATCCAGCGTGGGCTGCCGAGGCTAGGATAAGCAAACAGACTATAAATAGAGAGCGCATGGTGGTTGATGGTAACAAGGAAAGTCTTGGTTGTCAACCAGAGATAGGGGCTAGCAACATTTCTATATTCACCATCCAAAGACTTAACATTCAGCACGAAATACAGACATCTATGTGACGATCCTTCATGAGAATGAGTAAAAAAAATGCCATCTATCTACTCATTTTTTTTCCGGAAATGGTGATTCCATGCTATATGTGGGAACTATGTTACGAATCTTAGGGTATTTGCTATTCTTCGGTCTGCTCGCAGGCGGAGGTTGGTATGTGTGGGACCGTTATCCTGTGCTCCAGGAATTTATTGACGAACAGGTAGCTGTATCGGAGCTTCGCACGCTCGAAGCTCGGTTTACAGCAGAAGAGCTGATGGATAAACATCAGAAAGAGCTATTGAAAGGTACTGGCTATAATTTTTTGGAGCCCAAACTGATTTTTTATCCTTACCTGTTAATGACCACGAAATTTTCTACTCCTAACTCTGCTACACAAGAAGGGGTTCTGCTTTGGAGCTTGATGGATGGGGAGATGGTATTGGATACAGAAACCTGGGAAAGCACCCATGGATATGAAGACTGCTTGCTTGCCAACGCAACAGAAACAGATTTCCGCATTATTAAAATGTTGATGGAAGCGGGAGGGAGTTTGGAGCGCGACCGGCTGTATCAGCGTTTGAAAGCGGATAGCCTGGTTGTAGATGAATGGCTTCAAGTCTGCAAGGATAAGAAGTTGGTGGTCCACGCTGGGTCACGCATCCGTCTCCATCTACAAAAACCGCATCTTGAAACGTTACCGATGACGCTGGTTCATGGGCCTTTGGTAGCTAAGGTGTCGAAACATAGTCTAAAATCCAAAAAAAAGTACTCTGCGCAACAAATCTGCAAGCTGGCACAGCGTGCTTTTGGTCCTGAGTTTGTGATTCGCAAAACAGAACAAGCTTACTTACCCGTGTATTGTATTGGAGTCCAGAACCCAGATGGGACTACCCTCATGACCTACTGGAATGCTCTCAACGGGAAACGATTTCAAGGAGAAGTTTAAGTTTCTCGATGGGATGAGGGAATGCGATCCCATTCATTCCAAAATTCTGTTGTGACTCGAATACCTCGTTCCTTCGGAATCGTTACGATCCCTTGTAAGTGGCCATCCCCATTCAGAAAACGGATCTCTACCGGCATAGACCCGGGAAACCGTTGTAAGAGAGTTTTCACTTGAAGCACATGACTGAGACGAGCTTCCTGCATCCGCATAAAAAGGATTTGTTTAGAATCTGTCATAGGTTTTTCTGTTGGAGGTGGTGTGGATTTACGAAACATTGTTTGACGTTGAATATGCATCTTCGCCCGATCAAACGCAGTGTCGCATGCGCGAACCGACTCCTCATTGACCGTTTTTAGATCTGTTAGCCACTTGCATTGTAATTTTGTGGTCTCCTCTCTACGGTCGACTTGTACTACGGCATAGAGGAGTTGGTTCTCTTGTAATAGAGCATAATATTGTTCGTATAAATCAGACCAAATAGGCAACTCACAGGTATATGTACTGTCGCTGACCTGGAGAATGGCGAATTTTTTTTGTGTTTTCGAAGCCAAGCGGGTGGTAATGCTCTCAATAAGGAATGTTGCGCGCACTACGGTTTGGTGGGGCAAGGTATGAATCTGCGCTAATGGAACTGCAGAAAGGCGTTCTAGCGAATGTAGATATCCGTCCAGAGGGTGCCCACTTAGAAAAAAACCTAAGAGACTTTTTTCTCGAATCAGCATTTCAGAACTGGGGGTAGGGTGAGTAACAATAGGTGGGGGTTGAGTTGCTGGATCTAGTGGATTTCCCATCAACTCAAAAAATGTACGAATCCCTACAGCCTGTTCTTTCTGTTTCTTGGCCGCTTGATCATAAAAGGGTTCAATCGATTGGCGCAATTGATCACGGGACCACTTTGTCCAATCAAAGGCTCCTACGTCGACAAGAAATTCAATAGGTTTTTTCCCAATCTTCTTGAGATCCATTCGTAGAAAGAAATCGTAAAAGCTATGGAAAAGACCTCGTGCTTTGCGTTCATGCACAATAGCTTCAACAACTCCATGACCAACTCCCCTGACTGCAGTTAGAGCAAACCGAATTCCGTTAGGAGTCGCGACAAAGTTCGCTGCACTTTCGTTCACATCGGGAGCTAGAATGGGGATGCCGACCGCCTGCCCTTCATGAATAAATTTCGCTACTTTGGCTGTGTCGTCTCTATCGCAAGTCATTAACGCAGCTAACCATGCGGCGGGATAGTTTGCCTTTAGATAGGCTGTGACATAAGTCAAGTAACCGTAAGCTGCTGCATGCGATTTATTGAAACCATAGGCTGCAAATTTTTCCATCTTATCAAAGATAGATTCTGCTGTAGCTAGAGCGATGCCCTGTTCTTGTGCTCCATGAAGAAACCGATCTCGTTCCTTCGCCATCTGCTCTTTGTCTTTTTTCCCCATGGCTCTTCTAAGCACATCACCCTGACCCAAGGAATACCCTGCAAGGTTTTGCGCAATTTGCATGACTTGCTCTTGATAGACCATGATCCCATAGGTTTCTGCCAAGATAGGCTCTAACCATGCATGGTCATATTCGATAGGTTCAAGACCATGTTTTCGCTGAATAAAAGAAGGGATCATATCCATGGGCCCTGGTCGATAGAGAGCTCCAATCGCAATAATCTCTTCAAATTTATCGGGTTTTAGCTGTTTTGCTAACTCTTGCATCCCAGTGGATTCCATTTGAAATACACCAAGAGTTCTACCTTCTTGCAGTAGTTGAAATGTGGGGATATCCTCTAAAGGCAGATCTACCCAAGGGACTGTATTACCTGTAGTTTCTTCGATCGACTGAACACATAAATGAATACTTGTTAATGTCTTAAGACCAAGAAAATCAATTTTCAGCATTCCCACTGCTTCCAATGGCTTCATGGAATACTGTGTTGCCATCAGATCAGAATCCTTCGCATCACAGAGTGGAATATGATCAATTAAAGGATCGGCACAAATAATCAGGCCTGCAGCATGGATTCCTGTATTGCGAATGCACCCCTCAAGCTTCTTGCCTATCTGCAATATCGTGCGTGCTTCGATATCATTTTGGCTCAATTCAAAGAGCTCGACATCGAGATCTAAGGCTTTTTGTAGTGTAATCTGCAAATCATCTGGGATCAATTTCGCAATGGCATTTACCTTGCTTAATGGAACAGAAAACGCACGACCTACATCCTTAACAGACATTTTTGCTTTCATCGTGCCAAAGGTAATAATTTGGGCTACATTCGCTTTTCCGTACGTATCTAGGGTATAACGAATGACTTTTTCTCGCCCCTCCATGCATAGATCCACATCAATATCGGGATAAGAGAATCGCTCTGGATTGATAAAGCGTTCAAAGAAGAGATGGAAACGCAAAGGCTCAATATCTGTAACGCCAATGAGGTAGAGAATAATTGAGCCGGCTCCAGAGCCACGACCTGGCCCAACAGGAATCCCCTGTTGTTTAGCCCACCGGATAAAATCCCATACAATGAGGAGATAGTCCGCCATGGCCATCTTAGAAATGATCGAGAGCTCCCTCTCCAATCGATTTCGAACCACAACAGCAGGCTCCTGGTCGGGATATTTCTCTCGCACTTTATTCAATCTTGCTTCGGTATAGCGATTATCAATTCCTTGTTCACACAATTGCCGCAGGTATCGAATCGCAGCATCTGGCTGCGATTCTGTCGGGGCTTGATCTGGAGGAATAAATAGAGGATAGTGTTTGGTTTGAAAATCTAAGTTCAGCGAACATCGTTTGGCGATCTCGATCGATTGGTGTAATGCATCAGGCAAATCGGCAAAGAGTTGAGCCATTTCCTGTTGTGTTTTAAAATAGTATTCTCGGCTAGGATATACACGTCGTTTTGGATTTAATACTCGATGTGTGGGGCGGTCTTGTGCATCCCGTTCCCAATGGGCCACCGGCTCGCCAGATTGCACATTGAGTAAGACCTCATGTGCTTCATGATCTTCTCGTAAGAGGTAGTGAGAGTCATTAGTTGCAACACAGGGAATCCCTTTCTTGCGACTCCAATCTAAGAGTGCCTCTTCGACTTTTTTTTCTTGCACAACATGATCGAGAAACTGTTGTCGCAACCAACTTTCTTCCATTTGCTGTAGCTCCAGATCGGAAGTGGGGTGGCGTTGTATTTCAAGAAAATAATCCTCGCCGAATACTTGGAGATACCAATCTAATATCTCTTCTATGGTTGCAGATTGCCCATGAAGAATAGCCTGCGATAGCTCAGAAGCCAAGCATCCAGACAAACAAATAAGCCCATCGTGGTATTGAGCTAGTAGCTGTCGATCGATTCGAGGGTGGTAATAAAAACCCTCCAGATACCCTAAAGAGGAAAGTCGGCATAGATTATGAAATCCGACCTCATTTTTGACTAATAAGGTGAGGTGATGTGCGGTACGTGTTTGCGAAGAAATTTTCTTTTTTTCGAAACGTGAAGTAGGTGCTACATACACTTCACACCCTAGGATAGGTTGAATGCCTTTGCCTGTACATGCCTTATAAAACTCAATTGCTCCATGCAAATTGCCATGATCTGTGAGCGCTAGAGCGATCATATGATCTGCTTGTGCCGCCTCAACAAGGGTGGCTACTGAACAGGTAGCATCAAGAACTGAGTATTGTGAATGGACATGAAGAGGAACCCAAATAGGGGGAACGGTAGCTTCCACAAATACTCTCTATGACTTTACTGGCGAATTGTGTTGGCCTGCCTTGGCTTTCCACATCGGGAGAAAAAGAATCGTAGTGATGACACAGCAGATAGCCAAGATAAAAAAATAGCCCGACCAACCAAATTCTTGCGCCACCTTACCTAGAGGGTATCCGGCGCCGGCAGCGCCAAAATAAGCAAACCACCCCGCAAATCCACTAGCGGTGCCCGCTGCTTTCTTATGCGAGAGTTCGGCCGCTGCTAATCCAATTAACATTTGAGGACCAAACAAGAAAAAACCGACCATAAAAAGAACAATCGAAGTCCATAAACCAGAAAGTTCTGGATACATCCAAAAGATCATGACCATGGAGAACATGCCAGCAGAAAACAGGACATTAATGGGACCCCGACGTCCACCATGCACACGATCTGACAGCCAACCGGCTGTCAGCATTCCAAAAAGCCCACCAATATCAAACAATGCAACGCAAGAATTTGCTTTAATCATGGAGTACTCGCGAGTTTCAATCAGGTACAACGCACTCCAGTCATTCATTGCCATACGCACAACATAAACGAAAAAGGAAGCTGTTGCGAGCATCCAAATCCATTTATTTGTCAGCACATAGCCAAATAGAATTTCACGCGTCGAGAGTTCTTTTTCTTCTTGCTTGGCAGACTCTGGGTCTGGGTAATCCGAACGGTATTCCTCAATTGTCGGCAAGCCCAAAGATTGCGGGGTATCACGTAAACGATTCATGAGCAGCAAACCAACAACAATACAGCAAATACCTGGAATGAACATAGCCCATCTCCAGCCCAAGTACTGAGCACAGACACCTGCTACGATTGGAATCAAAAAACCACCTACATTATGAGAAGTACTCCAGACGCTCCACCAAGCACCTCGCTCAGATTGGGAATACCAATGCGTGAGCAAGCGAGCACAAGGAGGCCATCCCCAACCTTGAAACCACCCATTGAGACCCCAAAATACGGCAAAAAACAGTAAACTCGACGAGAGCCCAAAGAAAATATTAGTTAGCCCTGTGATAATGAGCCCAATAGCCATGAAAAATCTTGGATTAGATTGGTCAGACATAACCCCACTAGCAAACTTGCTAATTCCATAAGTGATGTAGAGAATGCTACCCAAAAATCCGAGTTGTGCTTTGTCAAAGCCTAAATCATGCATCAAGGCAGGCATGGCAAAGGTAAAACTTTTTCTCGTGAAGTAGTAGAAAACGTATCCGATAAACATCGCATAGAAGATGCGAATCCTCCAATATCGGTATTCCTTCTTAACAACCGCATCGTCTCGAATTGCTTCAGCGTGTTTCGCGGGCTTCAAAAAATCTAGGGAAATGTTCATACTTGCCCTCCCGATCCAGCTTCCTGAAAAAGAGAAGCTATTTATGTCATTGCCTTCACCGCTTCGTAGCGGTCTTGGCGCAGACTACTCTGAAGAATCATTAATTTCAAGTCATGAGTCTCATCAGAATATTCTAGTAAATGTAATATTTCGTTGTCTTTTAGATCTTTCCATTTCAGCGAAATACAGAAGCTGGGGATCTCTGATTTATGATTCATGGATAGGAATTATGAGACCATATTGTTTTTATGAACACATGTTAGACTACAACTGCTTACTACTGTATCCATACAGCCACCCACCCCCTCGAACACGCAATTTTCATTTTTATTCGCGTTGTACTTTGTAGACCTGCAAATACTATTCCACAACAATCCAAAATCACGCCATATTGAAGCAACGTGGATCAAGAGCGTTATTTAAACCAAATAAAAAGTCCTCCTCCAGCAGTGTTGTCGATGGCAAATAGAGAGTGCATGAACAAGTACGAATTAGAAATCTAGGGGGAGCATCGCCATCTTGTTTTTCAATCCAATCTTGTCCTACAGTAATTTTCAAATTTGGCCTAACTCTCTTGCTTTCTGTGACTGCCAACAAAAAATTACTACGCCACTCTGCAGATGCGGTTGCGATTACCGATCGAAGTAACTCCATCTGGTCTGAGAACAAGGTAGGCAACGTGATGTTATTAGCATGGTCTTCTTGAATAATGTTTAGAAGCACTTCCGAAGTTGGGCCCTCGCCTTGTATATGAGTGCACAATATTGATGGTTCTATATTTGTTATATGACCCTGAAAAGTTCCTGAAACACCCTCAAAAAAGGAGACTACAGGGGCAATATAGGATTGCAATATATTTCTAGAAAATTCTTCAACTGTTAAGGAGTCCTCTGTGATTTCTTCGAGAAGGATATCCTGTCTGAAGGAGACAACAAGGTCTTTGTTAGATTCTGTAGGATCTACAAGATAGTTCCAACAGCACGCATAACTTGAAACCAGATTATTTTTATAAAAATAGTTTAGGAACTTGATATCTATACAACTTTCTTCTGTTTTTCTAGCAACAATCTGCAACAAATGAAAAAAATGTGCGGAAAAGATCTCTCCAGTCACGAAAGGCACACTACGCCCCTCGTTGTTTTCTACAAACTTGGAATAGAAGCTGCCCAGTAATGTGTATATTTTTTTTTGTTGAGAAATATTTTGGTCATACTGCAAACGCTTATCTTTTTGCAGCTCAGGAATAACTGGAAAATTATTATCTTCAAGCGGGAAGGCTTTTTGCTCTACCAAAGCAGATAATAGGGTCGAATATATATGCGAAGAGACTCCTCCCATATCGATAGGAATAATTTCGTCTCCTAAGGGTAGTAGCCAAAAGACTGCGGGTAGTTTATTGCGATTAGCAAACGTATTTAGAAATGAGACTGGATTCTTCTCTAGTTCATTTTGTGAAATGGTCATATGATTTATAAGTAATTCACTATGAAGAACTAAACTGATAAGAGCGTCTTTATTACGCTTTGCAGCCGCCCATTGAATCGCCCTCAGGAACTCTTGAGGAGAAATCTCCCTATTTTGTAAAAAAGTGTTGAGATCCGCAAGTGCGACGTCAGCTTTTCTTGTATGAAATAAAAGCATGACAAAGATCCCCAAAAGATTCTGCTCAGCAGCTTTTTGAACTGTTTCCTCCAAATCCGTAATCGGTACACAATGAGATAACAACAGAGTAAGACTATCTGAATGATTACACTCAACAGCCACCCTAACAGCCTCGCGTAGAATCGGAATCGTTATTCTATCATCAGATAACAACAGAGTAAGACTATCTGAATGATTACACTCAACAGCCACCCTAACA
>CAYLUD010000024.1:3937-4417 GCA_964386785.1 uncultured bacterium | reverse complement strand
GCCTCGCGTAGAATCGGAATCGTTATTCTATCATCAGATAACAACAGAGCAACCCCTCCCTCATTATCGTCTGTAATAGCCTGCATGAGAGCACTAAATACAATGTTGACATCTAATTCAATGTTACCTAATAACTCATCAAGAATCGTGAGATTATTCTTGAGAGCTGACATAACAATTCTACTTATGTGTATAGGCGGCAAACAAGGAAAAAGCAGGTTCACAATCTCTATCTGACCAGCCCCAGCAGCTGCCACAAGAGCTTTACCTATAAATTCAAGTGAAATCCTATCATCAGATAACAGCAGGTTCACAATCTCTATCTGACCAGCCCCAGCAGCTGCTACAAGAGCTTCACCTAGACAGTCATGTGAAATCCTATCATCAGATAACAACAGGTTCACAATCTGCATCTGACCAGCCCTAGCAGCTGCTACAAGAGCTTCACCTAGACAGTCATGTGAAATCCTATCATCAGAT
>CAYLUD010000024.1:0-3837 GCA_964386785.1 uncultured bacterium | reverse complement strand
AGGAATAGGGAAAAAGCCGTGACATGTCCTTCTTGAGCTAACCACACCATTGCCTTGAATAAAGCATCGGGGGGTATCTCGGAATCTCCAGATAAAAACCGAGTAAGCAGATTCTCTTCCGAATACCCTGGATCTGGCCTATCATAAAATAGCAGCATAACCAAAGATTCTGGGTCCTTATTCCGACATGCCCAACGAATGGCTTCGTCCCTTGTCTCACCAGAAAGCTCAACATTATCAGATAAAAGCGCTAAAATGACCCCAATATGACGATATTGTGCAGCTATAATCACAGCATCATTTATGTAATCAATTGGCGTTCTCCGATCAGATAAAACCAGGCGAAGAGCCTCTATATGACCTTTTCTAGCAAAAAAACACATTGCATTGAATAAAGCAATCGACTCGATCTCAATTTCTTGAGATAAAAAACAAGCAAGCTGATGCACTCGTTGGTCATCTCGCTCTGACTCATCATAGAACAGCAGCATGACAAAAGCTTCGAAAGCATTATTTTCACTCGCCCACCCGCGTGCGACGTATATCCAAGAGAGCCATGATTCCATGCTGTATGCATCAAGAAATACACTCTGTGGGCCATGAGATAAAAGCAGGCTAAGCGCCTGTATATGATTATACTGAGCAGCCATTGCAAGCGCAGCACCTAGGCAGTCTACCGACATGTGCAAGGAAGATACAAGCACCCTAAGAATCTCTATCTGATCATGGCGAATCGCCCAACTGATCGCCTGAGACACCTGGGCATCTGAAATCTCAGGGCCTTTAGATAAAAAAACACGAAGAACATTGTTCGATATAGGATCTGGATCCGACTTATCGTGAAACAGAAGAATGACAAGAGATGCTATATCATTTCTTGCCATAGCTTCTAGCATCGCTTCAGATACATATTCAGGGTCGACCCTCCTACCATCAGATACAAGTAATTCAAGAGCCTCTATATGACCGTGCTTAGCAGCCATTGCAAGCGCAGTACCTAGACAGTCTTCCGACATATGCGTGGAAAATACAAACTCTTTCAGAACCCCCATCTGATCATGGCGGATCGCCCAACTGATCGCCTGAGATACCTGTTGGCCTGAAATTTCAGGGTTTGCAGATAAAAAAGAAACAAGAATATCGCTCGATATAGGATCTGGAACCAATCTATCATGAAATAAAAGAATGACAAGAGATGCTACATCATTTCTTGCCATAGCTACTTGCATTGCGTCAGATACATATTCAGGGTCGACCCTCCTACCATCAGATACAAGTAATTCAAGAGCTGCTACATGACCGTGCTTAGCAGCTTTTACAACTGCCGCACCTAGATATTCAATCGGCACCCTACCATTAGATACAAGTAATTCAAGAGCTGCTACATGACCGTGCTTAGCAGCCTGTACAGCAGCTTCACCTAGATTGGCGTTTGGAATTTGTTCGTTATCTAGCAATGTTTCATTGTAAAAAAGAAGATTTTCTAAAGCCTTTTCATGGCCTAATTGTGCAGCTTGCATAATCATTTTGATCAACCCATCATACTCGGTGACACCAGGAGAATCTTGCAGATAATGCATAGCAAGTATGGATATGCGATCGGTTAGAGCTATTTTATCCGGTTCCAGTTTATATATTTGCGGCATGTCTAATGGGGTATAGAACCACCATTCTAAAATTCCAGAATCGATCGAGCAGCCATACACCTTAACACATGTCTTATCAGCACCATCTGTATCTGTTAGGGGGAAATGCACTTCATAAAGTGGTTCGAATGGTACTACTTCGCAGCCAAAAACAGGATTTATCATATTAACAACATTGGTTTATTTTTTTGTGATTTTACAACACTCCACAAGTTCTATATCAAGAGAACCCTGTTAGCGTTTATATCAAAAAGACAGGGAAGGAATATAAACTAGCACGCATTAAAAATAAATTAATTTATCAATTTCGTTATCTTTTCGAAAAATAAATAGATAATTCATCTCTTGCTCATTAAGGAGATGAGTCTAATGCTGATGGCTCAGACAAGGCGTTCTTGAAAAAGTCTTAGGTCACCGAAAAAGTATCGTTATGGATAAGGCCCTACAGCTGTATTACGTCAATATAGCATTGCATCATGAGAGTATGCCATCGAAATGATCATACATATCTTCTTGCAATACTTAAGTTTACATCAATATAACGATTGGTTTCTTGTTAATTTGTTGTTTATAAACACTTGGACCGATTATTCCATACTAGAAATCCAGACCCTGCTGCCAGCACACCACATGTCATAAGAAAAAGACGAAACCCATAACAAAAGGCTCTTGGAAGATTGCAACCCAAGAACTGCCCTCCATATTGTCCTATGAGTCCCTGACAGCCAAAAAACGCTTGATCTAACTTGCCCATTTCCATTTCTGCTTGCAAGCTTCCCCCAAGAAGAAAAATAAGCGAGCCCAATGCGACCGCGGAACATCCTCCAAGGTAATTTACTGTATTCAATAAGCCAGAAGCTCGCCCATGAACCTCTTGAGGCAACGATTGCAGGGCAAGAAAGGGTACCGTGGAAAATGTGAGTCCAAACCCAGATCCAATCAATATTTGTGGCAGATATTGCAAAGAAGAGAGAGGGCATAGTGTAAGGGCTGCAAATATAAACATACCTAACGCAGTACAACCATATCCTAGACACATCAAATACTCTATCCTTCGATTATCACGCCCTAGCCATGGGACTACACTCATCATCAGCATCATTGCAAAATTGGTGGGGAACAACGATTTTCCAGACTGCAGCGAATTCAAAGCATAGCCCCAAGGGGATTGGGCAAAACGATTATAAAAATAAAAAAAACCAATCAGAGAAAACAGGACCACAAAAAAAAGAATTAACCCTAATCGAAAGTAATGGTGTCGTACCAGCACGCGGTATCGCTCTGCATCAGGGCCTTCAGAAGCTCTTCGTAAAAAAAGAAGACAAAATACAACGGCACACAGAAGATACACGATACTTACCCAAGAAATCCATCCAAAAAACGGGCCAGTTAGTAACCATAACACAATCGGAACGATTGTGCCGACAAAGAAGAGGAAACTCCACCAATCTAGAGTAGATATCTTCTTTGCTTGTCGAAGCATGGTAAAAAAAACCAAATTGAGCACCCCCCCACCAGCCCCAATCAAAGTCAAAGCCCCAAAAAGATAGCGCCATGATAGCCAATAGCTGACTACTCCTGCCACCCAGGCCCCCATTCCAAACCCTATAGAAACAAAGGCGCCCCAAATTGCCATGGCTCGTGCTCGTTCGGGGCCTGGAAATACAATCTGTATAGAGGCTAAGGCTTGCGCTGAGATAGTCGCTCCTGCGACTCCTTGCAAGGTACGAGCCATAACCGTACTCATACCATCTTGACTCCACGTGATCCAGGCACTAGCAAGACTAAATCCAAAAAGACCATAGGCTAATACTCGAAAACTACCCCAACGATCACCTAGCGCACCTACCCATAAAATCACGATAGCGCCCATGCCAATATTACCACTAAGCAACCAGCGCGCTAGAATAGGCGATAGCTGCAATTCATTTTGTATTGCAGGCAACATCGCAATGGTAGCAGTTGTACTGAGCGCCAAGCACAGCACAAAGAATGAATTACAAAATAATGCCACCCATTTTAGCATAGATATTTGCGCAACCCTGAGCCCAAATGATTACTCCTATCTACAAACGGATTGTTTTTGCATCCTTGTATTCAAAATCAAAAATTAGCAGACCAACACAGAGAAATCATGTATCCGTTCAGTTGGGTACTAGATGATGGGAGCTGGGACGGTGGAGTCAAAGGT
>CAYLUD010000023.1:16825-24861 GCA_964386785.1 uncultured bacterium | reverse complement strand
ACCTTTGACTCCACCGTCCCAGCTCCCATCATCTAGTACCCAACTGAACGGATACTCTACACTCGTTGTAAAAGATGGAGTGAATCGGGGTGGTTTTGGAAATTGTTACAAATGCTACAAGCAAAAAAAATTAATGAACGTGAATTTTACTTGGATTGATAGCACAACAATTGTTGTCCATAGACATGGTTCTGGGGCTCTTAAAAAAAAGGCTCTCAACTGATTGGTCGAGGACGGAAAGGGTTAAGTACCAAGGTTCATTTATCTCTTTCAACAGGTGGAATGCAAAGTCTTTGTTTATCCGAGGGTCAGCGCGTTGCTATGAAAATATTTCCAAAACTATGGGAATCAGGAAAATGGTCTGGAATTCAATACATCATCGCGGATAAGGGATATGATTATTCTTCGGTGCGTATCCTTATAAAAAAAGATGGGAAGGTACCAGTCATTCCCAGAAGAGCTAATGCAGTAGTTCCTGGACTTCAGGATATTTATAAATCCTATTATCTTTCACGCTCTTCAATAGAACGCTTTTTTGGTCGCATTAAAGATAATAAACGTCTTGCTCTGAGATTCGATAAACTAACCCATACTTTCTTTTCATTTTTTTCCCTAGCTGCCATTAAATCTCTTGGTCTAATTTGTTAACAGTCCCTAAGCAAAATGCCAGTCTTGAGAAATCTCCAACCAAAGTCGTTCGATCTCAAAAGAACCACATTTTTGCATCTATCATCGCGTATTGCAAGCTGGAATTTTTGAGGATGAAAACAGCTTTGAACCATTTTGCACGCAAATATCGGCTGATCTTAAGGGCTAATCAGATGGCGTTTCATGAATTAAAAAAAATGCGCGAATAACTCACTCCTGCGTAAGGTGAGCTCCTAATGTGGGTCTACAGAACCTCTAGAGAACCACTGGTGATATTGTTGTTGTATCATTTCTTGGATTGTTCCTTGTGAGTAATACCCATGACGATACACCCAAGAACAAGCAAGAAATGTAGCTATAGCAGCCTTCTGATAGTCTGCTGCAACGCGATCTAATGTTTTGGTACGATATGTAGTGCGAAGGATAGGAAGGCAATACTCCAAAAATATGTGGTGATGCTCTCTCTCTAGAAGAAGAGGCAGGTGCTCCAACCACGCTTGTCTGCGTTCTAAAATCATGTGCGATATACGGTTCGATAGATGAGTCAACCCCATCCCTGTCTCAGCCCGTGCTTGCAATAACCATTTTGCCTCTTGACGCGCGGACTCCCGAATCCTCTGTAATACTTCAGAGATATATACATTTCGTTCTTGCTCAAAGAGGTCTGGACCAAGAACCATATTTCCAAGAATCTCTAAGGAAGAACTCATCACCCCCCCTTTGTTGGCTGAGCTATCTTTGATGATCCACATTCCTTTTTTTTCAAGAAACTCTCTTGCTTCAGCTGTCGGATAGAGATTAGCTCCCTCAATCATGATACGTGATGAAAGCCCCCTCTCTTCAGACCAACACTCGTGCATATTCTGTTTTGATAAGGTTCCGGGACGCCCTCCACAAGGTAGAAACACATCGGCATAGGTACTATGTACATATGTGTCGTAGAGCATCTGAGCCTCTGCGCTTCCAACAGGAATAGAACGAATGGAGCCTACCATATTTTGAGTCTTTACAGGAGAATCCCCCAGGGTCAACAACCACCCATTCTCATGTAACAGATCGATGGGATACGAAGATACAGGTAGCGACTCTTGCACAAGTTGAAGGAGCGCCAGACGATCCACCCCTACAGGATCGTACAACAAGCCTGAGCCATCTTTGATCAATATAATGGATGCGCGACAGGGCATCTGTTCGAGTAAATTGCGCATCTCATTCCCTGCAACATCTCCATTCGGCCCTCCCGTCATTTTGACAGTAAAGGGTTTCATGTCCCATCCCAATTGATTAAGAACTTCCAGGAGATATGCATGAACTCCTAATGAGGTAACGCCATATTGTTTGTGATGGATCCCTCCTATAGACTTTCCCGACATCAATTGCTTTCCAACTGGATAGCCCTGCCGCATACTCTCTGCTGCTATCCATTCGATCATGTCGGTGCTCATTCCCTCATCTGGTCCTAAGTAAATGTGTTCTATTTTCTTGTTTTCTGTACTCATCAGGGTTCGCAGCAAAGAAGAAACCCATCGTTTCTGTGCTCGTTCCATACGTTCTTTACGTTGTATTTCCAACCAAAGAGCCCCATGAGTCGACGAAGGAGCGTGCTCTCTATTCTGGGTTAGCTCATGTCCGGAAGTCACAATTAAGAGTGCTTTACTGCCTCCTTCGGGTATTTCTTTGTTTTTTAACTGCTGTGTCCACGCAAGATCATAACACTCTTTACAAGCCTTCCCGACATGCGCTTCTATTTCTTCATTCGTTCTGGGGAAAAGAGTACGGAACCCCCCTCGGGCAATTTCCATGAAACGGATATGAAAGCCGTAACAATCAACGCTATACACATAAAAAATCGAGAAAGGAAGATGAGAAAATGCCACAGCCCAGGGGCCACGATGTACGATGTGAGGATCTAAGCGCCAAACGAGTGCTTCGAGTACTGTCTGTACATATGCATTAGGGAAGGCCCATGTCCATATGTCTAAGAATGTCGTAGCCAATGAGTCTTCGTTTGATATCGGTGCGGAGACCTGTAGAGTGGCAGGGGGGGACAAACCAAGAGAAGTCCACACCAATCCAGATTGAGCACACAGAATTTCCTCCAACCGTTGTCTGATTCCATGCGTGGGCATCACCAAGGAAAATAAATCAGCTAATAGATGGAGTTGTCCACGAAGCGAGGCCCATCCCATCAGGGGAAGTTCGCGATGCGTTAGAAACAGGCGATCCAAAGGTGAATCCAACGAAAGGGGGAGCCCCAAATACAATCCTTGCCGAAACGTGGCCTGAATATCCTGCTCTTCCCCTTCCATCCGACAAGCCCCCACCCAACAATCTTTGGCCTCCCATGGGCAGATACGGAGAAGATGGAATTCTCGAATGCGTAGCCCTCCTCGTTCTAGTCCACGAATCCATGCACCTAGATTGCCTTGGTAGGTTTCTTCAGGCCATGTAAAGCGGACCCACCCTCCTGGATAGGTACGTGCCGGAATCCAAATACGGTCTGTCAGTACCGATTCAAAGAGGGGGGCCCAATCCTCACCCCCCCCCGCTGTGAGACTCCAACGATGCCATAATGCAATGTACTGTTCTGGGTCCCCTCCACACTCCATGTTATGGAGCCACGGTAGACAGACTCGCAATGGAGAGGTCACAGTATGATGGGGGTCATATTGAGGAGTTGCAAGCAGTCTCCAAAGGATTCCTTGTCTCAAAGACTGACCTTGAGTCTCAGACTGAAACCAATCGATGGCTACATCGCGAGCTCCGGTAGGCAAAGAAAAATAGCCCTTGCAATCTGCATTCACCATCTGCAGTTCGGTAAGGGGGAGTGCATAGGTGTGCACCTCCCCTTCGTATAAAGGGAAGTGCATCTCCTGTAACGTGGTCTCTTCTCTACATGGAATCCAACCAGGCAAAGGTAGGCTTTTTGGTGCCATCTCAACATCTCCTAGGTAGACCTATTTTCTGTCCTACTCCTACTCTTTTTTCTAATTCTCGAGAAGTATCCATATTTTTCTTCTTTGAAAAACTCGAGAGATGGTAGACTTTTTCCTCTACGCTGTTAGATGGTGAGGCTCTCCCCTATATTTAGGAGTCCTCTGCTAACCCGTAAGAAACCAGAGACCGATGGAGAATTGGTCTTGAAACACACAGGATATCCTCGGCAGTTTTTTCGTTACGACATCGCGGCTCATGGAATCTTGTGAGGTTCGGAGAGAAATTGTATCACAAGAGGATCCTCTGATGGCTATCTCAGAAAAAATGAAAAAAGAGTTACTCGCGTTCATTCGTAAACAGCGAGCCCCTGACCTATTAACGGTGTATTTCTTCTTCTTAGAGAAGCAGAATCGGTTACATCCTGTTGCGTTTGTTCCTGGGAAAAAAATTTATCGCACAGAAGAAGAGGCTATCTCTTCTCTAGAATCTACCGGCCAAATATGGAGAGAAACTGAGATTAAAATTGGATATGGCCCCCCAACTGTGAATCAGGAAACAAAAAAAATCTATATCTGCCCCTTCACTGGCAAGGTATTTGGAGACAATACACATCCTAACCCACAAGATGCGATTTATGATTGGGTCGCCAAGTGTCCAGAAAACAAAGAGCGTATAGGCGGAGTGCCCGCAAAACGTTTTTTTGTTTCTGAAGATTCACAGGTAATTGCCTCCTATATTAAGCCAAGAAAAGAGCCCATTACCAAGACCGTCTTTTCTTTTCTGATGACCGGCAAGCTATACCACTCTAAAGAGACGATTCTCGAGGAATTTAAAAAGAATTACCTCAAACCGATGAGCCTCATAGAGGTGCAAAACCAGAATCGATTTGAATTGGATGAATCTTTCCTTAAATGGATTCAAGGACATCTCAACGAAGATCGTATCGCAGCATTTGTAGAGACGCTTTCTTCAGATTCGACGTTTGCTCCCTATGTCAAAAACTGGGTGGAACAGGGAGAGGAAGAAGAGGAAGAAACCGAGGAGGAATAATGTTTCCCTCTCAGCGCTACCTGCTTCATTCGATGCAAGATACTTACGACCTGGCATACCAGGTCGTAAGGGACCATCCTCAGGGAGCGCTCCTTGGACTGCGGGGGACACTAGGTGCGGGTAAGACGTCCTTTGTAAAGGGAATCGCGCAAGCAGTAGGCATACCTCCTGAAGAGATCACGAGCCCTACCTATACCTACTTGCATCTACATTCTGGGCTTACCCATTTTGACCTATATCGTATTCGGGATGCAGCCCACTTCCAAGAATTAGGACTGGAAGAATTCCTGTATCATAGTCCATGGATTTGTATCGAATGGTGTGATCGTGTTCTTCCGCTTCTTCCATCGAATACCCTCATCCTACAATTTCTTCTTGTAGAAGGAGAAGAACGACACATAGAGATCCAATCTATCGCTGCCTATGGACAGCGTAATTAGCCAACTTGACATCAGATATAGAGGCTGACTCTTCCCTAACCCTACGCGATAGGTGATGTAGGTGGCATGAGAAAAATGAATAGGGGTGGATTGCCATTCAAAATACTGCAAGACTGCAGTACAAGCCCTAAAAACCTCATTTTCGAGCTTGCAAACGGCTGTCAACAATTGAGCATCCTGTGGGCGCAGATAGATTGAGGGTTTCTTTTCTTTGAGTTGATAAGAAAATTACTTGGGGATCTATGACAAGTATGTGCGAATTCAAGATGGCCGCCAAACAGTTATGAGCAGCATGGTTGACAAGAGGGCTATGGCGCCAACCTTCTCTCGATTTTTTCCCAACAAAGCCTAAATGGCATCACATCCTTTACGGAGACCTGCAGACTGTGGTAAGTGCACTACAGTGTGTTAAAAGTCTTGTTGAGGATCTCTTCTCCAAGTATCTTTAAAAAAGAGTTTTTATCCTCTACAACGGGGGGTAGGCAGAGTGTAGAGAAGCAAGTGCGGAAAGAAAAACACAAAAATTCGGGCGAATTGGGTGCTAGGATGAGCTTCGTATTTGGCGATAGTGCTGCCTGACCAGTAATTGCGCTAACAAAGTGCTTCCACCAATCTTGGCCTTGTTTCGCAATCTCTTCCTTGATCCAATTCACTTGTTCCTTAAACACACTAAGGTCTCCTGAACCTATTGGGCTTATCTTTAGGGCATCCACAACTCTTTGCGCTGTGAATTCTTGTCCCTGAATACTCAAGCACAGCTCACCGGCAGGAGTACTCTGCACTGTTTCTTTGAAAGCCTCACAATCTAGCAAAATTAGGGCCGGATCGAGATAACCTCTAAGTGTTTTTTTAGCAAAAACTAATAGTTTATCCAAGTTATAGGTGCCTTGTTCTGCATCGTACTCCCCGGAGAACTGCATCAGATCGAGTACCTTGTTCTGTTTTTCCTCCTTACCTGGTTCTTTGAGTAAACCTAGGCAAGATTGGACTAGTTCGTTTGAACTAGGGAAACAACCACAAAGTTGTTGTATCTCTTCTTGTGAGAAATTAACGTCCAATATGGTATCGATATCATCATGTTTCTGAGCCAAAAAGCATAATAGGTCAAAAAACTTAGGATCAAATACCACACCTGTCAAGAAGGGCTCCAGTCGGGATCCGTTTTTTGCTAACAACATCTGATAAAATGTACCGAGCTGGCGAAAGATCGGCACATCTGGCAGTGGCAAAATTTTACACAAACTCTTGGTTGATTCATTAGTCGTTACTGGCAATAGGTTGTGAAGTGCAGTGATGCATGGGAATCTGTCGTCTGAGAGATAGAGGACTTTTTTTTCACACAAAGAAGCAAAAAGGCACCCATACACTTGCTTGGAGGGCCCCCCCATATCAACCGGGGCGACATTACCCAATGACGAAGATACAATAAATCTTATGGGGAGTTCTGTTTGCTCGCTTAGCTTCTTGAGAAACGCTGCGGGGTCATTTGCTATGCTCTCCATACTGACCTCTTGGGAACGGCCTCCCATGGAATCGGAATGGCCTATAGAGGCCATAGGGGATTCGAGCCCCCCTATTCTATAGCTGTTACTGTTCAGAACAGGTCTCAGAATTCCAGCTCTATGGAATACTTCTCTAATCCTTATCTGGTGTGTTTGGCTTGGGTTGCATCGAGCAGCATATAATATGATCTCTACGTCACTCTCAGGCATTATCGGGCCATGGCTCAATAGCTGCTCCATACAAGTTATCTTATTTGTGTTGTATGCGCATACAACCAATTGACTCATCGTATCAGGGCTCATGCAAGCCGATATGTGATCCTGTGGATTGCCGGGAGGGAAAAGCCTGGCAATCTGAGGTGCTAGGTGATCGTCATCAATATTAGACTGCAACAAGCGCCGCCCAATATCGGCTATCCAGAGAAGCAATTCTATATGGAAATCGGTCAGTGTAACATCTCTGTAGTCTAGTTTAGAAGGATTGAGTAAATCCGACAATCTTTCAATAAGACTCAGCATCATGTCGCAGTGTTGCTGTAAGTCCATCATCTGCAAATAGCCCCGTGCCAATGGCATATTGATGCTATCAATTTTTTTTATGACGGAACAAGCTACTTGTGAATCATTCTTATGGACAGCCGTGTTTAAAGTGTTCCATAGAAAAACATCGCTTTCTTGAGTTCTGCTGGCATGCTCTTTGAACAACTGTACTATCTCCTCGCGATTCTCAGAAGGCTGCCTGCAAGCGGAAGAAAAAGCATAGTAACAAGCTGTTGTGATTATATCTTTGCAACCAAAATCTGAGCCCAAGCAACCAAAATCTGAGCCCAAATTGAATCGACTATAATTTAATAAAAAAGATTCCACTACACTTGTTGCAGTCTTATCAATAGCGAGTTGCCAAGCGCTAACCCATGACCAGGGTAGAGAGGATATCTCAGCAATGATCTGGTGTTGGATAATCTGACAAGCCAATTCTGTATTATTGCATTGTAGAGCTAATTGAACCAATTTCGGCACAATCAAATTATTTTTATAAATAGAATTTTCCTTATCGCCCACGGCTTGATCAAGGAGACCAAGGACGTTATCTGGTTCTGTCTCTACCGCCAATCGTAATTTACCCTCGAGTGAGGTCCCAGGAGGAATGGGAAACTCTGGATGATTTGTATGATCTGGTAATTCCAATTTCGAATTGGATATGTGTTTTTTATACGAGCTATAACCAGCAATAACTATAAGAACAAAACCTCCCAGGGTTAGAGCCCATGAACCCCAATTATGTGAAGTAGCGCCCAGAGAGCCAATCAAGGACGCCGCTGAATGAGGAAGAGTCACTCCATGGGATTGCAATAAACCCATAACCCCAAGGCTGATGCTCAGCATAGCCAATGCCGCGATAGCGATAGCCACCCAATGCCAATGTTGGGCTGCTGCACCTAGCATCCGCCTATTTGCT
>CAYLUD010000023.1:0-16725 GCA_964386785.1 uncultured bacterium | reverse complement strand
GGATTTGCTGGATTTGCTGGATTTGCTGGATTTGCTGGATTTGCTGGATTTGCTGGATTTGCTGCCATTGCGGATTACCCTAGTAATTTTTAAAAAATTAATTAAAATTTTACCACAATGTTTGATTTAATAAAAGCTGAAAGACAGATTGTTAATAAGGAAAATCTTCCCCTGGATTTGTAGACGCAAAAAGCCAGGGAAAACAGCAGAAAAATAGGATCAACCCTGAAGCGGATGAGGTGGAAAGTAGAGCGGGCGATTTCTTGGCTACAGAGAAAATGCAGACGGTTGACTGTGAGCTGGGAAAGAAGAGCGCGTTACTGGAAAAATTGTTTGATGGTTGACGTAATCACTTTTTGAATAGCCTAGGGTAAGCTCATACAATCGTACATTTTCAATATAACGGAACGCTAGGCTCTCCCTTCCAAAAAAAAGCTGGGGTGTGCATCCGCAAAGGATCCATCATGACTTCTTATGTCAAACTGGCGTCTATTTGCTATCGAGATCTCTATGGGAAAAGAGCTCCTATCTGATAGAATGTTTCTGTGCGTTTACATATAAAACAGGTCCGTTACGTGGCTGGAGCTACAGATCCATCTGGGTGTCCTAAAGGAAAGCTGCCAGAAATTCCGATCGTAGGTAGATCCAATGTGGGGAAGTCTAGCCTCATCAACCATCTGCTACAGAATCGATCCCTAGCGCGGGTGTCCGCAACACCTGGCAAAACGCGTATTTTGAATTTTTTTTCCATTGGGGATCAATTGCTCCTAGTCGATTTACCCGGATATGGATACGCTAAAGTACCTCACCAGGAATGGCATGAATGGATATCGGCCTACTTTACAAGTCGCACGACAATTCGCGTGGTGTGGCTCTTAATCGACAGTCGACACCCTCTTTCTCCCCTAGACCGAGAGATGATTCATTGGCTCCATACACAACAACTCCCTGTTGTGGTACTCCTTACCAAGGCAGATAAAAGTTCACATGCCGATCGTGCGCAACGTCGAGAAGAAGTACGCAAAGAGAGTAGCCAAGAACCTTTAGCTATTATAGACTATTCGATCCAGGACGGCGAGGGGCGCTCCAAACTATTACAATGGGTACAGCAGCATCTATGAATTTTGCAGGCGAATCATTTGTTTGCCTTGATGGCGAATTCACAGGACTAGATCCGGATCAAGACCGAATTATTGAGGTAGCCCTCGTCCGCTTTACATTACATGACATTCTGGATCGCTGGGAAACTCTGATCGATCCTGAACACCCTATTTCCCCCGAAGCAGAACAAATTCACCATATTAGTGATCGGATGGTCATCGGGAAACCTAAATGCGGCGAAGTGCTGCAAGATATTTTCGATTTCATTGGGCCCAGTTACTTAGTGGGGCATGCGGTGCAACATGATTTGACCATGCTCAAAAAAGAGGCGGAGCGTGTCCAATTTCATCTACCTTCATTAGATGGTCGAATTATTGACACCTTACGCCTTGCACGAGCCTATGGGGATAGTCCTAATAATTCCCTTCAAGTCTTAGCCACCCATTTTAATTTAGAGGTGGGGAAAAGTCATCGAGCCATGGATGATGTGTTACTTACCGTAGGTCTTTTCCGCCACCTGATGAAGCGGTATCGCAATTTAGGAGAGATTCTTACATTACTGTCGCGACCCATTCTCATGAAATACATGCCTCTAGGTAAATATAAAGGGCGCCTCTTTTCTGAGATCCCGCAAGCCTATTTACAGTGGGCTTTAAAATTAAAATTTGATGACGACTTAACTCATTCTATCAAATTAGAATTGAAAAAACGCAAACAAGGCGAGGGTTTTTTGTATCAAAACAATCCTTTCGCAGAGCTTTAGGATTTCCACATGAATGACCAGTCATTACAATTAAAAACCGGGCTTGCTGAAATGCTCAAAGGTGGGGTGATCATGGATGTGGTCACACCGGAGCAGGCAAAAATAGCAGAGGCAGCAGGTGCTGTTGCAGTCATGGCCCTAGAAAAGATCCCTTCTGATATTCGTGCAGAAGGCAAAGTGGCACGAATGACCTCTCCTGATTTAATTCGTGCCATTCAAGATGCCGTCACGATCCCTGTGATGGCAAAGTGTCGCATTGGCCATTTTGTGGAAGCGCAAATCTTAGAGGCCCTCGATGTTGATTTTATTGATGAAAGTGAAGTGCTGACTCCCGCGGATGAGGCACATCACATCTATAAACAGAACTTTACCATTCCATTTGTGTGTGGTGCTTGTAATCTAGGCGAGGCGCTACGAAGGATTGGCGAAGGAGCCGCATTGATTCGCACAAAAGGCGAAGCGGGGACGGGTAACATCGTGGAAGCGGTGCGTCACCTGCGACAACTCCATAAAGAGATTCGCCAACTCCAAGGTATGGATCCTAGTGAATGGATGACCATGGCAAAAACCCTCCAAGCCCCCTATGAACTAGTGCGGAGAACAGCCGAATTAGGCAGATTACCGGTGCCCAATTTTTCTGCTGGAGGAGTTGCCACACCTGCAGATGCAGCTTTGATGATGCAGTTAGGAGCAGAAAGTGTCTTTGTGGGCTCTGGTATTTTCAAATCGAGCGACCCTGCACAGCGAGCACGTGCGATCGTCCTTGCTACTACCTATTTCAGGGATCCTAAGGTGCTCTTAGAAGTCTCATCAGGTCTACAAGATTCGATGGTAGGTATCGATATACGCCAGCTCCCGGAGGGAGGCCGATTTGCAGCACGAGGATGGTAACTGCTGCTCTCCCTGCATCGGGGTCTTGGCCCTACAGGGTGCCTTTACAGCTCACCTTGCAGCGTTGCGGCATGTGGGGGTACATGCTATAGAAGTACGCTACCCTCATCAACTGCCTGCCTGTCATGGTCTCATATTACCAGGTGGGGAGTCGACGACCTGTGATCTACAGAGTCAGTATTTCGATTTTAAATCCGCTATCTGCTCCTACTCACTGGATCGCCCACTGCTTGGAACCTGTGCAGGTTTGATTATGTTGGCGCGGTGGGGGATTTTAGATATCGAGGTAGAGAGAAACAGTTATGGAAGGCAATCGAGTTCCTTTTCTTGCTTGCTTCCGTTTGCAAGCTCCCACATTCCTGGGGTTTTCATCCGTGCACCAAAAATTGTTCGTTGCGGATCTGCTATCACTGTACTCTCTTCTTATGAAGGAAATCCTATTATTGTGCAGCAAGGCAACCATATCGGAACAACATGCCATCCTGAATTGAGTCAGGATCCGACATTCTATCGCTATATGCTACGTCTGTGGCAATTAGAGAGCAGGTAACGGAATATGTTCTTCTTCTTCACGAAGACGATACCCCACACCTCGCACCGTTTCAATCCAGTTAAAATTAGGCCCTAATTTCTTCCGTAGTGAAGCTATATGTACATCGATATTGCGATCCATAATAAAGGCATCGTCATTTTGTACATCTTCCAAAAGTTGATTGCGAGTGAGCACCTTACCTCTGTTAATAAGTAAGCGTCTTAAAATACCAAATTCTGAAAGTGTTACAGGGATAAACTCATCGCCCTTCTTCAAGAGATACCTTTCCGTATCTAACAGAAAGCTACCAAATGAGAAATGTTTGCCTGCTTTCTGCTCTTCTCGTTCCCGTCGTAGCACAGCTTTAACTCGAGAAAATAGAATTTTAGTGGAGAAAGGTTTCGCTACATAATCATCGGCCCCCAGCTCAAGACCTAAAATGACATCTAATTCTTCTGTTTTTGCTGACAAGATAATGATAGGGATGTTCTTAAGATCCGTATTGTGTTTCATTTTTCTACAGATATCCAGACCGTTCTGTCCCGGCAACATGACATCCAAAATCACCAAATCTGGCCGACTTCTTTCGACGGCACGGAATCCGTTCACGCCGTCTGATTCCACTAACAGCTTATAACCAGAGATTTCTGCCTGCAGTTTAATCAATGCTGCAATGTCTTCTTCATCTTCAATGAGCAGGATGGTCTTTTTTTGAGACATGCGCGCTCCCTCCATTTTGCCTGTGATATTTACTTTATTCTAACCTAGTCTTTTTTTCATCCATCTTTTATCTTTAAAAATCCTTGATATTTAAACTCTAAATAATTTAATTGCTACAAAGAGGAGCCCTGCCCTATGATGCTTCCCATGCTTCGCAAGAAATGGGGAATTGTGTGTGGTCTGATCTGCATAGTGGCAATTCCTGTCTGGCACTATCTGAACCGACCTCCTTATGAGGATATGGGCACAGCATATTCTTTATTCACCAATCATGCCTTTGCGGAATTAGAAACCTACCTAGAAAGAAACCATACTAGGCGATGGAAGCATAGTCCCGCATTGTATGCTGCCTATCTGGCTGAGGCCCAAAATCAATGGGAGGTAGCTGGGAGTATTCTTTCCTCCACAGATTGGGCTGCAGCTGATCAACCACCAGCCCATTTACTCCGTCTCTGTCATCAATATTGTTCTGGCACCGATCAAGGCAACCGGATTATGGGTCTGGATTCTTCCGACGCGCTTCCCCCTGTTTTACTAGGATTGCAACATTATCTCCGTCAAGAGTACCTCCAAGCCTACTCCATATGGACTCAGCCCTCACCTAGATCTCTAGATACCACAGATCCATGGTGGCAGACCCTAAGTGCTATCCATTTTTCTCCGCTATGGCTTGCCTGCCATGAAGCACACTGTTGTGTAGAGATGGGAAATCCTGAGAAGGCAGCTCAGCTGCTACATAGTCGCCTGCACCTTGAATCTAAGGATCATGAGCCCTTGGAGCAAGCGGGGATTGCTCTTCTGCTCTGGTGCTGGCTGGATGATCCTTCTTTATCTGTTACAGAGCGAAGTCAACTCATTCCTTATTGGGCCCGCCATACCGGCTCCCTGAAAGATTTTCCTGAGATTCGTCATGGGACTGCACAACGCCTATTGGATGAGATCCTGGCTTGTTGGTCACCTGAATCTCATGCAATGGAGCAACAATATTCTATCGATCTTCTGATGATTCTAGAACAGTGGAATGAGGAGAATGTACTACATCACGCCACATCTACTCTCCCCTATTACCTTGAAGCGGCAGGACAAGAGGCCTTCTCTTTTCTCGCTCTATTACAAGAACATGCGCCTGATTCCTTCTTCTATCGCCAAGTCGTGGATCAACTGACTCAACGCCTCCATATCGCGCTTCAGCATTACGATTTTGAACCTATTCCAGAAATATGGCAGTGGCTACTTACATTACATTCGCCTCCACAAGGGCCAATAGAACAAGCTCTTGAGAGTCTTCTAGAGAAAGCCTATGAGACAAGAACCCAGCAACATGATGGCGTAAAAATCGTTGAGTTTTATCAGCAATTCTTTCAGAGTCCGGAGATAAATGAACGTCTCGCCAATGCCTTACTACACGCATCCGTGCAGTGTTGGCGAAAGGCAAACCAAGAAGAAGTGGCGCGTATGCTGATGGAGATGGCTCTACAAATTACTCCCCATCCACTCCATGTACGCAATGCTATTCAATCGATTTTGACAAACTTGTTTGTCAAGGCAGAATCCAATCATCTATTGGATCGCATGGCGATGATCTATGATTGTCTTATTGGTCTACATTTACAAATTCCAGAACCTCTATATGAGCGATTTGATATCGCCAATTATTTGGCAGATGCCGATTTTCTTTATGAACAAGAGAGATATCAAGCTGCGCGAAGCCATGCCCTCTGCATTTTGAAATTCCATCCTGACAACCAACAGGCATGTCGTATGTTGGGTCTCTGTGCCTATCAACTTGGCAATCCTATCGAAGCATTCGAACAACTCTCTCGACTACGATATCCTGACTCGATCGTATTAGAAGCCATTGCGTGGTCGCAATCCTTAAGTGAAGGAAATGGTTTTCTTACAGCCTCTTGTCATGGAGCCCTTCCATGAGTCTCTCAGCGGCCCCCTCTTCTGCCTCGTTGACCCATGATTCCCTGTGGAATTCATTACAAAGTACACTGCGCCAATTCACATATTTTTATTTTATTTTTTTATTCATTGGATGCATCGAGCTAGGAGCTTTCTTAGGATTGCTTCACTCCTTTACCCATCCCAGTGCGTTAGTCTTCACTGTAGCACTCCTGTTTTTTACATGTTTTGCCTTCTTGATGTTGCGCCTGTATTGGGTCAATAGAAGACCAGAAAAGCTCTGTGAGCTTGTAGAGCAATACCTAACACAAGAAAAGCATCGACTACGCTACCAAGAAGGGATACCCGAGCACCATCTTGCCTTAGCACAAGCAGCACAAAGATTGGCTAGGGATTTGCGGGATCGCGAATACTCTGTCTATCCAGTCCCATCATGGTTACATCCGCTTGCAGCAACGCTAGAGTCGTTAAGTGCATACTTGCATTGGGAGGATTTTTTATTACTACGAGAACTCTTACTACAATCTGCTGTGGATGAACATATTCTCATCGTACGTGCAGAACCTACGAATCTTGAAATTCATGCAGCTCTTGCTAATGCGTATGTCCTCCTATCTAATCTCTATGCCCCTCCTCCTAGAGATCAAGATGCCTTACGTTGGCTATCACCTGCTCGGTATAGCAAAGAAATGGAGGACAAATTTACGCAAATTGCCAAAAAAGCTATCGAAGAATTTCATATCTTGCGCGAGTATGCTCCCCACGACCCATGGGTACAAATGCAACTTGCATATAGTTACCATGACTTAAGAATGCCTCAAGAGGAAATTGAGGCGTATGAAACTCTCCTGCGCCTACAGCCAGAAGATCCGGATACTCTTTTTAAACTTGGAGCCCTCTATTTTTCTCAAGGTATGAACGGGAAAGGACTCCATGTGTATGAGCAATTAAAACATCAACACTTCAAGCGAGCAGAATCCTTAATTCAATTGTACGGAACCAAGATGTATCATCAGGGTAACCATCCTACGTAATATCTATTGGCCCTTGTATTGCGCAACGGGTATCTACTAGAAGAGCCAGGTAAAGCATTTATCTGCTTAGCCAGGATAAGGCTCCTATGAACACTCCTATAATCGATAGCCCACATGCTTTCCAGTGGACACGTTCCGCATATAACCAATGAGACCACCCATTACATAATAGGATGATAGCTACAGAAAAGGTAGGAAACAGGAGCGCATTTTCCCAAGGAGCAGCTACCTGAGGCGCAATAACAAGAAAATACGAACATACCCCATTGGCCAAGCCTCCCCACATACCATATCCTATTTCCTGGCGGGTAGGCCACCTGACATCCTGATAAAGAAAGATCGCAATCTGAAAGAGAGCCGCAACAAAAAAAATGGCTGGCATAAACCAATGAATATCCTCTGAACCTAACACGGGCAACAAGCGATGAACTGGAAGAGCTGGATTCATCAGCATCGCCCACCATTGCAAAAAGATCAGATACGCGGAATGGCACACGAACATAATCAATAAAAAGGCATACCACCCGCGATTGCGAAGATCTGTAGCAGACGTACGACCTGCCCATACTACACCCAATAGCACAAGTAGCGTACCCCAGAGGTGAAACGCCGTAAACACATGACCAAAAGCGACCCCAAAACTGCCTGCTAGGACTAATCCTGGCACGACACTAGTCGCATTCAACGCAGCAATTGTTACGGATGAAGAACCCGTTTCCAATGCCTTACCAAAAGCCCAAAAAAAGAGACCCAACAGGACCCCTCCTCCCATTCCAATCGCAATCGAAGGGAAGTGCACATGAAAATTGTGAGCTCGTAAAGGAGCCAATAGAATCATCACTAAAAACGTAATGGTGACTTGCACTGCTAAATACCCACGGCTACTTCCCCCAGAAAAAATGCTCATTTTGAGGAGAAGATTGCATAGAGCGGCAAGCAAGGCCGCAAGCAATACACAAAGAAGACCCATCATACACCTTGCCTTTTCGTTCGCTCCATTTTAGAATGCAACCGATTCTTTTTCACCCAAAAAACATATGACTTGGATATTCCGTCTACTGGTAACCTCGGCACTTGCTCCTCCTCTTCTCTATGGAGTCCTACCATCTAAGACCGAGCAGGAGATGTTGCATGCACGTAGAGTTTTCCAATTTTGGGCCGATCGAGAGGAGCTCTTTTTAGAGCAAGAAATTAAAAATTTTTTTTCTATCTATCCAAAAAGCGAATATCGAGAGTCCTTCTACGCTATGTTAGGAGATGTAGCTGTACAGAAAGGATGCTACGATCAAGCTTGGTCTTGGTACTCCAAAATCGCTTCACCCGAGCTATTACAACGTACGAGCGAACAGCGATGGCGTACCCTTTACCATCTAGGCCAGTATGGTTTACTATACCAAGAATTACGAGGGCAATGCTCCTCTTTAGAGGGGGAGGGACTTTTCTATTTTGCAGATAGCGCATATCAATATGCCGTTTCAGGAGAAATTACTAAGCAAGAGCGTCTCTTTCAAGAAGCTTTCGATGCTTTTGAGCGACTAACGATTGACCCATTATTTTCTTTATATGCATCCTGGCATTGCGCTGAAATTCTTCATTACCAGGGTCATGATCAGGAAGCTGCTACACTCTACCTGGAGGTGGCTTTGGCAGAAGACAACCCAGAACGCCTCTTTTTTGCCGCCTCATTTCTAGCTGAGGTGGGTAGATACGACGAGGCTATCCCTTGGTTAGCTCGTATGACAAAATCGGGCGGTCCATACCGAGGAGCTGCTGCATTTGCGTGGCTCCGTTGTCTCGTCGCGCAAGAATCCTGGGAACGGTTAGAACAAGAAAAAAGAATTTTCTTAACAGCTCTTGAAACTCCTCATCTTCCGTTATACTACTTTTATATTGGTATGGCAGCATCCAACAAGCAGGATTATGTGTCGGCTGTGGACGCCCTGACTAACAGTCTTACAGGGGGACTGAAGCCTCCCTATGATCAATCGGCAGCCCTAGCTCTGCTACAATCGGCCCATGAGACCCACTCTCTTGCCGCTATCGAGCTTGCCTTCCATGTCATTGAAGAAAGGTACCCTGAAGATGTAGATGAGGCTACTCTTCATCAAGCGCTCTATTGCATCGCACAGGGGCAAGGAGAGGCAGCACGTCCTCTGTTAGACCGAGTCATTGCAATGACTCCTAAACTCAATGTGCGTGAAGAAGCTTGTGTGACACGCATTCATATGTGGATAGAACAAGAGGCGTGGCAGGAAGCGGATGACGCCATCGAACAGTTCTTGCAGACCTTTCCCCTTTCGAAACAGAGAAAGCCTTTGATCGAATTATCCTGCTTCGTGGCGATAGCGCAAATCGAGCCATCCTCTACACCCAACTGGACACAAGTGGTGCGATCGCTACAACGAGGATTGGATACCCTCGATTCGATACCCACAGAACAAAAAATTACTTGGTATATACAATTGAGCAGGGCCTATGTAGCGCTGCAGGATTGGCGAGCAGCTCATCATGTATTGGCCTCTTGTTTAGCACTCCACCCCAACCATCCGGAAGCATCTGTGTGGCAAGCAATCACGTATGCACAAGAAGGCGCTTCAGCCCCACATGTGATTGAGGCAGGAGAGGCTGCTTTAGCATTAGCAGATTTGCAACCTGACATGCAAGGGGTCCCCATCTTACACTTAGCCCTATTTAATGCGTATCTACGGCACAGTCATGAGTCCGCTACCAGTGATTGGGCTCCGGCAGCTGCATGGCATCTAGAATGTGCAAGAGCCCATTACCCCATCTCATTAGAAAATCGATTCTGGCTAATCCACTATTACGCACAAGAAGGGCATACGCACAAGGAGGCCATTCGCTTATTGGAAGAGACTCTTCTTTCTAAAGAACAAATGGTCCTCAATTACCCATCTGAGGCATTTCTGCTAGCCTCTCTATACCAAGCCCAAGGAGCTCATCAAAAAGCGATTGACTTGCTCCTACCTCTTCATACAAAAATACCCCAGCCCAGATTACGTCTCATATTAGCCATCAGTTACGAAGCGTTGGGATATTGGTCGCAAGCATGCCATGTAATCCAAGGGTTAGAGCAACAAGAAGACGCCACCATCGCGTTAGTTGCACAACTGCACCAATTACGCATCCAGTTAGCTGGCAAAGGGGAGTTTTACCCAAATCCTTTGGAGCAGCTCTGCTCTCTATGGAAAATGCATTATGGAGAGACAGAGCCCGTCCACCTAGAAGCCGCCTTAGATTACATAGAAGAAAAAAAGATGGAATTATCTTTACCAGAATATACTGCCTTATTACTGGAGGTGAGAAAACACTTTACGCGACAAGATGATCTGCATGCAAAAGAATACCATACCTATCTTGCTGCGCATCCAGACAAGAGGGCTCTCCATCAGATGTATCTACGCTGGTTAGATATTCAGATTTATCTTGCCCAAGCATCGATGCCTCCACATCATAGAGGAGAATCTCAGAGTAAAAAACGTGCTGCACGCGCGTTATTGTCCAGCTTGCGGGAGGAGTCTGTAACCCCCTATTTAAGGGATAAGATACACCGGGAGAATCTAGAATGAAACGTTTCCCTGTTCTTGCCGCGACGTTACTCCTTGCCATCTGTAGTCATGCGATAGGCCTTTGGTTGTTGCAGTACCTACCCATCCATTCTTCAAGAAGTCATCTCTCACTCAACATGGTGACTGTACATCCCTCTCGCCCGTCTAGGTCAGAACGAGTACGTTGTATCCCCATACCTGCCCAAAAACCTATTGTAGCAACGCACTCTACTTTATTTGCATTACGTCCTGAGCCCCTTCCCTCTCCTACAGTGCATGCATATGATCAGATTCCATGGAATGTGGTGGAGTCTCCTATGGAAACGACACGATCCCACCCGTTGCCTGAGCTACCCCATACCCTACCGTTGGTAGCACCCGCTATCGCTCCTCCGCTCCTGTTACCTCATTCCTCACACATGCAACATCTCTTTTCGCCTCCCCCCTCAACAGGGTTTGCGATGTTACCAAGCCCATCACAATTGGATATCTCGATCGAAGTCGCACAAAGGCGCTACCGACCTGGATTTGTATTCAAAATGACGTGTACACCTAAAGAGGGCCTCTTATTTCACAGGTGGAAACAAACCTATTACTTTCTTTTGGACCGTTCTAATGCAACAGCACGAGCCCATTTTCTGATGAATAAGCAACTGGTCTTACGCGCACTTGACTCTCTTCTACCTGGCGATTGTTTCAATATCTTTCTCTTTGACCAACAACTCACAGCATTCTCTCCCGAGCCCCTGGTTTGGAATCAGGAGGCTGTGCTACGAGCCAACTCGTTTCTGGAAGGGCAAGGACATGGCGGGCATTTAGCACCCTCGAATTTAGGTTACGCATTAGATCGCGTGATTCCCCATGCATTACCCCATGACCGTACTCATGTCTTGCTCCTATTTTCTGATGGGGATCCGTATATGACACTCGAAAGGCAAAGGAAGTTGCTTAACAATTGGTCGAAACTTCATCAAAACCAGGTGTCACTCCATGTGATTGCTTCTGGCTCTGGGCATCATCTAGGGCTCTTCCAAGTATTATCTCGTTTGAATCAAGGATCCTTACTCCATGTACAGGATCCTCGCTATCTGAAGTCTCGATTCGATGCATTGCTTTCCTCCCTTCAGCACCCCATAGGGACTCAACTGATGGCTACACTCATTACAGAAGATGAAAATGCACAGATCCAACTACAACCTACCAATATGAGACTCCCTCCACTATACCGATCTCCTTTTACTCTCTATGGATCCACCCATCGTCTGACACAAGGAATTCTCTTTTTACAAGGGAAGGCTGAGACCGGGTGGTTTGATATCAAGATCCCCATCCACCTAGATGAAGCGACGTATGGTTCTCCTAAAATTGAAGCCGAATGGTGTGAGCATTTGGTAGAAGACCTATATGATCAATTTATTTGTGATGGCAATCGAAACCATCTAGAAATGGCGAAACGATTGCTCGCTCCCTTTAACCTATCACCCCCTTTTCATATATCATGAGAATCATTGGCGGACGATTCAAAAATCGATTTTTATCTACACCCAAACAAGGAACTCGACCTACCCAAGGAGCACTTCGAGAATGTTTGTTCAATATTTGTCAGGGATATATAGAAGATGCGGCCATACTGGATCTCTTTGCAGGATCAGGGGCCATCGGGCTCGAAGCGCTAAGCCGTGGAGCCGCACATGCTGTTTTTATTGAAAAAGGGAAAGAAGCGGTTCGGTGCATAAAACAAAATATTGTTCTTTTAGGTGTGGAAGCTGCAACGAAAGTCTATCCCTGCACCATCGAAAAAGGGCTAGCTCTCCTTACGCAATCGGACCAACAGTTCGATCTGATTTACGCTGACCCACCGTACGGAGAAGGGTGGGGCTCGATAATTGTACAGGCGATCGATTCCAGCAACCTCTTGAAAGAGGGGGGGTATCTTTTCATCGAAGAACAGGCGGGCGTGCTCACGCACCTCCCACCTACCCAACACCTCTCCTTAGTAAGTGAGCGTAAGATTGGGCGATCCTCACTCGCTTGTTTTCTACGATTAGTTCCGATGACAAATCAGCCTAACGAATCATGCTAAACGAAAGATTAGATTGCTTGGATATGGAAACAACTCCTTACATGGCTCGCGAACCTGTTGCTGGATCTCTGCATCCCAAGAAGTGGATTCTGGTAATTCAGAATTATGTAATATACGATACACAGTCTGAGCCATCGTGCGCACAGATTTCTGTGTGTGTTCTAAAGAATCGAAAAGGGGTGCTGGATCACATCTCATAACCATAGGCATCTCTATCAATCGAGCAATCCAAAGATGCGTCATAAACCAGTATACACTCATTCGATCGACCTCTTCATTTCGTTCTGGTACCACGAAACGCATCCAAGGAATTTCTCTCAATTTCTTACATAATGCATCTGATAAAGGTTGTTGTGCTGTTACGCTAGGAGGAGGAGCTTGGAATCGATTTTTACCCCATATTTCTTCTATATCCCGTAAGCACTGCTCCATCCCGGCAAAAAAGATATCACGTAGCTCGTCGCGAGCATCTTCCTTCCATAATTTCTTGAACCTCTCGGTAGATATGAGAGCCATAGGGGCCTGAATATCATTCCAGTCTTCATACGGACGCATTAGGGACATCTCAGGGAAGACATAAGCAGGGCATTCTTCCTGCATTGTACAGGGACGTTCGCACAGCACCTCTTTCATAAGGGAGAGTAGAGGATCCCCCATACCTTCTTTTGGCATTTGCTGAACTAAAGCTGCCAAACCTACTTCAAAAACTATCGACTTGCTGGGAAGGCCTGCAATCGTGTTGAGTTGTGTTTGTAATGCAGTAAGAATCTCTTTAATACCGTCCAGATGCCTATTCTTGTCTATATCTGGAGAATAGTCGCTTACAATACTCTTCCAAATATTTCCATAGACCTGGAGGGCTAGGATCTTCATGTGTTGCAATCCTAATGCATCCAATAGAGCTATGAGCGGTGCATCTACTTTTTCCTTTTGTAACAAAGTAACAAACAGCGCCCATCTCCCACATACGCTATCTTGAATTAAGTGATTAATCATCTTTACAGCTTCGGAACTCTTACTATGAGCGTCCTTCCCTTCTAATATTTTTTCCCCATTTAATGAAGATTGCATATCCTGTATACAGGTGTTCCATCCAGAGACCAGTTTGGGCATGATGGAAGTATAATTGTCTTTAATTACAGCCCATTCTTGATGTTGATCACTTATCGATTGGGCGAAGCAGGAGAGCGTACGCCCCAACATTGGGTGCTGATTGCCGCTACGCACTAGATCATGGAGTACGAACTCATACATCTGGCTCGCCCATCTTACACACAAAGAAACAGAATCTTGACTAGAGAGTACAGGTGCGAGTGCTCCCTTTTCCATTGCCAATCTTCCGCAATGTTCCAAATTTTCTACCAGTTTATGATAGTGTGTGTCCACACAACACAAATCAAGAGGTGGCTGTGTGTCTGAACCCAAATCCTTCTTAGGTAAGGTCCGATCATAGGGAATATTAGATTTCTTCAAAACCCACCCAGTAGGCGTCCGCGCGACCTGCCACTTGATATTTCCGGCATCGATAGGGTTATTGATAGGGTTATCGATAGGGTTCATAGACTTCTGATTATCTATAACCCAGCCCCCTAACCCTAATTGATATAAGACACGTACTGCTTCTAACCCTACTGTTGTACAACCAATATCCAATTTAGAGAGAAAATAGGCCAGATGGAGATAGTATGGCCGTAACTGCATTCTCTGAACCTGCAGCTGTTCTAGCGACCGGTTGCATGCGCCAGGAACTCGTTTGTTTGCTGTATGCAGAATCTTACTCAACGCTACAATGTGCTGCTCAATGGCTAGTACCGGATTATTTTTCTCAACCTTGAAGGATTTGTCAACTGTATTGACTGTATTGATAGTAATGCGTGTTATTGTAGAATAAAAAAATAAATATGCTTCAATGTGATAGAGAATATATTCTTTCGGTATCTTCTCAATAGGATTTTTTTTAAGAAACTCGTCTAGCGCCTCTAGAGTACACTTGCATATCGTGTGATACGCTTGACAGCTATTATGTTGAGAATTATCCGGTAGTTCTGGCCATACCTCTAATACGCGAACAAGCTGTATTACCTCATCAATTGTCTTTATCTCTATAGTCTTCAATAGGACGCTTTGCACAGTGACTCTCATCATAGGATTTTTTTTAATAAACCCGTCTAGCGCCTCTAGAGTACACTTGCATATCGTTTGATACGCTTGACTGCTATTATGTTGAGAATTATGCAGTAGTTCTGACCATACCTCTAATAGGCGAACAAGCTGTATTACCTCATCAATTGTCTTTATCTCTATAGTCTTAAATAGGGCGCTTTGCACAGTGACACTCATCGCACCTAACAAGCAAACTACTGGATGAGAATCCTCTAATGAGAGAGGATTCAATAGATGTTTGCATCTCAATAGAATTGAGACTCCCTCCATGTAATCTCGAAATATCAAATCGTTCGAAGTCGAGCCCTCTGATTTGCGAGACTTGAGTCGGCGCTTATCTGGCTTTGATTCTAACAGGGTTCTCAATGAATTATTAATTGTCTGTGCACGACCCAAAACAAATGCTAACAGAAGCCTTGGCATCCGCTTAGGGGCTGTTTCTGAGTTAAGACCCATGGATCCTTCCTCAGCTGCAGCTTTTTCCTGATGAAAGATCGGTAATAACAAGTTCCATTTGGTAGGTAATTTCCAATACAATCTATCTTGAAATACAAGATTCAGAGCCACCTCAAGTTGCTGCTGACATGCTGCGAAGTTAAAAGAGGCATCTTCTTTTACAGGATGATCTGCTTTCTGTTCGGGCAAGCTCGCAAGTGCCTCTATAAATACCTCAATTGCACGCATTAATTCCCTTAAACGTGCCATTTTATTAAGAAAATCTAACTGCTTATTTTGTGAACTTGTGTTATCTGTTTTTTGAAAATCTATAATTTTATCTTCCACGTCCTTATATAGAGAATATACCGGGCTATCCTTAGGTATAGGAAGAACGCTCGACTGTATTGCAGCAATTTCTTCCAATGGATCTGGAGCGCATTGGGTCTCTGCCACTTGTTCTCCTGCAACTCTCTTCTTATCTTTTGGCTTTTGCGATTTAGATGGCTGTTGCGGTACAGACCGTCGTGAGCTGGAAGTTGAAGCTGGCTCATTTTTTTTCTCTTGCGATTCACGCGACGGTGGCAGTGCAGGTTGTGATGAGCTGGGCTCTAATTGTTCGACCAAATCGAACTTCATCCATTCCCTAAGTACACTCTCTGGAACCTTCCCTAGAGGCGCGGGGTGCTTTGGATTTTGCCAACACTCCTCCCGGCTTGTATTCGTTGGTCGCAAGGAGGGGTGTGCTACTAGTAATGATTTCTCTGATTTCTGAGGAGATTCGCTTGAGGGAGGTTGCTCCGTGGGGTTTGTATTGCTCGACTCAACAAACAAGGGAACCTTCTCTTCTGAGAGGCCATCTGATGATGGCACACGATTCTCTAGTGGCCGCAACTCCTGCGTGGGTAAAAGGTCAGACGGATCTGATTTCTTTACATCGGATGAAGGCCCTGGATGAATAACAGGGAGAGCAGCATGGCCCACCCTTTGCTCCGTATTGCCTAGGGGATTATTGGAGGATTGTGGTGAAAGAGGGCCAGTGACGCCATAATGCACATGGCCGCCTCTCCGAACACCTCCGCGACCACCCCTGTGACCACCCCTGTGACCATCTCGAGGCAGACGATTGTGGGAAGTAACATCGGGAACCTCATGGTCATCGGGAACCAAAGCGAGCCCGAAACCGGGAACCATATAGTGAACGGGAACCATATAGTGACCGGGAACCATAGCGAGCGTGAACCTGGGAGGGGGTTGGTGACCGGGGCGGCTTGGGTCATAATTACCATAATTACTCATAATAAAACCTTAAATACAAATGAATTAAAGGCGTCAGATTTTACAATATCGAAATTTATATAATCAATAAAAATTAATGGATGTAATCGGAAATGGGGTAAAGGCCCATGCTCTAGAAGCACAACGCACTGAAGCGCATTGTATAGGCCTTGTTGCGTAAGCGGAAACAAAAGAAAAAGTACAAGCTAGCCAAGTATTTCATGTTGGGCTGGCAACGATTTACCGCTGGA
>CAYLUD010000022.1:0-25874 GCA_964386785.1 uncultured bacterium | reverse complement strand
ACCAACAGGTTCGCAAGGTGTAGCTGGTCCAACCGGTAGTCCCGGAATACAAGGTCGAACAGGAGCAACAGGACCAACAGGATCACAAGGTGCAATAGGACCTACCGGATTCACAGGTGCAATAGGTCCAACAGGACCAACAGGTCCGCAGGGTGTAGCAGGTCCAGCAGGGGGTACCTCAATCGTTCATCTGTTTAATAGTAATACAACAGAGACAAATCTCATCTTGGCCTCAAGGAAACCGGTTCCATTTGCCGATAATGCAGTATCGAATGGAACGGATATTATACAAAAAAATGACACAATGTTTTTTTTGCAATCTATTGGGAATTATGCAATCCAGTTTGTTGGTTATACAGCCTCAATCACCAATCTTGGTGGGGTGGAAATTCAGATTAATGGAAAAACGGTAAGTAGCTCTTGTAAATTAGTTTCGAGTGGGGCACCTATTATGTTGACCACTGTTTGCAGAGTGACCTCTGTACCATCAAGGTTGCAAGTAGTTGTTAATGGATTAGGTTTGACGTTGAATTCTGGAAGTTCAGCTTGTATTACAATTCAAAAGCTAAGTGAATAACAATAAATGTTGATTTCAAACAAAAAAAACATATTCCGGTTTTTGGTTTCCAATTTGTTTGTGTATAGATTTTCTGTATTCAAGACTTGGTGGTGTACGGTGATTGTGTGTAGCATGCCTTTGTTGAGTTGGTCAGCTATCCCCAATCTTGTGATGTATGCCCCTGAAACTTGTGTCTTGGGCAAGGGAAGGGGTTATGAGGGAGGATTTCTTTCCACTGGAGCATTTGTAGCGTTGGCTGATCGCGACTATTGCCAGGTTGCCTTTTTAGATGTGCAATGTATGCGGGTAAACCCTGGACGTTTTGCTGGTAGCTTGGGTGTCGGATGGAGAAAGATTTTGTCTGATCAATCCATGTTTGGATGTAATGTATTTTACGATTCTCGTTGTCTCTATAGCAGCAATCTCAATCAAATTGGAATTGGCGCCGAGTATACAAGTCGTTTGTTTGACTTATATGTAAACGGATATTGTCCTTTTGGAAAAAAGAGCATATTTCGTTCTTCTTTGATTTATGACTATGGGTCTGGATTCACAGCTTACTGTGAGCGCAATGAGGTTCCGCTATGGGGGCTTGATATTGAGATTGGGCGACATGTTGCATTAGGAAACTGTGCTGTAGGATATTTGGGGATTGGTCCTTATTTTTATGAGGAATTTGGCTCAGCTAAGGAGACGACAGCTCTGCTAGGAGGAATGACCGTGGTGGGGATAAATCTATTTACTTATTTCGATATTGCGTTTTTGTTCACATATGATCGAATCTTCTACGGATGCCCACAGGGTCTTATTTCATTGCAAATCCCTTTTTCTCGATTGGCATCTTGTCTCCAGCCTTATACAAAACAAGTGCGGCGTAATCCCATTATTGTGACCACCTCATCATGGAAATATAATCTAAATTTTTAACGAATATTTGGTATGATCTGGCTCTACTCTGTACTTATTGTGCTTGTATTTTGGTATGAACCGATAGAGGCAACGCAGATCTGTTTAAGTATGATCGTAAAAAATGAGAGCCACGTCATCCAGCGTGCACTTGCCTCAGCTCGTCCATTAATTGATAGCTGGGTCATCATTGATACAGGCTCTACGGATGGAACACAAGAAGTGATTCGAGACTACATGCAGGACATTCCAGGTGTTCTTATAGAACGTCCTTGGAAGAATTTTGCACATAATCGTAATGAGGCTCTTATCTTAGCTCAACAACAAGGGGATTATGTTCTGTTTCTAGATGCAGATGATCACTTGGAATATGATCGTACTTTTCAACGTCAAGAACTCTCTGCAGATGCATATACTCTGTGGTGGCATTTGGGAGATGGGTTTACCTATCAGAAACCGCAATTAATTAAAGCAACGCTTCCCTGGCACTGGGAAGGTGTGTGGCACGAATACCTAACTT
Source organism: uncultured bacterium (assembly GCA_964386785.1). Taxonomy (GTDB): domain Bacteria; phylum Chlamydiota; class Chlamydiia; order Chlamydiales; family JAAKFR01; genus SZAS-3. The sequence goes on along the minus strand of CAYLUD010000022.1, from coordinate 23,889 downwards.
GTGATGTGCAATGGAATCAACAGCCCCTAAATGGGGTTACATACCAATGTGGAAGAGATGGAGCCTCATCTAAAGACCCAAATAAATATCTAAAAGCTGTTGAGGCTTTAGAACAAGCTCTAGAAGAGGATCCAACGAATTCTCGCTACATGTTTTATCTCGCAGAAAGCCTAGCCTGTGCTGGAAGACAAGAAGAGGCAATCGAGTGGTATCAACGACGTGTTGCATTGGGAGGATGGCAAGAAGAGGTCTTTTGGTCTTTGCTTCAAAAAGCACGATTGCAAGAGGCTTTGTCCTATAATCTGCACGATGTGTTGCATTCTTATGAATGTGCCCATCGATTCCGTCCCCATAGAATTGAACCCATATACCACGTATCACGCTTGTTGAATCAACATCGCGAGTTTTCCTTGGCATATTCTAGAATCAAGGGGTTCTACTCCATTCCGCAGCCCCGAGAGCGAGATATTTTATTTAACGAAGAGTGGATGGAACACTATGGCATCTTAGTTGAACTGTCTGTAGCAGCATATTATCTTGGGTACTTACAAGAATTTGAGCAGATAACCTCTGCTCTTTTAGAACAACGTGATTTGCCTTCTAGCTGGAGAATAATTGTTGAAAATAATGCAACATATATCCCTCGCATGCCTGCGGGCGAGGTTTAAAAATAAGGAACGGAATTATGGTGAAATGGTTATCTATTATTTTTCTAGCTATACCTTTGTTTGCACATACTCAAGTATTGCATGATCAAGAAGGAAATCGGATTGCCGTCTGGACAGAAATAACAGATGGGGGGACGCTCATTAAGTCATCAACTTACCTGAAACAATATGGACAATGGTTACCTGCTACCTTTCTTTCATCCCAGGATAGAAGTGTCACCTCGTATCCAACGGTTGCCCTCAATACACACCAACAGGTAGTTGTAGCTTGGGAGTCCTACGATCCTACTTTAAAGATCCACTGTATTGAAAGTGTCCGAGGTAAATTAGGGCAAGGATGGTCTGCCCCGGATGTAGTTTCTGAAATGCAAGAAAACGCTCAACATGCAGATTGTCAGGTAACTATCGATGATCATGGTCAAATTTGTCTGACATGGAGTGCATTTTTTTTGGGCCATCCAGAAATGAAATATGTTCGGAATGCATGTTCGGATTTTGATCATCATTGGCGAGATCCAGAAACGTTATCCTAAATGATACTACTCAATGGGACTAGGTTCGGCCTGGTTTATTGAGTTTCTCAATGATGAGGGTGGAGGAAGTTAGTTTAACTTATGGATTTTTTTAGAAAATATTTAGGTTGATCGCCTAACAAACATATGGTTGAAACCATTCGTTACCTCATGTAAAATCCTTCTTTATGAATCTAGATAAACCTATCCTTGTAGCTCCTCCTATAGCCCCAGAATGTGCTAGTATCCAAAGCGAAATAGGGGAGATGACTGTTTGTGTATACATGCCTCTTTCTGCGGAAGTCGTCCCTACTATCCCAGCTAGTATTCTTGCAGTACCTACTTGGATCCTCGTCCTTGGTCTGCAACATCGAGAGCAGCCTATGCTGCAGACACTGCGATTTTCACATACCTGTACCCAATGGTCTACAAATCAATTACAGGTGGGTGGTGAGGTGATGCATGAAGCCATGTTTTTGTTAACAGCGCTCTCTCCTCCACGACCAGTCCCTATTCCTGCCGTTCGAGAAGGGTTGCCCGTATCTCCCATGGAGCTGGCCTCCCACGTGTCTCGAGCTCCCGCAATGCAAAAAAATATCCATATTCCTACCATGCGCTCTGCAGAAAATGTTCCGTTAAGAAGAGATCAGTCCGTCACATGTTCCGTATTGTCCAAGGAAACTGCAGTACTCTCCCCGCCCTCTTCCCTATCATCCGCTACGAAATACCGGGTAGATGCTACGGGCGATCAGGGGGGGAGACAGGGTCAAGATCATCAAGATCAAGAGGGACAGCAGCAAAGAAAGCACAAACCTGGAGAAATCAAGGTTACTAAGGTTAAGGGGAAACAAGAACAGGGTAGTGGCCCTTTCGTTGAACCGATACCTGGGGTACAAGAGATTTTTATTCGTTTTATGGATTTGATGGCAAAAATTCTAGGTCAGGCTGAAGCTGAGGCACATGAACTCTATCAAAAAATTAAGCATCGCACAGATCAAATTGATCTGTTAACACAGTTGATTCAGAAAATTAACTTAGAAACAAAAGGGCTTGATTGGTCGAACAAGCCAGAGTTGCTGGCTCTTGTGGATAAAGCACGATTGATTGGAGTCGATGTGCCTGTAGGAAAAAACCAATGGACTGAAGAGGAAAAAAGGTTATTTAAGGAAAATATTCAATTACGTAAGGATAGTTTGGAAAAAATTACGCAGTTAGAACGTACAGATATGCAACGGTATCTACAAGAGGCTTCTCAATGCCACCAAGCTCGTTCTAATATTTTGAAGCTGCATAAGGAAGTGATGGATACGATTATCCATAATCTGCGTCCATGAATCTAAAACAGTTACTTCAGAAAATTGCTCTTACACAGAATATTACCTACGATTTTTCCCTCCCTAGTGAGTTAGAGCGATATGCTTGTGAATTTGTTGATGATCTTTGTGTTTCCGATACGATGCAGCAGGCTTTTGAAATTTCCAATCAAGAAATGGAATACCTCTATCGAGATGCCTACGCGTATTATCAGCGTGGCCATGATGCAGAAGCTGCTATCTCATTCCGCTATTTAGTTCTTTTCAATCCATGGATGAAAAAATATTGGATTGGCTTAGGCGCGACATTACAAGTAAGAAAAAAATGGAAGAAAGCGATTGAGGCGTATCGAGCTGCTTATCTTCTTGATACCAAAGATCCAGCCCCCCCCTATTACGCTTCCCAGTGTGCTCAGTACTTGGGAGATAGTACTTTAGAACGCAAACTTCTAGAAAGGGCCTATTTACAAGCGTCAGATCCTTCATGCCAATCACCACTTTTACCTTTGATTTTAGAACGAAGATTGATGCTAGGATTGAGCTAGAGTACTTGAGCACTATGATATGTACATGTGCTTGTAGAGGGAATCGTAAATTGACTCTGGATTGTTCGTGTTTGACATACAGGCCATGCCTATGATAGACTCGGCGTCTCGTCTGTGCCCAGGTGGTGAAATGGCAGACACGCCAGATTTAGGTTCTGGTGCCGCGAGGCGTGGAGGTTCAAGTCCTCTCCTGGGCATTTCTTGTCTCTGTTTCTAGAAATTTTCTGAGTTGAGCCCATACAGATACGGGTAGTTCATGCCCTCCCATAAATGGATGCCAGGTTCCACGTAGTCCCGATTCAGCAAGTAGATGGTATAATGCCTCAGCCTTATAAAAGGGTAAAATTTGGTCTTGGTGTCCATGTGATTGAAAAAAGGGCATGCCTTGATGAGTGGGTGCTAGTTGTCTCCACCTAGAAGCGTACAGTAAAGATCCTGAAAGAAGAATCAAGCCACCTAATGATTGTGGTCTAGATAACACGACCTCAGTAGAAAGAATGGCTCCCTGACTAAAGCCTCCAAGAAAAATAGAAGTGGGGGGGAGATCGATAGCTTGTAAAAATGTGTCTAGCTTGCTACGAGCCTCATGAATTTCTGATGGAAATCCTTGTTCAAATTCAAGTTCTTGTTCTGGTTTAAGGTAATCAAGAATCTGGTCAATTTTGATGGGGAACCAAGCCCACCCATGATCCCTTGTGGTAGGGGGTTGTGCATAAAGTCCTTGTGGAAAAATCCAACATAGATCGGGAGCCATACGGTGGAGAGGATATAGGTCTTCAGGACAAGATCCATATCCATGAAGTAAAACAATGGTAGTACGATCTCGCTGACCAGTCACCCAACATAGGAGGTCACCTATCATTTCCGTGTGCATCATCTCTCCTTTTCTCTACAACGTTCCAATTGATATGGTTAAAAAAGGTCTGTATATAAGTATCTCGATTCAAGCCCCATTGCAGCATATAGGCGTGTTCGAACACGTCCATAACAAGAAGAGGGATTCCTCCAGCTAAGTGGCCTCGGTCATGTTCATCAATCCAAAGATTTTCCAGACGTTTCGATACAGGGTCAAAAACCAGGATCACCCATCCTATGCCTCGCATTTTGCCTATTTCTTGAAATTGCGTTTGCCAGGCTTGAAAAGAACCAAATTGCTGCGAGATCTCTTGATAGAGAGGCGAAGTCACATGGAGCGATTGAGTGTGAGGCGTTATATTTTCAAAGTACTCCTCATGCAAACGCATGCCATTATATTCCCACATGAGCCTTCTGCGTAATGCAGAAAGTAGGATCGTTGCTTGTTCATCTACTTGGCCATCCAGCAAGGCAAGGTATTCATTGGTTTTTTTGACGTAGCCTTGATAGAGTTGGAGATGGAGTTGTAAAGCGCTAGAATCGAAATCTTCGATTGCAAGTAATGAGGAAAAATCTTTTGCTACAAACGGCGGAGAGGGCTCAGCACAGATTGTCGAACAACACCCGAGCCATGCCGTTGCAATAATCCAGAACATTAGGAGGACCTCCATGATAAAAACAGAAACATTACCACAATCTAATACGGTGACTTTACAGGGGAAGATCCTTCATTTGAAGGGAATCCTACCGCAAGTCGGGTTTCCTTTGCCTAATTTAACCTTAGTAGATCAAAATATGGAAGAGGTTCTATTAAGCCGTTTTTGGGACAAACCACAAGTTCTCATTACGGTACCTTCTTTGGATACACCCACCTGCCAAAAAGAAACAAAAACGTTCCATGATCGGTTAGCGAAACGAACAGATCTGCATAGTATTGTTGTGAGCATGGACTTGCCCTTTGCGCAGAAACGATGGTGTGGAATGGAAAACATACAAGGTCTACACCTCTTGTCAGATTTTAAATTTCATAGTGTCGCGCATGGACTCGGGTTGCAAATTACAGAATTAGGCATTCTGGCACGAGCAGTCTTGCTGATTGATCAGGGTGGGATATTACGTTCGATTCAGGTCGTGCCTGAACTATCAGATGAACCAAACTATGAAGAAATCATGGCCCAGATTACAGCATGGTTTACATCTTCGTAACGATAGAAAAGTTCTTGTAACACGAGAATTCATAGCAGGTTACGTTAGTGGTGTGTTGATAGTACCAACAAACCACTCTGTATCTACTGAGCCTCCCTCCTTGCCGTTGTTCCGACTTCAGCGTTCCAACTCCGTTGGTAATCAATCAGCGAGTTGCGAGCAACTCTATCCATTTTTTTTTCGATTGGCATACGTTTCGTCTCGACTGCCTAGGGCAAATCATGCAAGCTCTGTTCGTCGTTAGAACTATAAACCTGGCTCAAATTGCTTTAGCCATCACGTCAGAAGTCAAAGAGGAGTCATCGTATCATAGAGTCTGCAGGTTCTTCACCGATTTCACCTTTGAGATGAGTAGGATCGTCCTTTTGGTTGTCCTTCTATGACCGATCGTTTACCAAATTTTCAATACTTTCCACCATATAGTTCCCACGCCAAACCATATCACGATGTTAACCAGACTGAGTAGAAATCCATATTTCCACCAATCCTTGATGTCGACATACCCCGAGCCATAAAAAAGTGGAGCCTGCCCACTACCGTAGTGTGTAAGTCCCCCAAAGAGGCTAGAAGAAAACGCAAAGACTAGAATGGCAAGAGGAGCAGGGGTTCCCAATTGAATGGCCATCATCAGAAAGGATGGGTACATAGCTCCTACATGGGCCGTACTGCTTGCGAACAAATAGTGAGAGAAGAAGTAAATCACAGCAAGGCCAATAAACCCATATTGCCAGGGCCAATGAATAAGACCCTGTGATACCTGAGAGCTCAACCATGGAGTGAATCCATGTTGAGCGAGTGCTGAAGCTAGCATGACTAAGGTAGCAAACCAAATGAAGGTGTCCCATGCTTGTTTTTCATTCAGAACATCATCCCAAGATAAGATACGAAGAGCAAGTATGGCGGCTATCCCCATGAGGGCTGCTGTAGTTGCTTTGATATGCAAAACGCCTCCAAAGATCCATAACCCTACCAAGATTACAAATACCAGCAGCATGGACCATTCTTGACCTGTTAATTTTCCCATAGCAGCTAAACTTTCTCTTGCTTTTTGTGCAGCATGAGGGGTGACGTGAATATCTGGAGGGTATAGCTTATATAGAAAGTAAGGCATGATCAGTAAGCTGAGCAAACCAGGCACGGCAGCCGCTAAGGCCCAAGTGCCCCACGAAAGGGTATAACCAGCGTCTGCTGTGATGGCTACAATCAAAGGGTTGGCAGCCATAGCAGTTAAAAACATGGCACTTGTGATGATCGAACCCTGGTAAGCTGATTTCATCAAAAAAGACCCAATGAGTCGAGCACTCCCTGTTTTGGGATCACTGCCGAAAGATTGTGCGATCCCCTTAGCAACGGGAAAGGTAATGCCCCCAGCTCTCGCTGTTACACTAGGAATTGCAGGTGCCAGTATGGCTTCACTGATGAGTAGCCCATAACTTAATCCAAGTGAGCTTTTGCCAAGTAGAGAAACAAAATAATAGGCAATTCTTTGTCCTAACCCTGTTTGGATAAAGCCTCTGGAAATGAAAAAAGCAAAGACCACTAGCCAAACAATTTCACTGTGAAAACTATCTAATACTTCCTTTAGAGTAAGTGTGTGTGTGGCTGTAGCGACTGCTAGCGCCATAATGCATAGAGCACTCATAGGAAATGGTTTGAGAATAATACCTACCACTGTGGTTAGAAATAGAGTAAATACATGCCAACCTGATAAGGGAATCGTGGTAGAAACGGGGCAGAACCAAAGCCCTAATCCAAAAAGTAATAAACACAAAAAACGTAAAGTGGATCCATTCATAAAGGGGCGCATCCTAACAATCGATTGAAAAAAATACAAGGTAGGAGCGATTCATAAAAAAATAGAGAAGCCATAGTTTCCTAGAAATCTGTTGCGCTTCCCATCTCGTCCTAATATTTATAATCATTATTGATGTGGCAGAATCTAAGATAGTTTAGGTGATATGAACCTATCCCAGTAATGTATTTGTAAATTGACAGTCTGGGAGACTGCCTCATTTTTAATGGGGAGAATACGATGACAAAAGGGAGATCCAATGGGGTAACTGATGCACCATGGCTGATGGTGGCACCGCTGTTGCCAGCAGATCCTGTACAGAGAGGTAAAGGGCTCCCGCATACGCCATGGAGGGCGGTTTGCAATACAATGTTATGGGTGTTGATCACTGGATCAAGATGGTGTGATGTTCTAAGAGGTGAGTAATGGGGTTCTCGTTCTAACGTCGTAATATGATTCCTATTTTTGAAGCGGACAATGGCTACGATGCCGAATCGCTGAGAGACAAATTGTTGAGAAGGAAAATCTTCCCCTGGATTTGTAAATGCAAAAAGCCAGGGAAAACAGCAAAAAAAATAGAATTAACGCTGAAGCGGATGAGGGGGACAGTAGAACGGGCGATTTCTTGGTTACAGAGAAAATGTAGACGGTTGGCTGTGCGCTGGGACAGAAGGGTTCGTTATGGGAAAGGTTTTTTGATGTTTGGCTTGATAACTTTTTGGATGGGTAAAGTGCTGGGATAGGCTCATGTAAACAGTGCAACATCATTATCGTCGTATAATGCCATTGTGGTGTAAAAAAAAACGTGGCATATCTATTTCTTTTTTTAAAGCTGAGGTGTGAATATGGATGCTAGGAATGTTATTAACCCTGATGAATGTATGTGCTCATCTAGCTCAGAATTGAGTCACCCTACTGAAAGTAAGCCACTCTCAAATTTTGCATTCAGAGAACTTTTCCACCATGCTGTCAATTGCAATAGTTTAGACGGTATACAATGCTTCCTATCTACGGGCAGGATTATTACGCCATGGGATTTAGGTGTTGCCCTGTTGAAGGCTGTTAAGCTCAAGGATCTGGCGATGGTGCACATTCTTCTTCAAAATAGAGATGTGTCGAATCAAACCCTCAGTAAAGCTCTTACAATTGCTACCCAATCCTTCAGCGAAACTTGTGCATCACTTGCTAAAGCTACCGAATCCCATGTTGATGCATTAGCTGCTAAAAAGAAAATCGAAGAGATCGTGAGCCTTATTCTAGGAAAAAGGAATTTTCGATATCCTGATGCGCAGCGAAGTGAAGAAGAAGCCCGTCAGTACTCGTTAGTTTCCCATTTTTTTTCTAGTATGCATTTATCTGCTCCAGGTGCAAGCAGCACGGATATAGACCAGTTGCTTGTACAGACAAACAACCTCGGCGATGAGGCTCTGCAACAGGCTGCTCAGCTAGGTTGTGTAGAGATGATTTCCCATTTGTTAGACGCACCGTGTGTAAGTGCTCACGGTATAAACAAAGCGATCCTGCTTGCTGCAGAGTTTGGACATGCCAATGTACTTGAAACTCTTTTGAAACAATGCGACTCCCTAGAACTGATTATGCAATCCCTAGCTAAAATAGTTGAAAAATCATGTAGGCCTCAACTCCCTACCGAAGGTTCTTTGCCGCAGCCGCAAGAGACTGTTGCCTTACTCATTCAGGCTATAAGTAACAAAAACGTGCAAATCAGTGAGATCTCAGATGAATATTTTCATGGGATTGTAATAGGTGCCGCTAAATGTGGTGATATTAATTTGCTTACATCCTGCCTAGTTAGGAAAATAATGGCCGATTGGGCAGTACTTGAGGCGCTACGGCAAGCCGCTAGTGGGGGACATATTGAGATACTGAAAGCCTTACTTGCTTTAGTGGATAAAAGGATCAGTCCTACCAAACCTTTTAGAGATAAGCAATATTTCTTGTATGGAGCTATCCTTGCAGCGGCCGAGGGTGGCCATGAATCTTGCTTAACCTTCCTATTAAAGCAAGGCCTAATCGATTCTTGTGTCAGACAACAAGTAACAGCAGCCTTTCATAAAAATCATAAGTTAGATGCTGAACGGCGCGATCGGATTCTTGTCATCCTCGCTACGATCGGCATTGCTATGGATGTGTCACTACAGGATATAGAAAAGGACCCAAGAGATTTTCTTGCTAACTTATGTAGACAGGATCATTTACCCTCAGGATTTCATTTGATTGGCGAAAAACAACCACTTGTCTTTGACCTGGGAGGAGTATCAAAACAGGTCTATTTCACTCTTTTTTCTGCTTTGAAAGCAGATGCTCTTAATATTTCACAGGAGGGCTTGCCTTACATTTTGAATGAGCCGGACCTTGTCACGTATACGCACTTAGGTAAAATGTGTTCCATGATTGCCGAGAAGAATCTGAGCAGAAAAGACCCTTTCCTTATCGGTGAAATCTTTTCTATTCATTTTTTTGCTCTTTTACGTGAAATGGCGAATTCTACTCCTGACAAATATCAAGATGTTTTTATTGATTATGCTTTGGCTCACAATTTGCTCAATTCTTTACATTCTTATTTTTCGTATATGAAAAAACCTTCGCCAGAGAATCGCCTTGCAGTCGAACAAGTGATGCCGCAAACAGTGGGTCCAGAAGAATTCGTTGGTGTAGAAATGGAGGATACAGAATCAGATGTAAGAAAAGACGACTCATGTTGGACGGATTCGGAAGCCAATCTGTTTTCCTATCTATTGCCTATAGTCACATTTTTAGAGAATGTATCAGATTCTTTCCGATCTATGATACAAACGATGGATTCGGAGAGACTATGTTCTGGCATTCAAGGGAAAAGAGCACTTATGGATAGGGTTCTTCATGCTATTCAAGTGATAAAGCCAGAAAAAGAAGTTGAGGCCCTGAAGATCAGGACAGATTGGATTAAGGAGCACATTAAACAGGCTGAGACCAGTTGGCTTGATTCATTTATTTTCTTGATTGCCGGACAGAATGGTATGGCAGACGACACCGCTATCAAGATCGCAGCCTCTGATAGATTTAAAGTCCATACTTGTGTCAGTATCCTCGATGTTCCGGTCCAGATGGAGAATAAAGCAGAATTTTTAGAACTACTTGATTTTTGTGTAAAACATGGGGAAAAGTTCGATGACTTATAAGGAGTACCTAATTATTTAGGTAGCCAATCGAGTGGCGGTACACGTTTTGCATGTATCTGCTTGCAGGATTACACAGCTAAAGCCAGCCCACGCTGATAGGTATTCTATCATGCACATCAAGAATTCATGCATGAGTCTGGCATTTTTTTTTGAAGCCAGTTATGTGAAGAAGTCATGCTGTTCATGACGACACATCGCCCTCGTAATGTATCGACTGCTCGAGCAGCAGGTATCCTCTATGGGGATTGGGGTACGAGTAAAGCGTATGTGATTGGGATCGCCTTTGCTTTTGCAGGATATGGTTCATTTTGGCCTATAGTAGCTGTTTCGATTCTTTCTCTGTTGGTGGGGATTAACTACGCCATCATATGCAAATATTATCCAGAAGGGGGAGGGGTATATGCTAGCGTGCGCCGTCGCTCCAAATGGTTAGCGTTAATAGGTGCTTTTTTCTTGGTAGCAGATTACCTGGTAACTGCTGCCTTAAGTGCTCTTGCGGCATTTCATTATTTTGGTGTTGCAGACCCTGTCCTTTATGCCGGAATATGTATTCTGGTCCTGGGTCTATGTAATTATTTTGGCCCTAAGCATACGGGTAGCTTTGCCCTTTTTGTGGCGATTGCTGCGGTGGCCGTATTTACAACCTTAGCGATTTGCTCATTATTTTTTATCCAAGAGGGGTGGCATAACCTTGCGCCCATCACCCAGGATCCTATCCATTTTTGGACAAGCTTTTGTGCAGTGATTGTAGCTCTTTCAGGAGTAGAGACTATAGCTAACACGACTTCTGTGATGACTCTCAATCGAGGGGCTACCTACCAGCGTCCAGTTGTTACTCAAACCTCTACCCCTGCGATCCTCATCGTGATGACAGAGGTCATTCTATATACCCTTATATTTTCTCTTGCAGCGAGCGCTATTCCTGATTTCCATGTTTCTCATCATATTGTCTCTGCTCCCGGTTTTATGAATGTCAGTGATTATATGCTCAGTTATTTAGCACTGGTTTTTGGATCGAAATTAATCGGACCTACCTTTGGGTGGATCTTCTCCTCTATTCTAAAAGGTGTGGTAGGACTGATCCTTTTATCCGCAGTGAATACAGCAATGAACGGTCTTATTTCACTCCAATATATCATGGCTTCTGATGGGGAACTGCCACGTGGTTTTCGTAAAACCAATTCTTTTGGCGTGCCTGTACTCCCTCTGCTGTGTGTGAGCATCTTGCCAGCCTTACTCATCCTCATGTTTAAACAGGTGATCGTACTGGCCAGCTTGTATGCCATTGGATTTGTAGGAGCGATTACGGCTAACCTGGGCGCCACATCTACAGATCGCACGATACCCCTATCTCGAGCAGAGCGTATCTTAATGTGCAGTGTAGGTAGTATAATGGCCTTGATTGAAATCTCCTTATTCATTCAAAAGCCTGAAGCTCGATATTTTGTCCTCACTGTGCTGATCATAGGTCTTGCGTTACGGTGGCTAACTAAACCGGAGCCTAAACCTATAACAATGCCATCGACTCAGCCGTCCTTAGCTATAGATGAGCCCAAAGGGGGGATACTTTGTGTCGTAAAGCGTATGGGTCAAGCCCTACCTCGAGCTATACAGGAAGCCAAAATGCAACAAAGCCATCTCCATCTTGTATTTGTTCGAGAGTTGCGGGTTCTGGCGGATGCAGACTTGCAAGATCCAGCAAGCAAAGATCCTGTTGCGCAGCATGTATTTACATATGCCCAAGAACATGGAGATCTGCGATATATGACCTTACATTATCGCATTTCAGATTCCTATACTGATCTTGCACTGGAGTATGTGTCTCGTTTAGAGGTAACGCACATGATTGTGGATCGGCCCATGTCAAAAGCGCTTCATCTCATTCATGGTAACTCTATATCCCGATTGCAACAAAAATTGCCTAAAGGAATCGCCTTGATCATAGCATAAAAAACTGCCAGTCAGGACGTAGTCTTTTAAATGCGATTAAATCCTGCAGAAATAGCCTGAGCAATCGTAGCAGCAATTTGGGAAATAGTGTCAGCAATAGAGGAGATTTGTTGTGCCGAACCTTGGTTAATGGAATTAATGCGGTTAAAAGCGTTTTCATAGAATTGCGCGTAGGCCTGTAGCTGTTCTGTTGCAGCTTGATAGGTACCGACTAATTGTTGCGCTGCTGCAATTTTGACTTGATACATTTTCTTCTGAATGCCTGTGATCCCTGTAGATAACAACATCAACCCCTGGCTCATCTCCATCCCTTTAGTAATCGACTTCAAAACAGGAGGACCTTTTCCATAGGCATCTTGAACTTTTTGAAATGCAGATTTGATTTTGTCCCAGGTCCCTTGTTGTTCGGGTGGATTGGAGGCTCTCGTATTGGTAGATTCCTGTATTTCAGAATCTAGGTTGGTCTCTTTCGTTGCTGGTGCAATATCCTCCTTGGTGAGTTTGGTGCCGTCCGGTTGATTTTTTGGAGCTTCCGTTGGATCATTATATGTCGAATAGGCACCTAATCCTATCGCGACCCCAAATGCTACAGTGTTGACAATCCCTTCCATCAAAGACTCTTGTCCTTGTAATTCCGAAATATGGGCTTGTTCATTCCAATTGTCCTGAGTTGCTTGAGCAATGGAGGGAGCTAATGCAATTGAGGACATCATCTGTTGTGTGGCTTGCTCCCATGTAGTCTGCCAAAAATCAGAGTTACTCAATGTTTGTAAGATCAGCACTTGTGCCATGATAGCAATAAGATTGGTTCCCGATGAGGTCATGCCACCAAATTGATTGTAAAAGTTGAGGGCGCCCGAACCCTTAGGTTCTGAAAGGGTAGGCTTGGAGTAGTCCGAGGAGCTTGCTACCCTAGTAGCAAGCAGCGCTCCTTTTGCAGATCCCGATTGCAAAGAAGATTGATACAGATCCGCACCCTGTTTGGCACTAGTCTTTTGTAGATTATTACCTATTTGAATGGCCGAAGCCTCACCCTCTTGAATCGCTTCTTCCGCAGCAGCCTGCTGTGCTCGTTGCTGCATACGCTTGAAAAAATCATATTGATCATCAGTTCGGTGTGTGGACATAACAACCTCTTTTATACTGATGATAATATCTTTTTTTTTAAATTAATATGTTTTTGTGTGTTAATTGTTATTTTAGATTAAATCTTTTTAAAGCAAATAAATTTAAGATAGAAAGATGTTTTCTTTTGGGGAGAGCCATTTTTCCATTTCTGAGACGGTATCGTCAATCAATTCGGCATGAGAAAATAGGCGAAATAAATGCTGATCCTTCTGCGTGATTAGGATCTGAGCTATATCATTAAGACTAATGCAAGAAGAATCTACAAGTCCTTCTTCGTAAATTTTTGGCAAATAAGAAAATAGCTCGTCAGGATACAAGTCGCAAATAGAAGAGACAAGAGCTGTCCATATAAAAGAAGGTTTGCGTTCCAATCGTTCCTCAAGGAGAGATTGAAAATATCGAAGAATCTCTAGGCGAGAGCGCAATCCACACCCTACAAGAATCACCAGGGCTTGCAAACAGGCTGCCCTCGTATATTCATTAATAGCAGGGTTTTCTATCACATCCTTAATAGGTTGAATATTGCTATCACATATACTGGCTAGGATCCGGCTTAAGTCTTCAGTGAGCACATCTCCCGCAATACGATGCGCATCCCCAGGTCCTTCAAAGAGACGTAAAATAAGGGGATAGGCCCGTTTTTCACGAAACTGAGCCAGTAGGTACATTGCATACAGGTGACCTTGGTAGCTATCTTCAGCCATAATGTCGTCTACGCGTTCTATGGCATCCTCTAGAATTTCCAGTAGATAAGGGGTAATAGATACGCGGTGAAGAACAGCGGATTCAATAGCTTCACGAGGAAGTTCGCCCAAATCATAAGCGAGCTCTTCCAGGATTTGGGAAATGTCCATGGTATCCAGTGTTTGTATCAGGTTCTTGGTTTTTGAGAAAAACTCTTTTTCTTCCAAGCTGCATCAAAAGCCAAGACTTCCACGCATGATAGGCTCACTTGTCTATTGAATGTGGATCCCTGTGATGAGAAAGATTTTCTGCAAAAAGAAGAAAAAAAATAGTCGCTTCTTTATCATATGGCCATGCTCCGAACTCTGAGATTGCTCGCCTTGTTTTTTGGAATTTTGGTCTGCTCGTGTGGTTCGGGTACAAACAAGGAGAATACCATGGATAACCCGAAAGTCACCTTCGTTACATCAATGGGGGAAATTGAAGTTGAGCTATACCCACAACAAGCACCAGAAACAGTGAAGAATTTCTTGACTTATGCTCGGGATGGTTTTTATGCACATACGATTTTCCATCGTGTGATTCCTGGATTTATGATTCAAGGAGGAGGATTTACTGCAGCAATGCAACAAAAAAGCACTCGCGAACCAATCCACAATGAAGCGCAAGCTTCCTTGCCGAATGTGAGAGGGTCTATCGCGATGGCTCGTACTTCGCAAGTCCACTCTGCCACAGGCCAATTTTTTATTAACTTGGTAGATAATGGTTTCTTAAATTTTAAGGAACCTACTCCTACAGGTTATGGATATTGCGTATTTGGTCATGTCACTCGAGGAATGGATGTGGTGGATCGTATTGCAAAAGTCAAGACTTCCTCGCAAAAGGGTATGCAGGATGTGCCTGTTGAACCTATCGAAATTCAATCCGTTAAGGTAAGTGAATCGTGATATAGGCATCAAATTGTTAGGGGAGGGGGAATTGATGCTAATAACTGTTGCGTGTAGAGATGTGAGGGAAAGCGAAATAACATTTCCGTTTCTTGGAGCTCCACACATTGACCTTTCTCAAGCACTAAAACCCGTTCTGTCAACTGAAATACTAATGACAGGTTGTGTGAAATCAGAATATACGTGAGTCCTTGTTGAGATTTCAGTTCTTGTAGAAGTTGTACGATTTGAGATTGGGTCAGGAGATCTAATGAAGAAAAGGGCTCATCGCAAATAAGGCAGGAAGGTTCTACAGCAAGAGCTCTAGCGATGGCTACTCGCTGCGCCTCCCCACCACTCAATTCGTGTGGGCGTTTCTTTCTATCTGCCCATCTCAGGCCTACTTGTTCTATCAGTTCTCCCACTCGCTCTAGAGGATTCTTGGAATGTAGGTCATGCATAGATAAGGATTCAAGCAGGGTTCGCTCTACAGAATGAATAGGATTCAACGATGCAATTGGGTCTTGAAAAATCATTTGGACTTGCTTTCTAAATCTTAGATTGCGTGGTAGATGGACTGGTTGTCCTCGAAATAAAATAGAACCCTCAGAAGGTGCCAGTAAACCAATTAATAATTTTGCTAATGTCGATTTTCCTGAACCACTTTCTCCGACGATAGCCAAGGACTCGCCATCAAAAATATGGAGATTTAGAGGATGGAGGGCATAATGGTGTGTCGAGGAGACAGAAAATCGTTTTGTTACTTGTCGTAATTCAAAAAGAAATGGGTTCATCCTAGAGATCCTATTGCAGGGTGAGAGGGAATCGCTGCTAATAATGCTCGTGTATAGGGATGAGAAGGGGTTGTAAATACCGACTTGGTAGGGCCTGTTTCAATGAGTTTTCCTTCATACAATACAAGAAGTCTAGAGCATAACTGAGCTACAAGGGGTAAGTCGTGAGAAATCCAGAGGATTGCAAGGTGATGTTGAGAGCGCAGACGTTCCAGTAGGGTTACGATCTCGTGTTGCGTCGTTACATCTAAAGCCGTTGTAGGTTCATCAGCAATGAGAAGTTGCGGATTGCCTGCCAGTGCAATCGCTATACATACACGTTGTCTCATGCCCCCAGATAGTTCATAGGGATAGGATTGGAGACATCGATGGGGATCTGGCATCTCTACAGTCTCTAGTAATGCATGGGCAGCGTCCCATGCTGCTATACCATGTACATTGCGATGCAAACGCAGAGATTCTAGAAGTTGTGTTGCAATACGAAATAGAGGATTCAAGGCTGTCATAGGATCTTGAAACACAGTACCAATTTTTTTTCCAATCACTTGTCTATCTTTTTGTAATACACACCCTTCAAATTGAATCCGACCTGTTCGGATAGCATAACGAGGGAGAAGATCTAGAATAGAACGCACGATCATACTTTTGCCTGATCCCGAACCCCCAATTAAACCGACAGCTTCTCCTGCATGGACTGCAAATGTAATGGAGGAGAGGATCTGTTTCCGATGAGGTATAGAGAGCGCCAGAGACAGATTGTCGATGCAAAAGAGAGGCTCCTCATTCGGCTGATACAGCATGCTCTAATCCTTCACTAATCAGATAAAATGCCAACAAGGTTATTCCTATAAAAAATGAGGGAAATAGGAGCCGCCAAGGGTAAAAAGATAGGGTAGACAACGCGTCTTGAATCATAGATCCCCAACTAGGTGTGGGTACTTGAATGCCTAAGCCTAGGAAACTCAAAAATGCTTCAGAAAAGATAGCAGATGGGATGGTCAGAGTCATGCAAATTGAGATTGGGCGTATCGCATTAGGAAGGAGATAATGGAAAAAAATGCGGAAAGGCGAGGCCCCAATAGTGACTGCTGCTTGCACAAAAGATTGTTGTCGTAAATGAAGAAATTGGCCTCGTACAATACGTGCCATCTGGATCCACCCCACTACGACGAGAGCTCCTAAAACAGAGAAGAAACCAGAACCCCCTAAGAGCGTTAATAGAATAGCAAGCAGCAGAGAAGGTAGAGCATACAATACATTCGTAATACCCATCAAATAGCGATCCCAGCGTCCACCGGCCCAGGCAGCCACCCCCCCCCATACAATCCCAATACAGCTATCAACTAAGGCTGCACAAAAACCGAGAGATAAGGAGATGCGGGCTCCCATCGCTATGCGAGTAAATACATCACGTCCTAACTCATCCGTTCCAAACCAGAATCGAGAACTCGGAGGTTGGTTCTGTAACGCTAGATGGACATCATCATAATGAAATCCACTCAGTAAAGGGCCTAACATACCGAATAGTAAGATGCATAAGAGAATCAACGTGCCCGAAATCAAGAACCCTTGACTTGGTGTAATAGAGAAGCGACGGGTAGTTAGCGTGTCTTCCATTACGTTTCTTCCTCCCCCAATCTAAGCTTGGGATCTAAACAACCATAAACTAGTTCAGTAATAAACAAAGAACTGAGAAATACAGTGCTATACAGAATCGTCACCCCCATAATGACGGGATAGTCTCGCGCCGTGATCGCTAACACGAAATTTTGCCCTAACCCTGGGATGCCAAAAATTTTTTCTACCGCAAAACTGCCTGTTAAAATATTAGCTAATAACATTCCTAAATAGGTGACTAAAGGAAGTAATGCATTAGGCAAGGCATGACAAAAAATGACACGGGTCTTAGACAAGCCTTTTGCATAAGCAAATCGTATGTAATTTCCTTGTAGCACCTTAATCATTTCTTTTTTGATAAACTGCGCAATCATCAACATCGGAAGGAGAGCGAGTGATATAATAGGCAAAATGGCATGAGTCAGTGAACCCCAACGAGCAGCTGGAAGCCAGCCATATTGGATGGCAATCACATATTGAAGAAGCGGAGCTAGGACAAAACTAGGGCAGGAGAGTCCTAAAACTACCATAAGAATCCAGCATACTTGAGCTACTCGATTTTCGATGAGAGCACCCCCAATACCCAAAAAGACCCCGCCTAATAATGCAACGCCAAGAGCTGAACCACCCAATATACACGAAACAGGAAATCCTTGTTGCAAGATGGAAGCTACCGAGCGATTCGTAAAACGCAATGACATCCCCAAATCTCCATGCATCACTTGATAGAGGTAGTAGCCATATTGTTTCCACACTGGCTCATCGAAATGGTAATAACTCGATAGGGATGCTAATGTTTCTTCAGAGAAACTTTTTTCTTCCGAAAAAGGGTTTCCTGGAAGCCATTTCATCAAAATAAAAGTGAAGGTAAGGATGAGGAAAAAAGCCCCAAGTAAGGAGAGGCCTCGATGGGAAAGAATGCGCAGTCTAGGTCTCATTTTGTCTGTTCAATGCGTGCAGATTTGAAGTCCATCGTTCCTAATGGGGAAAGGAATACCCCTGACAGGTGGCTGCGACTGACGTAATCGAAAGCATAGTGGTATAAAGGGATCACTGGCAGTCTATCCATAACCAAGGCTTCCGCTTCCATCAGAAGACGAGCCCTCTCGTCTAGGGAGGAAGTTTGAGAGGCTAATGCAATACAGGTACGGTATCTAGGATCGCTCCATCCTGTATCGTTAATCCCACTCCCTTCCTCTAACGTGCCTTGGAATAGCTCAAGAAATGCAATTGGGTCGTGATAATCTGCTATCCACTCACCAATGCCTAGTTGATAGGCTCCTGCTCTTGTTTTTGCGTAAAATACTCCTCGTTCTAGAGCCTCTAATTTCACGTGTAGTCCTAACCTCTCTTTCCATTGAGCTTGTGCTACTTGTACAATTTTTGTGTTGCGTTCAGAGGCTGGGTAGGACAACGTAATGGTAGGAAGAGTGTCAATAGTCCACCCTTCTTCTTGACATGCTTGGTTGAGGTAGCGTTTGGCTACATCTGGCGCGTTATCTTGAAGTAAAGTGTGCGCATGTAGTTGTAAGGAGGGAGGAAGAATCGAAGTGGCAATCTTCTGACCTCCTCCAGTCAGGTATGTGACGAAGTCTTGTCGAGATAAAGCTGCAGAAAGTGCCTTCCGTAAGGATGTATTCTGCAAGGGAGTCGCTCGAGTATTCACTTTGAACCATAGAGTGCCATCTACATCATAAGAATGAGCGACAGATTTCTCTTTCCAACGGGCAAGAATTTCTGGAGGTAAGTCATGAGAAATAGGAGCTCCTAACCAGTCTAGCAACCCTTGGGAAAATAAATGATGCTCCGTTTGCACGTCTTGAATAAACGAGACATCCACCTCATCTAAGTATACATGGCTTTGATCCCAGTACGAGGTGTTCCGACTTAGGGTTAGGTGGTCTTCAGGCTTCCATTCTTTCAAGGAAAATGGTCCTGACACAATGGGTGTCTGGGATTGATCTACCAGGGGATGTACAGGAAACCAAGTAGGGAATGCAGTCAACTCTAGAAAATAAGGTAAGGGTTGTTCTAACTCTACTTCTAAGGTATGCGCATCGACCGCTCGCACTCCTAGTTCAGCAACAGAGCATTGACCTAGTTTCACAGCATGTCCATTACGGATGGGATAGAGTAGATAAGAATAGGCAGAAGGAAAATCTGGAGAGAGTGTCTGCGTCCAAGAATGAACAAAATCATCAGCTGTAATCGGATTCCCATTTGACCAATAGGCCTCACGTAGAAAAAAAGTGTAGTGACACCCATCCTCGGATAGGGTGTAGTGAGTTGCTAAGGCAGGTTCTACTCCGTTATTTGTGATGCGAAATAACCCTTCGTATAACTGCCTCATCAGCGTCAAATCTCGCACTAAACGAGCCTGACGAGGATCTAAAGAGGAGGGGCCGCTACACATGTTGATATGAAGAATGGAGTGAGTCGTGCGAGTTTTTTTAGATTGGCAGCTAACGCAACACAGACCGAATATGAGAGTAGAGACAAGAATTTTATAAGGGAAGCCGTGGTTTCGCTTCAATGAGAGAGGTCTCTGTAATTTGATGCTCATAAAGATACGCTCCCATTCCTGCAATCATAGCTCCGTTGTCAACTGACAACCCTGGAGGAGGAAAGTACAGTGGTAACGAGCAAGAAGTTGTTAATATTGCTCTGAGGGTCTGACTCTGACAGACTCCACCTCCCAGGACGATACTGCGTGGTTGATATTTTAAACAAGCCAGTTGTATTTTTTCTTCAATAGTCTGAAAAGCAGCACGTTGGAAGCTTGCAGCTAAGTCGGAGGTGAGAGTTGTATCTAGCGGGCCTAGTTGATTCAATTGCTGTGCAAGGGCTGTTTTCAAGCCAGAAAAGGAAAAATCAAAGGGATGATCTTTGACATGGCATGGTTTGAAGCCATATCGGTGGGGGTCTCCTCCTTGCGCAGCTTGTTCTACAGCACCCCCTCCCGGATATGGCAAAGAGAGGAGCCTAGCAGCTTTATCAAATGACTCTCCAATCGCATCATCTTGAGTCTGTCCCAAGACCTTGTAATCCCGTAAGCTATCCATCAGAAGCAAAATCGTATGTCCGCCGGATAGAAGAAGACCTAAGGCAGGAAACAGGGGCATCTCCTTCATGCAAGCAGCATACAAGTGAGCTTTCAAGTGATGGACTCCGATCAAAGGTTTATGCAAGCTCCACGCTAACCCTTTAGCAAAATGAATTCCGATTAAGAGAGAACCGATCAATCCTGGGCCATAGGTGACCGCAATCAGGTCAATACTCTGTATGGAACAGGAGGCTTCACCTAGAGCGCGTTCTAATACTTCTTCACATACATCTAAGTGTCGTCGGCTGGCTTGTTCAGGAAACACACCCCCATACTGAGCTACTAAATCTTCTTGAGCTCGAATGCAGTTAGAAAGAATATTTTGACCGCGGACGACGGCTATCGCAGTATCATCACAACTTGATTCGATTCCTAAAGTGAGTAGAGTCATATGTAGAATGCAAGGGAAAAAATGTGTTCAATCAACGTCATCACGAAAGAAAGGATTGTAAGAGATTCTATCAAGAAACACAATGTGTAGTTGCCAATTGCATCTATTTTACGTAAGGAAACGCGACCATGCATAGCATCCATTCATTGGAAATCAGTGCATGGGACGTATAGGGTGGACCTCAAAAACTGGGCAGACCTATCGTAGTCTCTCATTTCTTATTTTATATCCCCAATGCTTCTTCACCCTGCTTGCCATACTTGTTCTCTTTCTGTGTTTTCATCACAACATGCCAAAGATGAGCATGTCGACCTCATTGCCTTAATTTGGCTCGATGGGATTAAAATAGAGGAAGTTAAGAGAATAATTCCTCCTCCCCATCACTACATGTCGAATATACGGACCAAAAAAATGGTAGCGATACAGTATGAAAAAAAGCCTATTTTAGGTTACATACTTCTCCATAATAAACGTAAGCGAGGATTCCTGTGCGATATAAGATTGTTTTTTTGATGCTTGTTTGCTGCTCCCTTTTTGGGGTGGAAGATATCTATCTCAAGACCCCTGATCTATCTCAAGAGAACATTATCGGCATGAACGTAGGAATCCGGCCATATAGAAAATCCGGAGTTCGTTTAGAGGCGGAAGTTCTGCAGAATAAATTGATTGTGCACAATTATGGGTACGGTGGTTCTGGGTTAACTCTTTGCTTCGGGGGAGCAAAAGAGGTTACAGATATTCTTGCTGCCCTTAATCCTCCCTCTCGAACGGTAGCTGTTTTGGGTGCTGGTGTTGCAGGTCTTGCTACTGCCTATGACCTTTTAGATCAGGGGTATGAGGTTCATATTTATTCTGATGAGTGGAGCCCCAATCTTACTTCGAATGTTGCTGCAGGAATTTGGAGCCCTCTTGTTCTTTCCGAAGATGTTCCAGAGGAAAAGAAGCAATTGAATCAACGAATGTTAGAAACTTCAGAGAAACGGTTTCTTAATAGTGTAGGGGATCATCCTGAATTTGCCGGCGTGCGCTTCATTGACTCTTACAGCTTTAAAACAGCTAATTCTCAAGGAGCAATTAAAACCAAACATCGAGGCGAAGAAGTAGTTGTTCATTTTGATAATGGAATTGTGAAAAGCGGAAGAAAGATTCATGAGCTTGGCATAGAAGGACAATTGTTCGTTGAAGACCTGTTTTCTAAAGTAAAAACTAAGGGTGCTTATCTAATGCAGCGTCGTTTTCAAGATTTGAACGACATTCTCAATCTTTCAGAAGAAATTATCATCAACTGTACCAGCATGGGGTCTCGAGAGCTTTTCAATGATCAAGAATTTATGCCTGTTCGTGGACAAATCATCTATTTTCTTCCACAAGAAGGGGTTGATTTTTTGCTCTATCAAAATGTTCCGAATAGCACCACCTCGTGGGTTTCTATTTACCCCTGGAACGATCGACTTATCCTTGGTGGCGTGTATGAACAAGGACAAGAAGAACCCGTAATCGTTCCTGAGGTTATTAATGGCATTATTGAAAACGCAAAAAAATGCTTGTCGGGACAACTGTAAAGAACGGAGCTCTACATTCCCAATCCGAGCCATCTGCAAAAGATTACCTAATGGAATTCCCTTAGCAGTCGAGTTGCGGTATGAGCTGCTTATTGGTTGAGAAAGGACAAGCCTAGGCTTTATTTCCCAAAAGAAGAGCTAGAGTTTGCATTCATAAAGTATGCGTCATGATTTCTTATGTCAAACTGGCGTCTGGTTACCGTAGAACGATCCATTTTGAGAGATCGAGCAATCTTGGCCTTCGAACCCTCTTGTATGCATCTGTTGCACTTCTGACTTGAAAGGGCTAGGGCTAATCAGGTGACGTTTCAGGAATAAAAAAAATGCGCGAACAACTTCGCTCCTGCGTAAGGTGAGTTACACCACTGATCCAGAAAAAATTGAGAAGGTGATGTTCGTCCTAGTGATTCCTTTTTACTGGGTATGTCGCGTGGGGGATATCCAAAATCAGATCTAGGTAATAAAAGTTGCAACTCATAGAAGAAAAGCAAGAAGCCTGTTTAGGGAGGTGGGTTTGCAGAAAATGTAGGCAATTAATTACGTGTTTTGCTTGCTTCAACTCAGATAGTTGTGTGGTATGGATGTATTTTTTTTGTTCAGTGCAGAGGTTAGGACGTTATATAGTATTACATAATTTATTCATTAATAATATGCTCGGGAAAGGACTCGAACCTTCACGGCCTCACGGCCAGGGGATTTTAAGTCCCCAGTGTCTACCATTTCACCACCCGAGCTTCGGGTCATCTCTCTTGTCAAGACTTCGTTAGAAAATCATGCTCAAGAGCAATGTGAGGACTATAAAATAGCAGGGGATTAATGGCAATGCCTTGATAAGATTTCCAGCAATAGGTGATGCATTCCTTGCTCGCTTAGTTTTTTTATTTTGATTCGCGGGTTAGATTCTTTAATCAACCTTAGTTTCATATTGAGAGAAACGATAAGCTCCTGGAGAAATCCTTTCCAACGTTCCCCTTTTTACTAAATAAGCCAAGGCATGTCTAGGGACGCCCTCTTTTTCTGCCTCTGCCGAGGTAAAAAGAGGAACTTTGGTAAAAGGCTCTAACTTTTTTAGATATTTTAACTGTCTTATTTTCTGGTTCTACAAAACCTTTGCGGATTCAAGATGCTAGCCGAACAGTTATGAACAGAATGGTTGAGAAGAGGGATAAAAAAAAGCCATTGCTGACTTTTGACAAGGAGAGACAATGGCCAAGTATACTCGAATTTCTGCGGTTCGATTACAAAGGGATTCGCATTCGAGGTCAAAAATAACTGGGGCAGTAGCGGCCGGGGTGGAATATTTGATTATGGAAAGGCGTTGTTCTTCGGAGCAAGTAGCTGGGTATTTGCAATATTGATATCCTGAGGCACCCTAACTCTGGGTTTCAGCGCAAGCGATTTATAGATATCTCTCTAATCGAGGGCTTCGACGGACAAGTGTTATCGAGGGTTTTAAGGAAGCTCTAAAAAGAGAGCCTTCTGCAGCACAGAAAAGCTTGACCTATGATCAGGGGAGTGCAATAGCACAGGATGCAGTTACGAGAGTTTTTTTCTAAAAAACAGAGTTAGGCCTTCATGCAC
The DNA here is from genome assembly GCA_964386785.1 of uncultured bacterium. GTDB lineage: Bacteria > Chlamydiota > Chlamydiia > Chlamydiales > JAAKFR01 > SZAS-3. The sequence continues at coordinate 83 of CAYLUD010000022.1, read as the reverse complement.
CGGCGGATATCTTGGCAGTTGCAACTTTAAGGACTAGGGAGATTTTAGGTTTCAGAACTCCACAAGAAGCTTTCCTCTCCCTT
>CAYLUD010000021.1:0-26116 GCA_964386785.1 uncultured bacterium | reverse complement strand
CTCAAAGGCATCAATGACTCTCCGGAATGTGCTCGGGAGCTGATTACCTTGCTCAAAGGGAAGCCGTGCACAGTAAATCTGATCCCTTATAACCCTATCGCAGGATTGCGACTGGAAAGACCTGACCATGAGGCGATCCATGCATTCCGCACCTTATTGGATCAAGGGGGATTACGTACTACCTGGCGTTACACCAAGGGGGACGATATTGCTGCTGCTTGTGGACAACTTGCCCTGCAAAAGAAGCGTTCCTTACCGTTGAGCTCGGAATCTACACTCATCTAATTGACGATGGCCCAACGTGATCGCATGGCAAGAGAGCTGTTGCTCTCCCATCTCAATCAACCAGAAGCAAGGCTGTTTTCCCTTTACTTTGGCATAGAGAGGATCTACCCATCCCTTGATCGGAGCCCATTGCGTTGCTGCCCCAAATCCCCCATCTCCTAGATAGACTGTTCCTTGAGGATGTTTCTGATTATTCTGCAATGGGTAGGTACGTTTGAGGCACTGATCATGATGTTCGAAGGCCACAGTAAGATGGTAGGCATCAAATAGAGGCAACCAGTGTGTTTGTCCCCAACAGGAAGGGTGAGAGAATAGGCGACGTTCGGCCTGGGGAATCTGTGCCCACCCGCAGCACGCCACAAGACGATGAAACAACCAATTCTTTTCAGTAAAGCGCACGCCAGGATACAACGGAACATGATAGAGAGCGATACGGTAGGGTTTTGTTTCGGCTGCATGTAGTGTGTTCTCCAACCATACCTTCTGATCACCTCCATGTGTTGCGACATGTCCACTATCGAGAACGATCAATTGTGCTTCGGTTCCTAAAGGTAGGGAAAAATAGCTGACTTGCCCTGGTCGGAACCAATCAAAATAAAAGAAAGCGTGTTCCCTGGGTTGCCCGAACCCACCAACCACTTCGTGATTCCCTATTGCAACGACCATAGGGGTAAGGTGATGACTGGGCTGATGGAACGCTATGGCATACCCATCTAACCACTGATCCCATAGGGGCATGTCTTTGACACTATAAACCTCACTGGGGTAGTCCCCTCCCAACCACACTGCATCAGGCTGGTAGGTAGCAGCTACCTGAGCCAGTTCCTTTGCAACAGGGGTATTTTCCCAATCTCCTGCGTCAATAAAGCGGTAGGGGGGGTGCAAGGGTAGTGTATGGAAGGAATACGATCCCAAGTGGTGATCTCCCTCCCTAACAGTACAATAGTACGTTGTATTTGGATCTAGATGGTTCAGATAGACATGATAGAGGCGCCTTCCTCCTCGATATATTTTATAAACAGGGGACTGAAGGGTTGCAGATGGGCCGTTGCAAGGTGCATAATCGATGCTAAGCTCCCCTACCCCATCTTGGGTATGGATATGTAATGAGATTGTTGTTGAGGGATCCTGATCCCACGTTGCATAACAATGGCGGATTGTTGTTGCATGTAGACAAGAATACCCAAGGAAAAGCCATAGTATAAGATGGATCATGAAGAGATATGCCGCTGCCGATGCACTTCATATAGCAGCAAGGTGGTGGCCATCGCAACATTTAATGAATCGGCAACTCCCTCCATAGGGATAGATACCTGCACGTGAGCACGCTCCATCCAATAGGCACTCAATCCATACTGTTCTGTTCCTACTAGGATCGCGAGGGGAATTCTGAGATCAGCTTGCGTATATTGTATTGTGGCAGCAGGCGTTGCTGCCACGACTTGCATATCATGTTGGAGAAGCCATGTGGTAAGTTCTTGAGAGGTAGCCTCTACAACTGGCTGTGTGAATAGGGTCCCCACACTAGCTCTGACGACATTGGGATTAAAAAGATCGGTACATCCATCTACGAGGATGACTCCATCGGCTCCTGCTCCATCCGCAGAACGAAGGATTGTCCCAAGGTTTCCAGGCTTTTCAATCGCCTCAGCAACTACATAGAAGGGGGTCGAATGGGGTAGAGGCAAGTCATCGACCCGACGCCGCTGAATGGGAGCGACAGCTAAAAATCCATCAGGTCGATCTCGATACGAGATCGATCGAAAGACCATTTCTGTGCAAGGGATCACGGGCACGTGCAAGGTCTCTAATAACGATTCTTCATTAGAGCCCAGGAATAATTCGGGACAAATGAAGAGGTGCAAAAGGGGATAGCCCCCTGCAAGAGCCCTAGAGACTTCTCGGTATCCTTCGATGAGAAAAAGCCCCTGTTCCTCTCGTTCTGATCTCTTATTTAATTTGACGACTTGCTGAATTTTGGGGTTTTGTTTACTCGATATTCTCATGATATGTCCTTAGAAATCCAGAGATAGCTACCACTAGGGATCTTTTGAGGACCTTCTAGAAAGAGCTCTCCTAATTCCATAGAATAGGAGGGCCATAATGGAGCGGCTACTTGTTGCAGGACAAGTGGCGTATACCCGGGGGTGTGACATGTAAGCAGGAGGTACTGACCATCCCATATCTGTGCGCACAGTTCTAATAGAGGGAGTAGATCTTCTTCAATCCGAAATACTTCTCCTGCTCGCCCTCTTCCAAATGTGGGTGGATCCAAGAGAATCCCTTGATACCGCTCTCCCCTACGTACGGCTCGTTTTACAAACTTCATGGCATCTTCTACGATCCATCGAATCGAGCATTGGTTACGTTGTGCATTCTCTTTAGCCCATGAGATCGCTCCTGCTGCTGCATCGACATGGGTAACTTCAGCACCTCCCTGTGCAGCAGCTAGGGAGCTCCCCCCTGAATAGGCAAAGAGGTTTAATACTTTGGGGGCCTTAGCACGACGAATACGTTCCCAAAAGGCAGCATGTTCGGGAAAAAAGCCCAGATGTCCAAAATCGGTGCAATGAAGGGACAGAGCAACTCCCGCTTCGTATATCTCCCACGGCTGTGTAAATAAGGAAGGAAATTCCCATCGACCTTTCCTTGTGAAAATCCCATTCGCCTGCTCCCACTGAGCACGTGAATGGGATGGCCGCCAAATGGCATGGGGGCAGGGCCGAATGAGCGTAACGGGCCCAAAGCGTTCCCATTTTTCTCCATAGCCACTATCTAGAAGTGCATAATCTGAGGCGTTACGCATAGGCAAGAGTCATCCCAAGAGATTGTACAGCGGGGCAAGTTTGAATCCAAGGCAAGCATTCCTTTCCGATGCGCACAGGGAGACGGGATATGTGACCTTGTACTGTAGCGCGCAAGGGTAATGTATGTTGACGTATCCATTGGCGGAGCACAGAAAACGTCACTGTATTCTCAAATTGGTCGTCAACACGAGTGATGTGTCGCGTGTGGGAATCTTCGATGATGTGAGGATATGAAAATTGGAGCCCCCAAGGTATGGCATGAGAACTATAGAGCATAGAGCGCAACTGATGGGCTTGGGAGTCGAAGTAGAGAGCATGCTCTTGGACTTGAATCGTAGGCAAGCGAGCTTGTATTAACTCTTGAGTAGTCGAAAGAGTATGTCGAGATACCGTGTTGGGGTTGACAGTCGCAAGAAGAGAAAAGGCAGCGCGTGGAGGGGTGGATCCCTGCTGCAAATGGATCAAATAGGTACGGTAGCGTTCCACCATTTCCTGATGAGAATACGAGGGGGTATCTGGAGGGACAACCATCCCGGTAGGAAAAAAGAGCAGATTCGGTAATGCCTTTAGGATTCGCTGCCATTCGTCTATAGAAAACAGGACTTGCACCTTTAACCATTGAGCAGCCTTCATGCGGATTTCCTGGCACTGTGAAGAAGCAGTAAGCAGGCTCCGCAGGTGATCCAGCAATCTGCTAAGTTAAATACAGGAAATGCATATCCCCAAAAACGAAGTGCAATGAAATCAACTACGGCTCCATAAAAGAAAAAATCTATAATATTACCCATTGCACCTAGGATCACCAGTAATAAACCCACTTCTGCCAAAGTAGCCAATTTCTTACTCAGAAAATAGACCCATAAGCCAATGACCACAAGAATGCGAAAGATCAATAGAGGGAGCTGCCAGGAAGCAAGCCATCCCCAGGCGGCTCCATGATTGAGAACCAGCGTCCAGGACATCCGAATCCCAAGCCAAGAGCCGACTACTCGCCCTGTCATGGGAAAGGAAAGGCAGTGATAGGCCCAGATTTTGGTCAAAAAGTCCAAAAACAAAGCAACTAATGCCGTAGAGTACAGGGCAATTAAATAAAGAGCTCGATGCATGGAAAAGACCAAAATACAAGAAAAACAGAGAGGATAGAATACTACATTCTATTTATTCTGTCAGCAATCCCTTCTCAAACAATTCTTGCGCCTTGACGGTCATCGTTGCATAAGGCACCGCATTGAGTCGAGCCAGTGGAATTTCATCTCCTGAAACATCGCAGATGCCATACGTGTTGTCTTCTATTTTTTCTAGTGCTCGGTCAATTTGACGGAGCACTGCAAATTCATTGGAAGTCAACTCTAGACTGAGTTGGCGATCAAAGTCATCGGTACCTTGATCTGCTTGGTGCTGGGAATATCCTGTAGCTTCATCAGGTTTTTTTACTTCTTTTGTAGAGTCTTCTAATGCATGGACGAGGTGCCGTTTCATTTGCAATAGTCTCTGCTTAAACTCTTCAATTTGATCTTTTGTCAAAGCCACAATAAACTCCTTAGCGTTAGGATATTCGAATTTTTTCTTTTTGGGAAGCAGAATGGATAGCTTCCATTAATTCTTCAATATCTCGGAATCGTCGATATACACAAGCAAAGCGAATATATGCAATCATATCCATTGTTTTGAGACATTTCATGACCATTTCACCAATTTCTTGTGAAGATACTTCTTTAACCTGTCGCTCCATCAACTCCACGGAAATTTTTGAAGCTAGGAGACGTACCTGTTCATGGGAAATACTCGTATGCCTACAGGCTGCTTCGAGTCCATTGATGAGTTTTTGTTCTTGGAAATCCTCGTAACGACCATCGCGTTTATAGACCTGAACGGTCAGCTCTACGGTTTCAAACGTAGTGAAGCGGCGACCGCACTCTAAACATTCGCGCCGTCTACGAATTGCATTCACTTCAATCGCATTGCGCGAATCAGTGACCTTCAGTTCTGCACAATTACAAAAAGGACACTTCATGTCAGGGAACCTAGAGGCGGCATCATACGCGGAATCTAAAAAAAGTCAACTCTATACAAAAAATTCCGAATTACACCAGGAAATTTCATAATATCTGCATCCTTGCATTTGCAGAAAAGATCAGACGCACCCTTATCTATGGATTCGTTTTGTTGCCCATTTGACTGTGTTTGCGGCTTGTTTTTTGAGCTTTTTTCTTAACTGCTTTCCTTTTTTAGAGGAACACAATAAAGCAGCTGCACCCAACACAACCCCTCCAATGACCGCTCCTGTCACAAAACTACTAACCTTAGAGCTAGAATAACGATGATATCCAAACATTATCTCCTCCTATGGCGATAACCTTTCCACATATCCATGCCAGCCATGGCAAGGGCAGTAAACTGAGCTGCCAAATCGACCCATCCTTGGCGAGTGTGTGTCTCTCCCTCGTGATGACAGGAAAAACAAGATCCATGCGGTTTACAGCAAGGGCAATCGCTCTGTTTGCAGCAAGAACATTCATGATGTCTGCTCCCCTGCAAGGCATGTTCAAATTGAGAAATGCGATCTTCTACATATCCTAATAATCGCACTCCTCTTCCCAATAGGATGATGAGAGCCACGGTGAACAAAAGATGAAAAAAAGCAATGGATCCAAGTATTATTAATAATAATATTTCAAAACCAGACATAAATAACCTCTATAAATAGACATTATTACATTCTAATTTTTTTTTAAATAAAAATTACTTATTAGCTATACAGAAACATGCTTCAGAAAAAGATGCTACCACATTCTGCATGTTGAAATGAAAAAATCGGAATGATTTAAATTTTTCGAAATCAGTCACCTGACATGTGAAATCAATTTTATTTTTCAAAAATTTTTTAATTTTTACACTAGTATCCTCAGAAGGATCTGTGGACAAGATTGTGTTTGAAATAATTGTATATACAATTTTTAAAAATCTACACATAAACACTTTACACGTCTGGGATGTTACCTCCGTTTCTGAAAACGCAGAGAAAATGTATGCGTACTTGTATTTGTCTGGAACACGTGAGGCATCTCCCAACAGCTTTCTACGTGGAGATTAGGATCGAACAACATCGATCTATCTTCATTTGGCGGAAAACGCCAAGGAAAGACCCGCTATGGTTGTTCCCAAAAAAGTAGTGACGCGAGCGCCTAGTAGAAATGGTCGCAAAGAGATATGTCCACGCAGCGCACAAATCGATAATGCGACGAGGGTAGCAGCAAAAGCCACCATGATGATACTGGGAAGTACGCTACGACTTTTGAATGAGTAGATAACAGCCGGTACACCAAGAGTGACCAATGCGGCGTATGTCAGGGTAATAGGAACTACACTTTTGATAGCCCAAGAATATCTATATCTAGCAGCTGAATATACTACCATACCACCAACAAACAATACTAATGAGCTTATAGCAACAAATGCGAACAAGCCCTGCATGATATCGTCCGTACAAGTATGGGAAGGTGGGGGATGTTGGCCCCCTTGTAGATTGGCAGGGGCCGCTGGTACAGGGACATTGCCAGGGGCCGCTGGTACAGGGATATCGAAAATGTCTGGCATCAGTTTTGTCTCCTTACGGTATATGTATAGATCCTAATTGAATAAACAATCTGCTACTATTTTTTTCTTTTTGAAAGCAAAATCACATAAAATCCCATAAGTACGAACTCATAATTTTATCCTGCGTTGCTTTTACAGCATTTAACATATGCAATTAGTATATCAGAGTATTAATTTTGATTAAATGCGTAACGCACGATTAAAAAAAATGTAATATCACAATGAAAATCACAAGGATCTGTGGACAAGATTGTGTTTGAAATAATTGTATATACAATTTTTAAAAATCTACACATAAACACTTTACACGTCTGGGATGTTACCTCCGTTTCTGAAAACGCAGAGAAAATGTATGCGTACTTGTATTTGTCTGGAACACGTGAGGCATCTCCCAACAGCTTTCTACGTGGAGATTAGGATCGAACAACATCGATCTATCTTCATTTGGCGGAAAACGCCAAGGAAAGACCCGCTATGGTTGTTCCCAAAAAAGTAGTGACGCGAGCGCCTAGTAGAAATGGTCGCAAAGAGATATGTCCACGCAGCGCACAAATCGATAATGCGACGAGGGTAGCAGCAAAAGCCACCATGATGATACTGGGAAGTACGCTACGACTTTTGAATGAGTAGATAACAGCCGGTACACCAAGAGTGACCAATGCGGCGTATGTCAGGGTAATAGGAACTACACTTTTGATAGCCCAAGAATATCTATATCTAGCAGCTGAATATACTACCATACCACCAACAAACAATACTAATGAGCTTATAGCAACAAATGCGAACAAGCCCTGCATGATATCGTCCGTACAAGTATGGGAAGGTGGGGGATGTTGGCCCCCTTGTAGATTGGCAGGGGCCGCTGGTACAGGGACATTGCCATGGGCCGCTGGTACAGGGACATTGCCATGGGCCGCTGGTACAGGGACATTGCCATGGCCCGCTGGTAGATTGCCAAGGGCCGCTGGTACAGGGACACCTGGTAGATAGGCACTCGAACTCTCTGCTGCAGTCATAAGTTTTGTCTCCTTACTGTATATGTATAGACCCTAATTGAATAGAGAATCTGCTACTATTTTTTCTTTTTGAAAGCAAAACCAAATAAAATTCCACAAGTACGAACTCATAATTTTAGCCTGCATTGCTTTTACAACATTTAATATATGCAATTAGTATGCCATAGTATTAATTTTGAGTAAATGCGTAACGCGCGATTAAAAAATGTAATATCACAATGAAAATCACATAGATCATTCTACCGCAACCAAGATCAGCAACCTGTGTGTGCATTACGCTCACCTTTTTTAGGCGTAATGCAAATCTTTATTTTATCAAATAGTTATCTATCTTAATGATGGCAAATAGGCCTATTGACCTTGGACTGGGATCTCAATCGGCGATTCGAGGAATCCAATTTCTTTTCTCAGCTTGAAAATAGCCAAAAGATTAATAATGAGCAACATAGAACCAGACACAGACATCACAAGCAATGCTTTGCTTTGTGGGACATACGAAAACAGGATAAACATCGCTAATGCAAAGAAAGAATAGACCCACTTCCCTGATTTTGGAAGGAGATAGCGGCAACATTTGACTCCTACAGAAAAATACGCAATCAACGTGGTGTATCCTACAACAAAATAAAAGAAAGGAAGGAAGAGATCCATCCCAGGAAAGTACTGAGCAAAGGCAAACTGCACAATTTCAGATCCCTCTCCTACCATCTTCCAAGCACCAGAAGCAAGTACGGTCAGAATCGTAATGGAACAGATGATGTTATCAATGAATACGCCTAAGATCGCCAAAGCAGCCTGATTTTCCGGAACGGAAGTGCGTGATTCGCTTTGAATGATTGAGTCATAGCCAATGCAAATATCCGCGGAATACGAAGCCCTAGCAATTCCATGTTGAATTGCCATCAGCATGGAACTTCCAATAAAGCCTCCGATGGCAGCATGCCCAGTGAAAGCAGAACGAAAAATAGAGTGCAATAAGGCTGGCATCTGATTGATTTCCATACACAAAATCGTAATGCCCATGCCCAAATAAAAGAGAATAAATAGAGGAATGACCCAGCTGCAAATCTCGCTAATTCTACGAATGCCTCCAATACCAGCCCAGAGGACTAGTAAAATGAGTCCTCCTACCACCCACTCCGTATTCCAATGCCAATTTTCATGAATACTGTTGGTGACAACGGAGAATTGATAAATTTCCACCCCATACACACAGAGAAGAATAGCGGACAAAATAGAAACCCACTTCACCCCAAATGCGCGACGGAGATAGTACATGGGACCACCGTCATACCCTCCCTGAGTATTTTCTACTCGATATTTGAGTCCAAGGTAAATCTCGCTATATTTAAGAATGCCGCCTAACAATCCCGCAACCCAAAACCAAAATAGCGCGCCAGGACCTCCCAGCTGAACTGCTGTTGCGACACCTACCACATTCCCTATACCAATCATCCCCCCCGTGGAAGCAAAAAAAGCTTTGACAGGATGGATTCCTCGACCCTCTTGTCGTTGCAGCAAGAGCCTCCAAAACGTCGAGAAGATATAAGGAAGTCGCCGGATTTGGATCGCCCGACTCTGAATCGTCAGTCCAATTCCCAGTAGGAGAATGAGCACAAAGGCCACATAGCCCCAAAAAAAACGATCCAAAGCTGATAACAGGTCAAATATCATGATGAGAAAAGGATTGATTTTACCGATTTTAGCATTAAAATGCTACTTCTATGATCGTCCATGCCTTTGCTCCACGTGTGAAAGATTATGTGGGCCACCCGTTTCATTATCATCAAGGAGCTCAAGAAGCTATAGAAGATATTGGGGGTACGTATCAAGTATATCTGTCAAAAACACACCAACTACAGCCCTTGCAACCTCACTGGACTCCTTGGTTCCCCCCCTTGACCTCTTCGTTACAGTTGCACCTTGCTGCGGCACAATTCGTACGACGAGCCAAAGGAGAGAAAAGGATTTTTTTTATCGAAACATTTGTAAGAAGAGATTTTAGGGCTTTTTGCAACGCTCTACTTTGCTTTGGGAAAGCTACTGATGCGCCCTGGATCTTATTCCGAGATGACCACATTTGGAAGCGCCCAAGGGATCGGGCATCGCTGCGGTTTTGGATTCCAAAATTGCAAAAAAAATTTCCTTTTCTGCGCTTTCTTTCCGATTCCGCTTTGATTGCTCATTTTTTGAGCGATCAGCTCAGTGTATCATTTCACGTGCTACCTCTACCCCACACTCCCCCTTATGCAGCTATGCAAGCTCCTACAACTCGCAAGTTGTTATTTTTAGGGGAACCACGTCTAGAAAAAGGGACCTCCTGGATCCAACAACTCTGCGGGCTATCTGGTGTGGCGCACTTTACGCTCATGTGTTCCGAAGCGGTCTCGATACCTTCCCCTCCAACCCTAACGATTGAGCGGCATCGAGCCTCCTTATGTCCAGAGAGTTACTGGGATACGCTTCGCTCAGCGGATGCTCTTTTGCTCCCCTATTCTCCAGAGAGATATCAGCGTCGCACTTCTGGCATTTTTGTTGAGGCGATCTTTCTAGGAAAAATACCTCTTGTGATGAAAGACACCTGGATGGCTGAAGAGCTCAGGCAATTCGATCTACAAGAATTAATTGTTAACTGGGACTCGCCCTCTTTTTTTTCAGAACTAGAGCAGATTTGGAATTCTCCTTCTGTGCACGCTAAGCTTGCTGCCATGCAGCAAGCGTACCTATCCTTTCATTCTCGACATGCATTCCAAGATTGCTTTCAATCTCTAATCCCAACAGAATGGAGAACATGACAGGTCCATTTGATAAATTTTTAGAAGGATATCGCCTCTTTCGTCAACAATACGCGAAGGGAGAAACGTCGATCATGCGCCTGCTTTTTGAGCAGGGACAACGTCCAGACGCTATGGTGGTATCCTGTTGTGATTCTCGAGTGGATCCGGCGCTGATTTTACAATGCGATCCCGGTGATTTATTTGTAGTACGGAATGTAGCAAATATTGTTCCTCCGTTTGAAAAAGATCAGGGTTATCATGGGACAAGTGCGGCACTGGAATTTGGAATTCGCATGTTACAGATACCCCATTTGATTTTACTCGGGCACAGCCGATGTGGCGGCATTCTTTCTTTGGTTCGTCATGCAGAAATAGGCCCTACAGACTTCATTAGTAATTGGGTCTCCATTTTACAAAAAAAACATCCTCCGCACAACGAGCCAGACATCTACGCCAAAGAAGCTCTTCAGATTTCCTATGCCAATTGTCTCTCATTTCCGTGGATTCGAGAACGGATTGAATCCAAGCAATTGATGATTCACCTCTGGTTTTTCGAAGTAGAGCATGGGGAAATACTCACCTATTCTTGGAAACAGAAAAAATTTCTGCCATTACTCGATAGCGAGCCCTTCTAGGAAGGCAACGAACCTGGCTTAGAGCGAAATCTACTCCATAAAAACCCAAAATCTGCCACTACGTAGCCAAGTAAAGAAGCCGCCATTCCTAGAATTTCTTTGGGTGCATTTGGGAAGAAGCGAGTCACAGCAAACACTCCCCCGCCTCCCAGAATTGCTCCCCATGCCGCTCGCGCAGGGAGGGGCCCTTTCCTGAACAAGGCAAATAAGAGCGGTACACTTAAGGTGCAGACGGAGAGCTCGTAGGCCTGAATCAAAAGACCCACTACCGAATCGAAACAAAATGAGAGCAAAATGGCTACGGAGCCTAGGATGGGAGCAATCCAACGAATGCGAGATAACGATTGTTGTCGAAACCATGAAAAATCAAGAGCTATATTCGAAGAGATGGCTTGAAGCAAAGAGTCTGATGTAGCCAAAATAGCTGCTAGCACCGCAGCTCCTACTGCTGCTGTCAACATAGGAGAAGTGGTGATCGCAAGAACTCCCATCAAACAACTACCTGGATCGCTATCAGAAATCCCTAACGAACGACTGAGTATCCCAAAATAAATAGGAACCAAGCAGACCGCCAAGGTGACCAAAGATGCTCCTACGGCAGCCCATCGGAGGGTACGTGGGGATTTTGCAGCAAAACAGCGCTGTCCCATATCTTGTTCTAGGGTAGCAAATAGGAGGGGCATGATCAACCAGGCCATACATAAAGACCAGGAGGGGGTCGCAGGGCTCCATTCCATCGAGATCATCTGAGGAGAAGTCGATGACATAAAAAAAGCACATCCGAACAAAAAGACAAAAAAGGAAGCTTGGATCACATCTGTCTTGATCACGGCCTTAAAGCCCCCCATACCTGTATAGCTGAGCACGCAAGACCAAAAAAATAAAAATAGAGGTATACTAGAGATACCTAAGCTAACCAAAAAACTTTTTGTAGCTAATATCTGAGCTACTAAAATTAAGAATAACGAAACCATAGATAGCACAGAGGCGACCCGCTGTAGTACAATAGATTGGTAAGCAGCCGTAAAGATTTGTGCAATAGTGGACACCGAAAAACGAGCCATTCGTTTTCCTAATCCGAGTGCTAGCCATAGAATACCCAATACTTGCCCTAAAGGATACAGAATGACCCACCACCCCATGTGCGAAGCTTCTTGAGCCGCTCCAAGGAGCAACCCGCCACCCACCTGACCTCCTATAAACGTCATCATTAAGGGGAACCAGGTCACGGAGCGATTCGAAAGAAAGTAATCCTCCACACCCTCCATGTGACGCCCAGCTCGTTTCCCTACCCACCAACAGATCAACTGGAGCCCAATAAGCAGTATGAGAAATACAGGCAAGTTCACAAGATCATCCCTTAAAAAACGAAAAAATAATCATTAATTCTATTGTATATTGCAATTAAAAATCAAGTTACGCTATCTGATTTATAAAAGAATGAGTCGTCCTACAGTAGCCTTTCTATCTAAAAAAAATTTACTACACAATGTTGCAGCCTTACGCCAACGAGTAGCCTCTGCGCAATTCATTGCTGTTGTAAAAGCGAATGCATACGGCCACGGTATTAGAACTGTGAGTCGTACTCTAGAAGGTGCCGTAGATGGGTTTGCTGTCGCTTCTATTGACGAAGCATTGATTTTACGAAGAGCCGGAATTCAATCGCCTATTATCTTATTACAAGGCATCTATGGACCAGAAGAATTACAGATTGCATATGAGGAACGGTTAGAAGTTGTCTTACATCAACCAGAACAATTCTATTGGCTCCGAAAGCAACACTCCCTTACCTCTCTATCGTGCTGGATTAAAGTCAACACAGGGCTGGGAAGGCTAGGCCTTCCTTTGCATGGAGTAGCTCCATTTTATGATCTATTGCACGAGCTTCCTTACGTAGAACACCCGATAAAATTTCTCTCTCACTTTTCCTGTTCCCAAGAAAAGAATCACCCATTAAATCGCATCCAAGTCGACTGTTTTCGTGACCTTATGCATACCTATCCAGGCAAGTATAGTCTGTGCAATTCTGGGGGTATTCTGCACTTTCCAGAATATGCGTTTGATGCTGTACGCAGCGGCATTTGTTTATACGGAATCAGCCCAGTTCCCGGCATGACGGGTCAGGACTGGGGACTCAAACCGGTGATGACACTACGTTCTCATTTGATTGCTATTCAGAACGCGAAACGAGGCGATCCGATTGGATATGGGGGACGTTTTTGCTGTCCTGAAGATATGCCTGTAGGCATTCTTGCGTTTGGGTATGGGGATGGGTATCCCTCTACAGCTCGTGATGGAACACCGGTGTTGGTGCGCAATCACCTTTGTTCCCTGATTGGCACCGTATCCATGGATATGATGGCAATTGATTTACGCCCTTGTCCCGACGTCAATATTGGAGAACCTGTGACTTTATGGGGTCCGGGGCTACCTGTAGAAACGGTGATGGCGCACGGGGAGCATCATGTATGGCAGGGAGTCACGGGAATTCAAAATCGAGTAAAATTCATCTGGGAAGAAGCTCCCCCCGCACCCATGTTATCTCTTGTTTCTGCTGTTACCGATGCCGCACTTCAATGACGCACTTCTTAACAGCTATGCGATCAATCAATAGAGAAAGCTGCTCCTGATTCTGACGATCTAAATTCGCGTTCCACTCATCTAGTAGGATCACCCTAGCTTCTACTGCAGCTTCTACTTCATGCAGCTGTTGCTTTAACCGCTCACCCGTAGAATGACCATCGGAAGAGGTGGCAAAATCCAATTGATTTTGTGCAGGCAGATAAAACGCTTCTTCCTGTAACAATTGTTTCATCTCTAAAAGCAAAGAAGTCTTACCGCTGCCATTTCTTCCTTGAATGGTCCATCGACCTGGGGAGCGAGATCGTTCTTGAATCCATGCGATAGAAGGAGACTCTCTTTCTTCCATCTCGCCTTGAATCCGAATCGATGTCCAATCAATCCGGGAAGCGCAGGAGGCAGCTAGGGCCTGCTCTGGAGTTGTAAGGCGCAGGATTTTTTTGACTTTAGTAACCATAGCAGAAAGTTGCACAACCCAGTAGAGGAGATCGTAGGTATACGAGAGAATTAGAAATAACTTTGACATGATCACTACAAATGCGGCTAGTGCAATGGGATCATGAGAATGTTGGTGCATACCCCAAACTGCTATGCACAGACTGGGCACAAACGTCACTACTGAAATGGCAATCGAAACCCCCTCTTGAAAGATCGAGGCTTTGACGTTGGCATCCATAGCATGTTGCATGCGTACATCTGCATGTTGTTTCCAAAAACGAAAATTATACGCATTTCCTAACACTGCATTATCCCAAAAGGAGAGGATGGATTTGCCTAAATCAATGCGACTTCCTTGAGCCTGTTCTGCTAGGCGTTTTTGTCGATGACTCTGGGTACGAATCACCAGAAGGCTAGCCAGCACACTAAAAAAATATGCATACAAAAATAAAGCATCGACAAAGATACCAATCGCTACGATATTTAAAAATGCATTGAACCCCGAAGTGACAAGACCATGGTAATATGAAACCGTCTGATTGATCGTTTGAAGACTTTCATGGTTTGCTGTGGAAAGGAATTCATCTCTTTTTTTACGATTACTCCAAAGAGCAGCAGAAGGCATCTTGGCATGAACAAACAGGCTAAGATATCTTCGAATCGTGCTTTGTTCCCAACGTACCAGCAGAATCCCAATGATGCCTGTAGGTAAGTATGGGATCATTAAAGAGCCCAAATAGAGGTATAGGTGCCCAGAAAAAGAACGCCCTAAGGCTACATCTTCAGAAAGGCGAAGGACCCATAATGTGGAAGAAGCGGAAAGAATTTGCTGAATAAAAATAACAATCAACAAATAGGCAACATGGCGATCTTTGAAGCAAAAAGAAAAATGGTTCACCGTTAAACGAACATCCGCATCTTAGCTCGCATTCTGAGATTTTTTCTGCCCAGCTTGATGATCTTCATCTCAACTTGACCCCCTAACTATAGGTAAAGCCTTGGGAACATCGCAAGAAAAATCCAACATGAACGTGTTTCTTACCAGAGAGAAGGATAGACAAGAAGAAATTTCACAATTACGATCTAGGAACATGCAGCCCCTTCGTTTAGGAATTCTTGGCGCCGGCAGTTTTGCGCAGCGAAGGATTCTTCCTATCCTTCGAGAGATCAAAACACTAGAATTAACAGCCTTACATCACCGAAATGAAACAATAGCTAGGCAATTACAAGACACCTATTCTATCCCCTTTGTCACCTCATCTCGGGAGGAATTGTTATCCCATCCCTGCCTAGATGCTGTCTATATCACCAGCCCCAATGACTGTCACGAAGCAGATGCTCTAGCCTGTGCCTTAGCATACAAGCCGACACTTTGTGAAAAGCCATTAGCCCCTACAGTAGCTGCGATTGAAAGAATGATTACTGCTTTTACACATGTTGGGGTCCCTCTATTTGTAGGTCAGTCTCTTAGATTCAAGTGGTCTGTTCAGGAAGCTCAATCTCGACTGCTCCAAGGGGAACTAGGGGATGTACTCCACGTAAAGGCATATTTCTGTCTTACAGTTCCACCAGGAAATTGGCGCTACGAGAAAGAACGGGGGGGCGGCGTATTACAAGATATAGGAGTACACCTCATTGACTTGATACGATTTCTCACTCACGACGAACTGGCTTCGATCGTTGCGATATCCCCTTCTAAGAATTCCTGTGATCAGCATGTGATCGCAATGGGTCAGCTACGATCTGGCGCGATGTATACTTTTGAATGTGCGATGAACCAGCCCCTACGTAGTGGCTTTGAAATCTATGGAACCAAGGGAAGATTTCTCAGCATGAAGTCCTTACGTCAACAAGATCCCACCCCAGAACGAGTACTCTGGGTTGATGATCAGGGTCAGTCTACTTTTTTGCCAGTACCACAAGAAGATCTGTACTGTAATGAACTTGCTCATTTTGCTGATGTGCTTCGCGGAAAGACCGTCTCAAAAATTTCCCATAAAGAAGGCCTTTTAAATCAACAAGCTATCGAAGCAGCGTATGTTTCCATGGAACGGGAGCATGTCGTGCAATTGTAGTCATTCCTATAATGAGAAGTGCGGGTTTCTACGGAGAAGGGGGAGCAGCTGGCCCCATTTGCAGAGCAGCCAATTCTAAGAGCAGCTCCTTTTCTTCAGGATCTTCAGAATCCTCAGATGATTTCTCATCACCGTTGTTCTCTATAATATTCAAGGAGGCACTTCGTTGGGCACATCTACTTGGATCCAATTGGTGTAGATGATTTGGCGATAGGTCTTGCAATCTACTAGCACTTCGAGGATCGCTTGACCTATTAAACCCGTGACCTGTCTCGACAAGAAGAGGTGGGGGCGAATTAGATGAGCTCGAACTACGAGAGGAAGTACTTGCCTTGCGCTGTGTAGATGGACTACAGCTGCTTTCTGATCCCTCTTTTCGAGGCATTTTTTGAGAGCTGATTCGTAATCGGCCTATGGCTGGAGGGGAAGGTGGGGTGCGGTTGTGAGCACCAGGGGAATAGCTTATTTTTCTGTTTTTATCAATACGGGGCTCGAGCTCGCCTATTAGATTACTAGGCGATGCCTTCAAATAAACATCCTCTGTCACTTGCTCCGAATCAGATTCATGATCACATTTGCGGTATTTACGCGGGCTATCGCCCCTGCCTGAGTCTGTCCCATAAACAGGCAATTTCGAAAAACATCGATCTGAGGATGAACACGGATCTGAGGATGAACACGGATCTGAAATAGGGACAATGTAACACAACAGATCTGAAATAGGGACACTGTAACACATAGTAACAAAAAAAATAATCAGGAAGATTGTGTCACAAAAATACAAAGAAATCCATATTTTTCATCAAAACTCTCATGGGAATTGCTAGAATCTCTACGATTTGATAAAATTCCCCTTCTTTCCTGGACTCTTTGTTGAGTGGCTCCTCAAATTCAGGAAGAAAGAGAGAATCATAATAGGTGTACGTATGGAAAAAGACTATGTCATCGTCGAATCGGGCAGCAAACAGTATGCAGTCAAACAGGGCGATATCATTGATATTGAATTAGTCTCGGGTGAGCGAGGGGAATCCGTGGTTCTGGATCAAGTCCTCTTTCTCAAGCAGGGAGAAACCGTTCTTGTAGGCAGCCCCGTGTTGACCGGAGTCAAAGTGCAGGGAGAGATTGTAGGCCAAGTGCGAGGCCCTAAGGTCATCTCGTACAAATATAAAAAACGCCATAATTATCGCCGTAAAGTCGGGCATCGACAAGATTATACGAGAATTAAGATTACTGGAGTTCAACATGGCACATAAGAAAGGACAAGGGTCGACTCGAAATGGTCGCGACTCAGAATCGAAACGATTGGGGGTCAAGGCTTCTACTGGTCAATTTGTAACTGCAGGGAGCATTTTGGTTCGCCAACGGGGCACCAAATGGCACCCTTCGTCGAATGTGCGCCGAGGACGTGATGATACGTTATTTGCTCTTGTCGATGGTCGGGTGCAATTCAGAAAATCATCCAAAACATTTGTTTCTGTAGTTCCTGCATAGCAGGACAAGAGCAAGCGTTGTGTTCTGGGGAGGAATGTTGTGTTTACAGATCAAGTGCGCTTGCTCTTACAAGCAGGAAAGGGTGGCAATGGTATCGTTGCCTGGCGTCGTGAAAAGTATATCCCTAAAGGGGGGCCCTACGGAGGTAACGGGGGGCCTGGTGGCTCCATTAGACTGATAGCCGATGCTCAAGTCCCCAATCTGGACCATTTTCGCAATGACCGCATTTTGCGTGCTGAGGATGGGGGTATCGGTGGGTCTAATTGTCGTCAGGGACGTTGCGGTAAAGATCTCAAGGTGTATGTCCCCTTAGGCACTCTGGTGAAGGATGCAGAAGATGGGACCTTGCTCATGGATTTTACAGAGCCTGGTCAAGAGCTTCTTCTATGCCGTGGAGGCAAAGGTGGACTGGGTAATGCTTTCTTTAAAACCCCCACACAACAAGCTCCAAAAAAATGGACGCCAGGCAAACTAGGCGAAGTTCGTTCTGTCGATTTAGAGTTAAAACTGATTGCTGATGTAGGTTTTGTCGGATTTCCTAATGCAGGGAAGTCCACACTACTCACCCAGTTGGCTCGTGTTCGAGTCAAGACAGCACCCTACCCTTTTACCACTCTACACCCCAATCTTGGCTGTCATAAAACCCTTACTCATGATCGTATTGTATTTGCTGATATTCCAGGAATCATTCGAGGAGCTCACCAAAACCGAGGGCTGGGGCTTTCCTTTTTAAAGCATATCGAGCGCACCAAGATGCTCATCTATGTCATCGATGCCTCAGGATTTGAAGGGCGCGATCCTTTGGAAGATCTCCAAGTTTTGAAGGAAGAGCTCGCTGCCTATGACCCAACGCTTTTGCAGAAGCCTTCCTTAGTTGTATGGAATAAAAAAGATTTGGGAGCACCATTTTCCTCCATTGCTGGGGAAACGGTGGCATTATCTGCTTTGGATGGGGATGGGATCTCGCTCTTTTTGGAAGAAATCAAGAAGAAGTTGCCTGTTGCGGCGATCCATGATGTAGAAAACCTTTAACTTTGTTTGATCTGTTTGCGTGATGTACGCCAAGTTCGGAGCCGTACACTCATCAAATACATGCAGCCAGAAAACAAGGCAATGGTTGCCCCTGTTGGCCAATTCAAACGGTACGACAGAGCAAGTCCCCCTACAGAAAAGAGTACATTCAAACCAACAGAGAGGACCATCATCGTGGTGAGCTTACCGCAAAACTTTTCTGCAATCATTGGCGGCAGAGCCAGCATACTTACCACCAATACAGTGCCCATCACATGAATGAGTAATACCACAGAAAGAGCAATCAGGATGAGCAAAAGAAAATAGAGAGATCTTACGGGAATTCCTTGTAGGTATGCTTGTTTTTCATCAAAACAAATCAACAAAAAACGGCGGTGAAACCGTAAGACTGTCAGAAAAATCAGCACATCAAGCCCTATCAGGAGCATAATCTCACGATAGGAAATCCAAAGAGGATTACCCAAAAGATAATTCATTAATTCCACATTATATCCAGGTGTTTGAGAAGCAAAGAGAATCCCAATCGCCATCCCTATCGACCAAATCATGGCAATCACGGTATCTTCTCGCTCTTTCATCGCTAAATGGACCCAACCAATCAAAAGAGCGGACAGAATAGCAGCAACGAATCCCCCATAAAGAGGATCCATCCACTCCACTCCGCATGCTCGCTGCAACCACAGGGCGCATCCTAACCCACCGAGTACAGAATGTGAGATACTCCCACTCAGTGAAACAATGCGTTTGACCACAACATAGGAACCTAAAATGCCACTTGCAAAAGAAGAGGCAATTAATCCTAATAAGGCAGACTGCAACAGGGTACTCGACACGAGAGCTTCTAAAAAATTCATTTCCACACCTGATGGTACAATCCTTGTTGAAAATGGGAACAGAGAGCAGTCCTAGGATATTCTGAAATGTGATTTTGAACGCAAAAGAAACGGTCTGATAATCGCATAGCTCCCTCTAGATCATGAGTAATCATCACAATCGTTATTTCACCTTTTAGGGAAGCTAACAATTGGTACAGCCGTTCACGAGCAAGCGGGTCGATATTCGCAACAGGCTCATCGAGTAAAATAAGACGAGGCTGGCCAGCCAATGCTCGGGCTAATAGTACGCGTGCCGCCTCTCCCCCAGAAAGAGACCCGAATGAAGCTTTTGCAAAAGCTGTCATGCCGACTCGATCCAAAGCTTTGCGTCCTTCAGGATTTCCCAGAGTGACAACCTCATCCACGGATATGGGAAAGAGAGGGTCTGGGCGAAAATGTTGGGGCATATACCCAATGAATTTTCGTGCTTCTAGAATGTCTAGCCCTAGGATACGGATGGCCCCTTGTCGAGGACGCAGAAAACCTAGGATTAAGTTAAAGAGGGTCGTTTTGCCTCCACCATTAGGGCCAAAAATAGAAACAAACTCCCCTTCCTGAATATCTAGAGTGGGAATATCTAAGATCGAACGATCTCCTACCCCATACCACAATCCACGAATAGATAAAGCTGATCTAAAAGAGCTGCGTAATTTCGCGGAGATTGTCAAAGATGTCCTCACGATAAGGGTCTATCACTACTGTATCTAATCCTAACAAATGAGCCACCCGTTGTCCCCCCTTCATGGGATGTTGTGGTTCTAATACAACGCAACGCAAGGGTTCCGTTTTCAAATGCTCCACTAGGGCTGTCAGGTGTCTGGCAGTCGGTTCTTTTCCTTCCTGTTCCAAGCTCACTTGCAATAATCCATAATCGCGACAGAAGTACCCAAATGCAGGGTGCGTCACCAAAAGTATTGTAGATATTTTGTCTTCCAACTGGCGTTGAATCCAGCAATCTAGTTCCATCAGATCCGCTAGCAAGCTGGCAGTATGATGTGCAAATTTCACTTGATGCTCTGGCCAATATATGGAAAGAGCATCCCGAATTTGCAAAGCCATATGCTGCAAACATCTCGGACTAGTCCACAGGTGGGAGTCAAAAGAGTCCCTTTTAGCTGCACAACAACATCCCTGGTGGTGGAGTAAGTCGACCCCCTCTCGCTGGTCAATGACCTGGGTTGTACGCAACATGGGAATAACCCTTTCTTCAAAGGGCTCTCCAATCCGGAACCATACTGTGTGTCCCTCCATAGCAAGGACCTGCTGCGGAGTGGGCTCATAGGAGTGGGGACTCATACCTTGGGGGACAATCACAGCAACAGGCAGCAGTCCGTCTGTAATGCGCTCTACTAGATATTTCTGAGGGGGCACACTAACCAAAACGCCAGAAAATGCAGCAATCGGCAGACAAGCCACAATGAAAGCAAAAAAAACGCACATCAATCCAGCGATTCTAGCGCACATTACGATTCTTTTCCATTGGACTTTTTGACTCTACCCTGTTATCTTTTGCACCGATTTCTGGAGGAGTGTTCGAGTGGCTTAAGGAGCACGCTTGGAAAGCGTGTGTACGCTAATCCCGTACCGTGGGTTCGAATCCCACCTCCTCCGCCAGATTTTCTAGAGATAACTGTGCTCACCGTCATGGGGAACGCAGTGAAGCGATTCAGCAACCTCAGCAACTGCGGGCTTCCCAGCGTTTTAGTGTCACATTAGACCCGCACCTTACTTTCTCCACTTTCACCATTTTACCCCTAAAATCTCTCCTTTTATACTGATTCAAAATTTTATTGAGAACCCGTAAGGCCTCTCTTGGAACGAAGGGCTAGGAGAGACTTTATCAGTTATCAATAAAATTTTGAATCGCCATACCCAACGGAGCGGATGCCTTGAAACCACCCCTAACCAACTCCAAACTGGGGTGGTATGGTCATGTTTTTAATCTCTGAAGCGATTATAGAGGGGTACTCGGAGAGTGCCAAATGAAGCATTCTTATGTATTGTATCGGCATGTTATGCTTGACTTATACGCTACTTATCGGCATAATAAATAATGCAAGATAAACTGATATTGAGCTTACATCATGCCGACAAACTTTAAACCCATCTACAGTATCACACCCGGTATTGCAAAAAGCCTTATGAGGATTGAGGCTGCGAAGGCAAAGGTCACGTTACTGCCAGTTAATCCTACAGTGCTCGCCTCGCTGCGTGAAACAGCTAAACTATACACCACGCATTATTCGACGATGATAGAAGGTAATCAGCTCAAACCTGATGAGATCAAAGAGGTCATTCAGCTTCAAGGTCATTTTCCGGGCAGAGAGCGTGATGAGCATGAAGTACAGGGCTATTATGCCGCATTAGCGCAGCTTGAACAATACGTCTCACAAAATCATCCCGTTACCGAAAAAATCATTCAAACCTTGCATGCTCTTGTAATGAGCGATGGAAGAACGCGCATTAAACCAACACCTTACCGAGATGGACAAAATGTTATCAAGGACAGTGGAGCAGGAACGATTGTCTATATGCCGCCGGAAGCAAAAGATGTACCTGGGCTTATGCGCAATTTAGTGTCGTGGATCAAAGCAAATGAAGAGATACCATGCCCTATTGTCGCTGGGATTGCTCATTACCAGTTTGCAACAATTCACCCCTATTACGATGGGAATGGACGAACAAGTAGGTTACTGACGACCCTAATCTTGCACCTTGGTGGGTATGATTTAAAAGGCTTGTATTCTCTTGAAGAATATTATGCTAAAAACTTACTCGGGTATTATCGCGCCATCAGTATCGGCCCATCTCACAATTATTACTTTGGAAGGGCAGAAAGCGATATAACCCCTTGGGTGGAATATTTTACTGAAGGGATGGCTTTTGCTTTTGAGAAAGTTGTAACCCAGATGATTGCAAGCAATGAGAAAGGTGAAAAAGATTATTCGCAAGTTTTGCGTACCTTAGATCCGAAACAACGCAGAGCCTTGGAATTATTCAAAGGATATGATGTTGTTACAGCCAAGCAAATAGGCGATCTATTTGGCTTCCAGCCTAGAACGAACGCTGCGCTTTGCAAAAAGTGGCTTGAAGGTGGTTTTTTAGAAATAGTAGATGCTTCTAACAAAGCCAGAAAATATAAGCTAGCCGCGCCGTATGATATTATCGTGAAGGAAGGTCTATGAACATTTTCCATTCCAACATCATCAGCATTTATGGCGAAAAAGGCAAAGAGTGGGTAGAGGGGCTGCCTGAGCTTGTTGTGGCAATATCTTCAAGGCTGGATTTACGCGATTTAAAAAAGGCAAAAATCTTACCTACAGCTATGTGCTATACTGATTCAAAATTTTATTGAGAGTCCGTAAGACCTCTCTTGGAACGAAGGGCTAGGAGAGATTTTATCAGTTATCAATAAAATTTTGAATCGCCATACCCAACGGAACGGATGCCTTGAAACCACCCCAACCAGTCAAAAGAAAAAAAATTTATAATTTCTTTAAATAAAACCATTACAATTTATGTTAGTTAACAAATTTAACAAATCGAGGCAATCATGGCGGGCACAAGCGAAGTAAATAAAGATCGGCCTACAACCCGTCACCCATCTACTCATCAAGGTTGGCACTATCTCGCTCTAGCTGTGGGATCTTTGGTTCTTGGACTAGGGATTTTTGGAGGTGTAGGTTTATTACAATCTCATGGGCTTATTTCTATTTCGAAACCCGTTGCATCATTCCTTGGCAAGTTAGGAGCCACACCGCACCACGTAAGTCTTTGGGTTACTGCAGTAGGGGGTATTAGTGCAGGTGGAGCACTCTGCGTCCTCAGTGTATATAACATCTCCAAAAAAAATCCAAAACCTTTCGAGACTTATAGGGAATCGGAGGCCTTACGAGGCCCAGTAGGTGGTAATGCTCGACCTCAACCATCTGATCCCCATTCTGATAACCATGTCACTCCCACTACGAATAGGGAGGCTACTCCATTCGATTGAATAGGGAGGCTACTCCATTCGATTTTGATTAAAAATATTTTGTAATACTCAAACTCAAGCATCTGATCCCAAGTCTGATCACAATGCCACTCCCCCCTACGAATAGGAAGGTTACTCAATTCGATCCTACTTCAAGTAGACATATTGAATTCGCGCTATGTCCGGGCGTTCAGTATGCAAATCTGCCTAATAATCAGTTCGTTCTTTTGCATTTGCCTAACGATTACACTATTATACGAAAAACAGAGGACGGCACCCTAGAGGACGCGACTAATCTATTGCCAGAACAAGTAGACGAATTCCGAAAGAAGGCGACAAATAAAGGTTGGAAATTGTCACAATGATGCTGTCAAGCGACATCGGAAATCTGTTGAGGACTTCATTACAACCTCAGCTTGCTTTCAATGAGAGAAATCCGTTCTGGTATCATTTTGAACCTGTTACCAGTAACCTTTCGCTTCCTAGAGCCTTTTCATGGGCCTGTTCGTACCTATAGCCTTTCAGACCTTCCGACTCAGCTCTCTGTACACACTCGATATGTGCACTCCGAGTATCGTCGTAGTTTCATTAGCAGATTTCCCGCTGCTCTTTAACGTGTACAACTGGCATTTTTGGTCTCGGGGCTGATGATGGTAGCCTTTCGGCATAGAGTCCTCCTTAAGATTCTTGTGTAAAAAATTACCTTAGAGATTCTAGCCATCTTCTGGCCAATTCAATTTGTATTCATCTGTTGCACTTCTGACTTGAAAGGGCCTCATCAAATACTTAAGGCTATAACCAGCCTTGGGCACGGCGCTGTATTTGTTCCCTCAGACTTTTTAGGCTTTGGTAGTCGACAATCGGTTGACATTGTTCTCCAGCAGAATTCTATGGGAGGGGGGGATCTTTCTAGTTTACAAGCAGGTAATGTGATTTTGCTTGCGAAATAGTAAGCCTAGCTCATAGACTTGCCCCCTAGGTTAAGGCCAGATAGCTCAGATGGTAGAGCAGAGGACTGAAAATCCTTGTGTCGCTGGTTCGATTCCAGTTCTGGCCACTTCAGTAGGAGCACTTTAGGTGCTTCTACTCTTTTCTCTTGCCGGAGAAAACGGCATTCCAACGGAGTTGGTAATTTCTCTTAATCACCCAAAACAGATCTTCAAAAAACATTTTTGACGATCGCTTTGGAGTGTCGGTTCCGTTGAATTTACGGTAATCAGTATTCACACTCCTTTTAAGCAACTGTATATCAAGCGTTAAGATCGATTGGTCAGAGGACTAATCGTCTTCTACTCGCTTGTAGGGAGTTAAAATGGGATAGGCTCAATAGGTTAACAGCAAACAAGTTAGCATATTTCCTTGTAAGAAATATTGGTAATATTTTCTTGCAAATCAATGGATCATTATGCAATTACCTAACAATTACTAGACAACTTGCTTTTGAGAATCCTTCTAATCCGGGGAACTCATTAAAAATAGCAATTTTCAAGGGGAAGCAAATACGAAAGACCATCTATCAAGGTGAATGGTATTTTTCGATTATTGACGTTGTAGCAGTTTTAACAAAAAGCCCTAATCCACGTCGATACTGGTCCAATCTTAAGATTCAACTTTCTGAAAATGAGGGTTTTACTCAACTGTACTCAAAAACGGTACAGTTGAAATTACTGGCCCCCGATGGGAAAATGCGCGAAACGGACACAGCGAATACAGAGACTATTTTCCGGATCATCCAATCAATTCCCTCTTCCAAAGCTGAACCCTTCAAGCGATGGCTTGCTAAGGTCGGGTATGAGCGTATTCAAGAGATAGAAGACCTTGAATTGGCCGCAAAACGAGGTCGTGCTATCTACAAAGCAAAAGGCTATCCCGACGATTGGATTGACAAGAGGATGCGCGGGATTGCTATCCGAGAGCAACTGACAAACGAATGGAAAAAACGGGGAGTTCAAGAAGAAAGGCAGTATGCGATTCTCGCAGCAGAAATTGCTGATGCAACTTTTGGCCTAAAACCCTCAGAGCACAAAAGATTAAAAGGATTAAAGAATCAAAATCTCCGTGATCATATGACCGACTCGAATTGGTTTTTATCATGTTGGGTGAGGCTTCTACAACCGAAATCGCAGTTCAGAAGATGCTCAAGGGTTCCATCAAAATAAGAAAGCCGCTCGAGAAGGTGGTGAAATCGCCGGTAATGCAAGAAAAGAGCTAGAGCAAAAAAGCGGTCGAAAAGTAGTCAGTAACTCCAACTATTTAAATGTGAATTCCGCAGAGATAGAATTGGTCCCTGAAAAATAGGAAAAATTTATTAGATTTGAGCAAGTTTTATAAGGATAAAGCATGACTGCAACATTGGATACAACTCGAGACGATTCTAATCTCGTTAGAAAATCTTATTGGGTAGGTTTTTTAGGAAGTACCATTATCGTAACACCATTAGTAAAAAATAAAGTCATAAATTAGCCCAAGATCTTGAGGAGAGGGTCTGTAAAACGAACTGTGTAAATTAAATACTAAGCCCTGTAAGGAATAGGT
>CAYLUD010000020.1:23926-26292 GCA_964386785.1 uncultured bacterium | reverse complement strand
CTTATCGCGTCGCAGAAAAAATCAGCCCCGGCTCTCTTTACTTGCGGAATGTGGGATGAAGGAGTAGAAAGCACGAATAATGCCGCGGAAAGAACCCTACGACATATCGTGTTATGGAGAAAAACTTCCTATGGAACACAGAGTGCATCTGGTAGTCAGTTTTTGGAGAGATCTATCTCGATTTGGATGACTCTCAAGCAGCGGGGAAGGGACACTTTTGCTTTCTTCTTACAAGCTTACCGATCAACATTTGATTCGACCGTCTCTTCTCCCACTATCTAGTCTTCCCCTCAATGGATACGTGTCCTATATTCAAGGTGGCGGTGTACGATAACATTTTGAATCACTAGATCATCAACTGGACTCTCTAAAGCGACATTGAGATTTGCTAAAAATTCTTCTTTTGCAATTACTGTAGGTGGTAATCCTAATGAGTTGTAGGAACTATGGAATCTAAATATGTTATGCGAACTAGCCTGTAATATGATCTGAGTACCTGGAGCTAGCACCGATCGACCGGTAATGCACATAACAAATCGCTCGAGCCAATCTACATCCGTATCGGCATCGGCAATTTTCTCCCTGATCCAGGACACCTGTTGGTCAAAGAATCTAAGGGTGTTTTCGTCTCTGCGTATTACTAGGGAGTTCAAGACCCTTTCCCTTGTCAAGGGCATTCCTTGGATTTGACAGCATAGGTCTTCAGGCTTGTATTCCGCTGCTAGAGATTGGAATATTTGTGACTCTAATACAGCTAAAGCCGGGGAAAGATACGTGTAGAGTATGTGTTGCGCAAAAGCTAATAGAGACTGAGGCGTTGGTTCTACCTCGTTCTCACACCCTTCCACCTGTTCCTGGGGATCACAGCTTAACGGCTTCATCAAATTTTCAACTGCCTTCTTATTTGTCTCTGAATGGCATGCTAGGAATTCCAAGCAAGGTCGTAATGGATCTTCATCAGGTATGCACTTCAAAATCGCTGTGAGACTTTCTGGTGACATCTTTTGCACATCGAAATTGCTGAGATCGAAAGGCAAACAAGCTAAATAGTGTAATAAGTTGAAAAACTTAGAACTAAAGACCCAGCCAGTCAAGAAAGGATCGCATCGACATTGATTGCGCTCGTGTAGCATAGCATAAAAACGGCCCAGTTGTGTAAACCGCGCTAGGTTCTGCTTATCTTCAACACGTGGTAATCCACCTTTGGTGAGAAGGAAAAAATTCTGACCACATAAGGATGTAAAGAGAGTCTGATATACCGATTTAGAGAGATCTCCCAGATCTGAATTACTCAGTACTGACCTTGGATACAAGGAAAATCTATCGGGAAATTTTGTGTGGCTACATAGATTTTTGAAAAAAAGATCTGGTTTTTTTTTGATAGCTTCCAGACGCACGGTCATACCAGGTACATCTATATGAGAGCTCTGACTCACTGGCATATCCACCACCACAGCCATACGCAGCATATCCTCAATTGCTCTTTGTGCAGATTGTTGAGCTTGAGTGATGGCAAAATCCCTTGTTGTCTGGCATATGGGGCCGCTGCACAACAAATATTCTATGCATTCCAAATATCCTTTAGCAGATGCTTCCAAGACAGCTTCTTCTTGGTTTTTATCATTCATAATGTGGTCCAGAGCTCTATTAATGATGCTATTTCGATAGAAAAGAATGCTCAGTAATTGGTAATCACCATGCCCTGCTGCTACCACAACAGCATCATAAAACTTCCTTTGTTCTAGAGAAAAATGGTCAAGAAGAAGTCGTATCACCGCCACATGACCACGACCGGCTGCTACCTGCACAGCCTTGAATACATCCACATGCAGCTCCTCTTTGCCTATAGAAAAATGGTCAAGAAGAAGTCGTATCACCGCCACATGACCACCACCGGCTGCTGCCTTCACAGCATGGGCTACAGCCCTATAACGCTCTTTTTTGCCTAGATAACCATGATCAAGAAGAAATCGTATCACCGCCATATGCCCACCACCGGCTGCTGCCTCCAGAGCATCGTCTACAGCCTCATAAAGCTCCCTTTTGCCTAGATAACCATGATCAAGAAGAAGTCGTATCACCGCCACATGACCACCACCGGCTGCTGCCTTCACAGCATGGGCTACAGCCCCATAACGCTCCATTTTGTCTAAAGAACCATGATCAAGAAGAAATCGTATCACCTCCATATGCCCACCACCGGCTGCTGCCCCCAGAGCATCGTCTACAGCCTCATAAAGCTCCATTTTGTCTAAAGAACCATGATCAAGAAGAAATCGTATCACCTCCATATGCCCACCACCGGCTGCTGCCCCCAGAGCATCGTCTACAGCCTCATAAAGCTCCATTTTGTCTAAAGAACCATG
>CAYLUD010000020.1:23677-23826 GCA_964386785.1 uncultured bacterium | reverse complement strand
CCCCCAGAGCATCGTCTACAGCCTCATAAAGCTCCATTTTGTCTAAAGAACCATGGGCAAGAAGAAATCGTATCACCTCCATATGCCCACCACCGGCTGCTGCCTGCACAGCCTCATGAAGCTCCATTTTGTCTAAAGAACCCTGATCA
>CAYLUD010000020.1:0-23577 GCA_964386785.1 uncultured bacterium | reverse complement strand
AGAAGAAATCGTATCACCTCCATATGCCCACCACCGGCTGCTGCCTTCACAGCCTCATGAAGCTCCATTTTGTCTAAAGAACCCTGGGCAAGAAGAAATCGTATCACCTCCATATGCCCACCACCGGCTGCTGCCTTCACAGCCTGGGCTACAGCCCTATAACGCTCTTTTTTGTCTAAAGAACCATGATCAAGAAGAAATCGTATCACCTCCATATGCCCACCACCGGCTGCTACCTGCAAAGCCTCATGAAGCTCCCTTGTGCCTACAGAACGAGGGTCAAGAAAAAATCGTATCACCTCCATATGCCCACCACCGACTGCTGCCTCTACAGCCTCATGAAACTCCCTTGTGCCTAGAGAACGATGGTCAAGAAAAAATCGTATCACCTCCATATGATCACCACAGGCTGCTACCACCAGAACCCGGGCTAGAACCTGGGGATCCATCTGTGTGTTTTGAGCAAGGAGGGACAAAATAGGACCTATCGCCCTTGTATGGCCGTTCCTTGCTGCTACCTTCAGAGCCTCGCCTACAGCCAGCTTTCTCCTCGTTAGGTTTTTAGGGAAAAAATTACAAACGAAGTATATCATCTCTTCTTCGCCCTGCTCGGCGGCACCCTCCAGAGCACTCTCTAAGTATACGTCGTACTGAGTATCTTTGTCTGGAACAAACACACGCTCTAGAATGTCGCGATGGCCCAGCTTTGCGGATGTACGGATAGCTAGTTTTATATCCCGAGTATGTAGATATGGATGTTGGATAATCAATAGGACCAGTTTTGTATAGTTGTTCCTAACTGCAAATTGTAAAGCTTTGCCAATATTATATGAGTCTAGGGGATCTTCAAAAAGCAGGGTTCTTAATAGGGCTTTATTAGCTTCTATAGACTCATTGGAGGGATGTGATGTAATCGCGTCGATCGCCGATAGCAAATCAATGTAGTTCCGTTGGTACTTGGACTCATGCTGTCTGATTCTATATGTTGTATAGACAATGTAGGCAGCGGCAATCCCCAATCTGATACTTCTAAAGGGTAAAATCCATGAGTTCCAGTTGCATGGGGTCCGACTTAGAGAATTTATTAGAGCGCTTGATCGTGGAAGTAAGCCCTTGCTACGAAATTGTAATAATCCAGTACATCCAGGTCCAGAGCCAATCAAAGCGAATTCTGCGATATTCATGGCTACCCAATACGCACGTTCACGTTCTTGTACACCTGTCACTACCGCTGATCGCGTATCATTCACAGTATTCATTGCGTTATTCCTGTCTCATTTTATTTACTTCATTACAATCAATACATTGTGATGAAAAATTAATTTTGATAAAAAACGGTATTCATAGAGTAAAATCATGGCTTGTTTCTAATTTGTCTTGTGTTTTTCAAATGTAGCTTTGTGCACATGCATGTACCAAGCATGTTAGCCTATACCCTTGATTATTTCTTTACACAAAGACGAACCATATCAGAAATGAAATTAAATGTTGAACACCTATACAATCGACATATCCATTCCAAGAAGATAGAAGTAGCCTTGCCGCAAAGATGCTAATTAGGAATTAGATAAAAAAAGAACAATTTACATACT
This sequence comes from uncultured bacterium, assembly GCA_964386785.1. Lineage (GTDB taxonomy): Bacteria > Chlamydiota > Chlamydiia > Chlamydiales > JAAKFR01 > SZAS-3. The sequence continues at coordinate 21,985 of CAYLUD010000020.1, read as the reverse complement.
TAAAGTTATTCTAATTAAATAGAATAATGCAACACACAGTAGAGCTCCTATAGGAACCGTAATAATCCAGGAGATCCCAATATCCAATACGGTGCGTAAATTAATTGCCCCGATCCCTCTTGCCATTCCCACTCCAAGCACACTACCCACAAGCACGTGCGTAGTCGATACGGGGAGCCCCATTTTAGAGGCGATCAGGATGCATAACGAAGCAGCAGCTCCTGCTGCAAAACCTTTGGAAGGGGTGAGTTGGGTAATTTTTTTACCCACAGTATCAATCACTCGCCACCCCCACGTAGCAAATCCTACCACAATCCCCGCTCCACCCAAGAAGAGGAGCCAAATAGGGATCGTTCTACCCACAAGAGAATTCCCACCTAGAAGGTTGATAATACCCGACAAGGGGCCAATTACATTGGCTACATCATTGGAGCCATGTGCTACAGACATGAAACACGCAATAACTACATGAAAGGCTTGAAACATCTTTTCCACATCTTGAAACGGATCCTCTGTTCGTGTCATATGATAGGCGCGCCAACGAAATACACACCATCCCATGCACCCACAAATCAACGCAATGCAGGCGACCTGCCAAAATGATAAGGAAATCGAAAATTCATGAAGACCATTAAATAGGGAAACGAAAATAAGAACAAAAAATAACCAAAAAGCTATCCACGGAGCTATTTGCTGGCTCGCACGTACAGGGTCCGTATTATAAAATATGCGATGTTGTAAGAATAAACAAATCAAATAGGCTACAACAGCGCCTAACAAAGGGGAAACAATCCAACTCATTCCAATAGAAGCTACCTCGCCCCATTCAATCGCATTCATCCCCCCAAGGAGCAACCCAAAGCCTAAAATAGCTCCAATGATCGTGTGTGTGGTCGAAACCGGCCAACCAAAAAAGGTAGCAATCTGAATCCAAATCCCGCTGGCTAGTAGCACAGAAAACATACCAATAAGATATTCTTCCTTTTGTGCTACCAAAATTTGGGGCCCTAACATCCCCACTTCCAATGTTTCGGATACATTGGCTCCCAATAGGAAGGAGCCAAGAAATTCGAAAATCGCAGCCAAAACAATGGCCTTGCGTAAAGATAGGGAACGTGAACCCACGGCTGTGCCTACCGAATTGGCTACGTCATTCGCACCAATAGACCAGGCAACATAAAACCCAACTAGAATCGCGAGTAGATAGAGAACAGAAATCATGCGACTTCCAATAACATGCGAATACGGTGCGCTAACCGCTCGGCCTCATTGGCAATGGCTGCTATAGAGTCGATCACTTTCATGGAAAGAAATAAATAGGTAGCTTGCTCAGCTTCCGGCTGTGCTAAAAACAGGGCTAGCAATTCCTGTTGCGTCTGATCGACCTCTTGCTTGCAGAGCACCACATGAGAAACCATATCTGCCACCTTAGTGGCTTCATGCCCTCCAAAAGAAGTCTCTAATAAACGATCTAACTCTTCAATCACCGCCTTCACTCCGTCAAAACAGCTCATTTGTTTCTCAAAAAAAGAAAGAAAAAGAGCTTCCATACAAGGCAGCAAGGGAAGGATCCGTAACGTATAGGTAAGAGCCACTTCCTTAGCATGGTTGGCTAACGCATCTTGAATGGATAAGAGCTCCAATAAGGAAGCTCGTGTGATCGGCATCATCAATCCAGATTGGAGCTGATTACGCGTGTCGTTCTTCACCTGATCGGCTTCATATTCAGCCTGCACAATCTGTTCCACCGCTATGCGAAGAGCCTGAGAATTTTGATGGCGTACCGCTTCCATCAGGGGTCGCAATCCATAGACACACTCTGCAACCTTTCTCATATGGGCTTGCAATGAAGTGAAAGGGGATTTTCCAAACAGTCGGGCTATTGTATGCATGATTGCGCCGCAGCCTCTACTATCACAATACAATTCATAGATAGATTTCCAGCTTCTATTGAAATAATTTTCGAATAATCGCCGATCCCCCTATGCTAGGGATAACACATGAAAAAGTCAATGACCTGCACTGAGAGAACCCAGTGACCCAGTATGCTCTATCTCAAAGACGCAGTTGTGGGGGATCCTTCGTAATGTGGCGAGGATGGCAATGGCCCCCTTGCTAGAAGTAACAGATTTATCGTTATCCATCCGCCTTAACAAAGAGATTGTGCCTGTATTACGTTCGATTTCATTTTGCGTTGCACCGGGCGAAATCGTAGCAATTGTCGGAGAAACAGGATCTGGTAAATCCCTACTTGCTCTGACTCTCATGGGGCTCGTGCCAACTCCTCCATTTCTTTCTCCTTCTGGCTCGATCCGCATGCTAGGAAATGAGGTCCTTGCCGAATCTACAGGTTTGCGACCTATACTCTCACGCCGGTCCATGGCAATGATTTTTCAACAGCCTCGAGCTGCATTGAATCCTGTATTTCCGATTGGAGAGCAACTGATTGAAACTGCAATGATCCATTTTGAAAAAGATCGTATGTTAGCTCATGAGCGAACCAAGCAGGCATTACGAGATGTGCAATTATCTGGGGATGCGGGTCTCCTTAGAAAATACCCCCATGAACTCTCTGGGGGAATGTTACAACGCATCATGGTTGCTATGGCTCTGCTCTGCAACCCTGAGTTATTGTTAGCGGATGAACCGACTACTGCTCTGGATGCATCAATCCAGCGAGAAATTCTCGATCTCCTAGCAAAATTGAGTCGAGAACGTAACATGGGACTGATTCTAATCAGTCATGATCTCCACCTGGTACGAGCCTACTCTCATAAAATTCTCGTCCTCTATGCGGGAGAGATTGTGGAAATGGGCGCTTCTGAATCTGTTTTTTCACAGCCAGACCATCCATATACTCAAGGTTTATTACGCTCCACCCCATCCGTTCCGCTGCGGCTAAAAAAAATTCCCACAATTGCAGGATCTGCACCAGGTCTGAAAGAACGTCCTCAAGGATGCCCTTTTCACCCGCGGTGCGCCTCCGCGCTACATCCCTGCAAACAAGAAATGCCTCCTTCTTTTGTGGTAGGGCAGGAAAAACAAGTGCGTTGTTGGCTCTTCGATCCTATGCTTGGAGGTCTAGCAGATGCAGACACCCCTCTTTAAAGCAACAAGTCTCACGAAAGAATTTACGGCTCGTTATCAATTAGCAGGAGTACCCTCCATGCATCGAGCTGTGAACCAAGTATCTTTTTCGATCTATCAGGGAGAGATTGTAGGTATTGTGGGTGAATCAGGATCAGGCAAAACGACACTGGCTCAACTATGCTGTGGTCTACTTGCCCCCACTTCAGGACATATTGAATTTATGGGCACGGATTTTCTTCATCTGAAAGGCAGACGATTTCAAGACATTCGCATTCACATGCAGATGGTATTTCAAGATCCTGCTGCCTCCCTAAATCCTAGAAAAACGATCTTAGAAAACCTAGGAGAACCCCTTTTATATCATCGTCGTATTCCTAAAGAATTACTGATCCCTCATGTGACCCACCTACTCAATCAGGTGGGCTTACCAGGTACCTTACTGCATCGATATCCCCATGAATTTTCTGGCGGGCAGCAACAACGTCTATCCATTGGACGAGCACTTGCTCTGGCTCCTAAGTTGCTTTTATTAGATGAGGCGGTTTCTGCTCTGGATGTCTCCGTACAAGCGCAAATCCTGAACCTATTATATGATCTACGAGCATCGTCTGGATTAAGTTATTTATTCATTTCCCACGATCTACGCGTCATTCGCAGCCTATGTGACCGGGTGCTTGTGATGTATCAAGGAGAGATTGTCGAGAGTCGGGACACTGACAGTCTATTTCTGTATCCACAACACCCCTATACAAAAAAATTGATATCCTGCATCATTTAGCACATGTCATTATCTTCAAGAGTTTTAGAAGGATGCTACACCCTTTCTTCTTATTGTTTTGATCCCGTTTGCTACCTACGGAAGGGTATTGTTCTCTTCCATGCGTATCCCAAAGTGAAGAATCTACCACAGCCTGCTTGGCAGTATCAGGCGGTGATCATTGCAAAAATGGCAATCGCCATTATTCTACTCCCTTTTGCAACTCCATGTGCCTTTGTATTTCGTGGCATAGCCTCTCTTGTGGATGAAAAAAAATTTCTAGAATTTCACGTAGCTAAGATGGGAGTTCCAAACGATTCGACAGACAATAATGCTAATCAAATTTCTATTCTATCCTGGAACCTATGTGGTGTAGGAGGGGGATATTCTGTGACAGATGGGGGAGTCGTACCGATTGAAGCGCGCATCGACGCCATCGCTAGATCGATTATCGCACAAGCATGTGACCTCTTTTTTGGACAAGAAGTTATGGATATTCAGGACGCAAAGCAATTGCGGGATCAACTTCAGGATGGGGGCTTCACTCATTTTTATTACCATATGAATGGAGGAACCCCATTACTTGGACCATCCAGTGGTTTATTTGTGGCAAGTAAAATGCAACTTACCAATCCTCACTTTACACCATTTACCTTTATCAATGACTCCAACAACCATAGTAAATCTCATAAGGGAGTATTTTGTTGTTCGGTCGAGATAGCTGACCAGAAGATTACCTGTATGAATACACATCTTAGCTATTCTTTGCATGTAGCTCAGCCTACAGCATCGGAAATACAGCGGCGTGTTACACAATTAGATACTTGTTCTGCTGTCATCCAGGATTGCAATACGCCTATCTTGTTGCTTGGAGATTTCAATCTCGCAAATACAGAAGAGAGCCCTCCTCAACCACGTCAGAATATCAATTGGCAAGAGAGTATTGATATGCAAAACCAACAGATACAACCAACCTGGTTAGGAGACGAAGCGTCGGTGTATTTTTGCCAACAGAGCTGTCTCTTTGCCGATCCAGAAAAACAATCGAGTGACACACCACAACGACTTGACCGTACTTGGTACGCCAATCTACCCAACGAATGGACTGTCACTACTACAGTACTACCCGAGGGTACCGATTGCAACCCCAAGGAATTTGACTATAACGCTCGCTCAGATCATTATCCTGTTCTTACGAAACTAATCGCTGCCTAAGATAATTCCATGCTGTACCTATTCCCTTGATCGCATAGCGAATACGGCGCGGTAAAGAAAGCAATTCGTAAATAGAAGCTCGATCCGCACCTACTCGAAGCAGGGGTTGTCCCTGCCAAGAAAAATTAATTCCCTCCCCTATACGGAACCGATAGGTGTAGTGGGAAGCCACCTCACGATCCACCTCTGGATTCCAGCGACCAAAGGGATAGACAAAACTATCTACCGATTGTTGAAGTTTAGACTCCAACAACATTTTAGATTCTACAATCTCTTTGTGCCGCTTTACAAAAGGAAAGGTAAGATTCGAATGCCAATGCGAGTGCGATGCGATGGAGACATACTGACTATTGCTCATTTCTTGTAGTTCTTTCCATGTACAAAATGGGACATGTTTCTCAAAAATGCCCTCCTGCATCGCCAAGTGATACGGTATGCGCAAACGCTCTTCAGGCGTATTCTGGGTATCTTCCACAATATACCCTGTGGGCACAGCTAATAGAGCACGTATACGGTATTGTTGTAGAAGTGGATAGACAACATGGTAAAAGTCATAAAAGGCATCATCAAAGGTGATGCAGTAACTGATGGAACGACATGAGAACGATTCCCCGGGTAATACGATAGGATGATCTCGCAAATATGCAAGATGTTCTTCAAATAGGGGGGTGGGTGTCGCATATTTGCCCTTTGGGCCAATGCGATGGTACATGAGCGTGATTAGCATGCATCTCTTCAAGTTTCAAGTATTTATAAAAAGCCACATGGGAATTATAAGAAGCGATCAGAAACCCCTCGGCTCCATCAAGAAATCCCAATTTAATGAAATATGTTTTGAAAAAAGCCCCTACGCTGTGCCAAATGGCTTTACCCAAAGAACTCTTTCGTTGATCTCGATTTTGTGTTGCAAAGAGCGTAGAGTAACGCTCCATCTTCACTAAGAAATCAGAAATCGATCCGTAAGAATAGTGTAAGATGGGATGTTGCAACAGATGAGTGGTCTGCGGAGAAGAGAGGATCCGTTCATGCACGGCATCTTGCGTAAATGAGGTATGCCTGCGATTGTAAAGCCGGACATGCAGGTCCGGATACCAACCCGAGTAACGAATCCACTTATTACGAAAAAAATTACAGAATCGAATCGCATAGGTCCAATTAGGATCCAGAGGAGTAGATAAAATTTCGTCTACTAAAGGTTCCGTAACCACCTCATCGGCATCGATAGAAAGAATCCAATCATGGGATGCCAAGGATGAGGCATGATTATGAGCTGCTCCAAATCCTTGAAACGAAGTAGTATAAAGTCGTACGTTTGCATATCTCTTAGCAATCTCTGAAGTGCGATCAGAGGAGTGGCTATCCAATACAATCACTTCATCAAAACGATGCAACGCATCCAAGACTCGAGCGAGCTGCCGTTCGGCATTAAAAGTCAAAATCGTTACGCTAATCATACGTTGTGTATAGGTGGGCATCCAGATGGATGCCCACCCTTTTTGTTATGGGGAGACGCTCAATGAGCCCTGAATTATTATCATATCTTCTACATCCCCTGTCGGTAGATCTCTCCTTTCGGGAGAAAACGTAGGTTGCATTACCGATAGGACCTCTTCCTGACCTCCCCGGGTCAGCGTAACTAGAGTGATTTTCACAATATATCTCCAATCTTCGACTTGTTTGTAGAAACAAGTACAAATTCCTGGCTGATTCCAAAACCGATTCTTTATGGTTCCTGAGCTTAACCCTCGCATTCACCCCCTTTTTCGCCCCGGATCTTTGATCCGCACTCCACCTTGAATCGGGACGACCCTACATCATGTAGGGTCGTCTTCAGGGTACTGCATTCCTAGATAAGAGGCAAGGAGGCCCCGTGATCATTGTGCATCACTGCAGCTACCTATTTTAGGTTGTTATATGTTTTTTTTCATGATCCTAGAACTACCCCATCTAAATGAAATATTAGCTCTTAGATGGATTCTGTCCCTACATGCATACCGCTCACCAAATACCCCTTGTCAATGGGGGTATAAGAACCCAGAAGGATTCTGAATTGCAGACAAAAACTGGGTCTGCAAGATGGGATCTTGCTCTATTGCACCCAAAAAATGAGAAGTATGTAACGTCGTATCATGAGCTTCTACACCTCGCATCATCATACACAGGTGGTGCGCTTCGATCATCACAGCTACCCCTGCAGCTTGTGTTACTTCTTCGATAGCCCCTGCAATTTCTTGAGTCAGCCGTTCTTGTATTTGGAGTCGCCGCGCATACATATTGACGATGCGAGAGACTTTTGAAACGCCAAGTATTTTACCATTAGGAAGATAACCTACGTGACAAACCCCAAAAAAAGGCAATAGATGGTGTTCGCACAGAGAGAATATTTTTATATGTTTCACAAGAATCAACCCTTTCCCTTCATGAGAAAAGAGAGCATTGTTCGTGCAAGATTCTAGTGTTTCTCGATAACCTTCTGTAAGAAAAGAAAAAGCTTGTGATGCACGCTGAGGGGTGCCTTGTAACCCTTCTCGTGTTGGATGATCGCCAGAAGCAAGTATTAGTTGTTGGTATACATATTCTAAGGACATGGTCGATAACTCGCTTCGACGGTCATGTGCTCCCCAGTAACCTTCGCCTCCACGACTTGAATCGAAGAAGCGTCGGGGCATGCATCAACAATTTCCTGCATTTTATCGAAAAAATATTTCGCTAATGCCTCAAAACTAGGAGAAAAATCGACAATATAGAGGCGCAAATCCTCTTTTTTTGCCATGTTTTGAAAATCGGCGAACAAAGGATCATGCGAGTCGATAACGAAAGCATGATCCATAGAATTAATAATTTTTAAAAATGGCACTTTAAACAAGTCTGTATCCATCACGAAATTTTGATGATCTAAATCATCACTCGATAGTGTGATAGACACGATTAAGGAATGCCCATGGATGTTGGCACATTTGTTATACGGATACCCTACCTGGGGCGAGAAAAAGTGATGCCCTCTCCCCTTTCTCATATCTTGATTCCATGTGCGATGACCCATATCTAATTTGAATGTTTTTGTAATCTGATACTTCATATCTATAAATATAGATTACAAATATATAATTTTTGATCAACAAAATATTTTGAATTAACAATACAGCAATACAGCGATCTGTAGACTTGTTGCTCCTATGCTCTCGTCAGCATGGAGATCATAAAAAGAGAGAAGAATATAGTATATATATGGTTCTTAATAAGATGACTGCAATGAAAAAGCAAGATTCTGTTATGAATCTGTTTTAGGCTCTTGATTAGGATTCCAATGCCAAGACCCATCTTGAAATAAGGTAGCTAACTGAGAATAATAAGGATGCATCTGCAAACGACTTGCCCAGTAACCATGTTCGACATGGTGTAATTCATAAGTTAATGCAGTCAGCCTTAAGAGATTCATGAGACGTAACCAAGGGCAGGTATCTTGAGCATGTAATTCCTCTTCTAATTGCTTCGCTCCTTGATAGGCATCTTCATAAGCATTTTGCGCAATGAAAATGGTGGTAGCAAGAAAGCGTTTATGAAGAGTGCTTATTCGATCTTCCAGTCTATTTTGGATTCTATTGAGATACTCAATCGATCGCACGGCGTTCGGATGCAATAAATAGGCTTGAGCAAGAAGTCCATCATAACGGCCATGCAAAGCTGGGTTCAATGCTACATGTTGACTGAATTGACTCAATACCTCTTCAGACAACAATTGTCCCTTGCTCCATTCTACACGCGCTTCCTCTAAACTATGAATGCCTTGCTCATCATGTAGAACACGATTACGTGGCCAGATGAAGAAAAGAGCTAGCAAAACCACTACACCCCAACCGATCCCTTGCATCCACAGTTTGCGTGCATTCATCCCAGGTTCTCCTTGCATTTGCGCTTGTTTTCTTTCAGAAAGATTTGTTACATTTTAGGTCCTACTACTTCAGTTGTAAATGAAAAAAATAGCTCTAATTCGAAGAAATGGTTTGGGCGACCTGCTTTGTGCTTGCCCGTTGATCCTCTATTTAAAAAAAGAAAATCCACAGAATCATATTACTCTTTTTTTAGATGAAGGGAATGCTCCCCTAGCTCGCTATCTGAAAGGTATTGACGAATGTGTTGTCTTCCCCAAAGGCAAGAAGTATCTACGCGTGCTCAGCCAAGCCTGGCGCTATCGCTCGCGCCATTACGATCTAGCCATCTCGTTAAAAACATCACCAATGCAGCTCATGAACCTGTTCCTATTCACTCTGCAGGCTAAAGAACGTATCGCTGTTGTGGATCATCACTGGACCAGCTACCTCGTCAATCGAGCTATTCCCTATAACCCTAGAAATCGTGGGATCGATCACCAAGCACTGCAAACTCTCCATCTGATTGCTCCCCACTTTAAGTCGGTCCCTAAGGAGTTATATCCTCGTATCGATCTACCCAGAACCTACTCAGGGCCACCCACCCTTCTCATTTCTGCTTCCACCACCCGACCATCCTCTCGACTTGATATAGATCGTTATGCTGAGCTAGTCAATCGATGGCATCGAGAATACCCCTCTTTCCGCACTGTAATTATGGCTCTACCTCAAGATCAGGTCCGTGCCCAAGCATTGGGTTCCAAACTCTCTATGGCCTACCATCTCTGCATTCCACGAGCATTCGATGAGTTTGTACAGGAATTAAATCAATGCGATGGGGTCTTTTGCGGAGACGGTGGTATTGGTCATTTGGCTGGAGCCCTCAATAAACGAGCTCTGGTATTATTTGGAGAAAGTTCTCCCAATCAGTGGAGCCCTTTAGGGGAAGATATCGTAACGCTTCACGACCCCATACATGTCAATCGTCTGAGCGAACGGGAAATCTATGCAGCAGGGAAAGAGCTGTTCTTCGCCCCCTCTTCGCCTTTCTTTAACGACGTAGGCGAATCGTCTCTTGGATGAGCAATTCGATCAATTGCGAGATCTCGTCTGCTGTATTGTAGATGCCGAGCGATAGGCGACATGTGGAGCTCACACCAAACCGGCTCATCGCAGGCTGACTACAATGATGGCCCGTACGTAGGGCCACACCTTGAAGATCCAAAAATGTAGCTAGATCGAGGGGATGCACCCCGTCAATCAAAAAACTAATTACAGGACCCTTATGAGCTGCATGGCCCAAAATGCGTAATCCTGGCACTGTCAGCAATTGCTCTGTAGCGAATGCTAGGAGCAATTGCTCATGTTGATAGATCGTATGCATGCCTAGATTAGTTAACCAACGCAGAGCTGCTCCCAGCCCGATTGCCTGTCCAATCATGGGGGTGCCGGCTTCAAATTTGCAAGGCAACTGCGTGGTAGTGAAGCCGTCGAGTGTTACGTGATCAATCATATCGCCGCCACCTTCAATAGGTATCATCTCTTCTAACCAACGCTTCTTTCCATAAAGAACCCCAATGCCTGTGGGGCCATAACATTTGTGGCCTGAAAAGGTGAAAAAATCGATATCCAGGTTGCGTACATCTATAGCCATGTGAGAAGCACTTTGCGCGCCATCCACAACGACAAAGGCTCCAACTTCCTTGGCTTTTGCAACGATTCTCTCAATAGGGTGACAGACACCCAGCACATTGGAAACATGAGCACAGCTGACAATACGGATATTCGGAGGAAAAGGATCATCAAGCAATACTTCACCCTGATCATTGACAGACAAATAGTGCAGTGTAAGTCCATACTGAGCCGCCACCATTTGCCAAGGCACAAGATTGGAATGGTGCTCGATTTCCGTAAGAAGAATCCCATCTCCTGGCTTACAATATGTACGGGCGAGGCTCTGCGCGACTAGATTCAAAGAGGCTGTTGTCCCTCGAGTTAAAATGATCTCCTCAAAATCCACTCCTCCTAACCAATGCGCTACTTGGTATCGAGCCTGTTGGTACAGTCGCGTGGCTTCTTGCACCATGCCATAGACTCCTCGGTGCACAGTAGCACCTAAAGTACGATCAAATTCCGCAATCGCGTCAATCACTGTATATGGCTTTAAAGCAGTTGCTGCAGTATCGAAGTAGAGCAAACGATGTCCATTCCATAGGCGCTGCAAAGCTGGAAATTGATCGCGAATATTGGGGTCCATTTATCCATTCCTAACGGCATATAGAGCTTCTCGTTCCATATGGATATCCTGGCAAAAAGCTGCAATAAGAAGCGCGCGACTAGAGGCAGCAGATAACCCTCGACTTTGCAAGTAAAAGAGTTCCTCTTCATCGAGTTCTCCACAGGTGGCCCCATGAGATGCTTTCACATCATCGGCAAAAATTTCGAGGTTAGGATAACTGTGCACCGAAGCTTCAGGGCTCAGCAGAAGTGCATGATGGCGCTGGTAGGCATCGACTTGCTGAGCCTCTGCATGGATATAAATCTTACCTTCAAATCGATGTTGATATGTGCCGCCAACAGCTGCTTTAAAATTCTGTCTTGAAATAGTATGAGGAGCCTCATGTTCCATCAAGACTCGTACTTGATACATCCCTGATTGTTCTGTATGAAGCAGCCCCGATACATGTCCCTCGGACTCTTCTCCTTGAAACGATAGATGATAGTCTTCCCTACGAACTTGCGTTTCTTCTGGAAATACCACACTACGAAAGATCCCTTTTTTCTTAAGGTGACAGCGAATGGATAGGAATGTGGGAAGGCTAGGAGCCCCTGTATCTTCCCATAACAAGACCCCCCCTTCCTCCACCATCGCATCCATGCGGTTGGCCACCCACCCTTCTCCACCACAAGGAGTTGCGGTGGAACGCAAAGCAAGTCGAGAGCCTGCTCCTACAAACACAATGAGATGTGGAATTGGAGGCAATGAAAAAGAGATATGCATGCCTGGGGGCACGTAAAGAAACCAGCTCTGGCGAGCAAGCGCAAGTAGAATCAAGCCCCAGGGATCTTTTTCTTGAGCATATATAGTGTGTGCCCATTTATCTAGGAAAGTTCGATAGATCGAATAGGCTTGCGTGACCGGGAGAAGGACTACCTTTTCTGGGATGGAGAAGGGGTCTAGATCGAGTTCCCGATATATAGTACGTCCTATTTGCTCTAAAAAAGGATCTCTGGATTCCGCAAAAAGAGCTTCCTGAATCCCTTGGTCCCAACAACGTTTTTGCCAAGGTAATGGTCCCACAAGAGGGATATGGTTCTGCACAAATAGATCATGTAGGGAGGAACGCATCGTACCCTTCTTCTTCGATTTTCTGCACCAATGAGACGTCCCCTTCGGCAAGAAAATGCCCTCTAGAGAAGATATGAACTCGATCGGGACGTATCAATTCTAACCAACGTGGGTAATGCGTGATGATGAGTAGGGCGCGAGAACCATCTCGCAACTGATTGACCCCCTCTGCTACAGCTCGTAACGCATCGAGATCAAGCCCTGAGTCTGTTTCATCTAAAATCGCTAACCTTGGATCCAACAAAGCCATTTGCAAGATCTCTGACCTTTTCTTTTCCCCACCAGAAAAGCCAATATGCAATGGCCTTTCAACTAAATCGGGCCGCATGCGCAATAGAGACAATTTTTCTTGGAGGATACGTGCAAACTCTAGTTCTGAGAGAGGTCCTCGTGCCTGCATGGCCTCATAGAGAAAACTACGCATAGGCACCCCAGAAATTTCTGGTGGATATTGAAAACTTACAAACAGACCCAATCGACTTCTTTCCTCTGGTTCTAAGGATAACAAATCCTGTCCCAAAAATCGGACACTCCCTTGGGTCACTTCGTAAGCAGGATGACCAGCTAACACCCTCGCTAATGTCGATTTACCTGCTCCATTCGGACCCATGATCACATGAATGCTGCCTGGCTCCATAGCAAGGTTTAGCCCCCTCAAAATGGGAACTCCATCCACATCAGCATGCAGATTTGAAATTTCTAATAATGACATGATCACCCAACTGAATGTTCTAATTTGATAGCTAGCAGTTTTTTGGCTTCCTCTGCAAATTCAAGAGGGAGTTCTTGTAGCACTTGATGACAAAATCCATTCACAATAAATCGAATCGCTGCTTCTTTCGTCAACCCCCTCGATTGCAAGTAGAAGACTTGCTCTTCACTTAAACGAGATGTGGAGGCTTCATGCTCTACACGCCCCTGGTCTCCTTGCACTTCGATCACAGGAAAAGTGTTTGCAGAACAACGGTTCCCAACCAGCATCGAATCACACTGAGTATAATTTCTTGCTCCCTTAGCCTTACGATCCATGTACACGCGCCCACGGTAGGTATTATGGGATTCATCAGCAGAAATTCCTTTGGACACAATAGTAGAAGAGGTTCGTTTCCCAACATGAATCATTTTTGTGCCTGTGTCGGCTTGCATTTTTCCTTCGGTTAATGCCACAGAATAAAACTCGCCTACAGAGTCATCTCCTTTCAAGATACAACTCGGATACTTCCAGGTGATTGCAGCCCCAACCTCGACTTGAGTCCAAGAAATTTTCGCTTTTCTATGACACACTCCTCGCTTGGTCACAAAATTATAGACACCTCCCACGCCTGTTGCGCGATCGCCAGCATACCAATTTTGCACTGTGGAATATTTAATGCAGGCCCCTTCTAGGGCAATCAGTTCCACTACAGCTGCATGAAGCTGTTTGGAACTAAAGGCGGGCGCTGTACACCCTTCCAAATAACTGACTGAAGAACCCTCTTCAGCAAGAATGAGCGTACGTTCAAATTGACCAGCCTCTTCATCATTGATACGAAAATAGGTCGACAATTCCATCGGGCACTGTACTCCTTTAGGAATCCAGACAAAAGACCCGTCAGTAAACACTGCAGAATTCAAAGCAGAAAAGAAATTATCTCCTATAGGGACTACTGAGCCTAAATATTTTTCTAATATATCCGGATAGCGATGCATCGCTTCAGATATCGAACACAGGACGACCCCCGCCGCTTCTAATTTCTCCCGAAAGAGCGTACCAATGGATACAGAATCAAACACCATATCTACAGCAACATTCGCAATTCTTTTCTGCTCATCAATCGGGATACCCAAACGCTGAAAGGTAGCTAATACTTCTGGATCTACCTCATCCAATGACCCTAGTTTAGGTTTTTTTTTAGGGGCAGAGTAATAGACTAAATTTTGATAATCAATAGGTGGATAATGAGCGTGGCACCAGTGCGGCTCTTTTTTTTTCTTCCAGATACGATAGGCTTTTAATCGAAACTGCAACAGAAAGTCAGGCTCTTCTTTTTTTGCAGATAATAACCGAATTGTTTCTTCATCTAGCCCCTTAGGGATACGATCCGTTTCTACCTCAGTAATAAATCCGTAGGGGTAAGCCTTCTGAAGAAATTCTTTTGATTCCATTTGGCAAGAATCATACGCAAAACAGAACTCCTTGTCATGCATTTTCCCCAATTTTCCAAGGTAATCGCTACATATTTTTTAAATATGGAACTCTGCGACATAAGACCTAGATGTTCCCTAGCTGATTTCAGAATCATCTGGAGCAGACCGGCATAGGATATGGATGGAACGCGCGTACTATGATTGATTATGTCCTTATGCGCTTAAGGACGCAAATACCTGACAAGGAGATCATCATACAAACAGATAATAGGTAGGGCTTAGTGGTCTGCTCCTCTCAGTCCGTTTGTAGTGTCTAGAGGGGGAGAGCTTGTCTGTATTCCCCCCCAATCTCTGTAATGCAAATAGGGATGTTACGATTGACCATCGTCTCATTAAGAGGGATTTTTTTGATCTGATAGAGTTTTCCTCCCGATAGGATTTCTTTCATAAGGTGGAGATCCATCGACTGTGGCCCGTTATGCCTTTGCCATAAAAACTGTTGATTTAGATCAAACAACCATAAATGCTTATTTCCATAGGCGCTAAGCTTATCCAAATCTTCCGCGCCCTAAAAACGGGCACGTGTGCGCCTCATATACATGCGATATGCTATCCCTTGATGCCCCTGACAAGAAACCCTCCTACATACAGCTCTATTTCCATATGGAGTAGCACATCGTCAAAGCAGCTTTCTCCTGCTATCCTGATCAACAGAGATCTTACCTAGCCTTGGTGGACATGTTCATGTACTCTTGCAACACTTCATGATACGATGATTTACGGTGAGACAGAAAACCTAGTTCTTTCTCTGCTTTCTCCTGATCACCAGTTTCATAATATAAGCGTCCCAATAGATAATGAGATTTCTCATGATCCAAATCTATAGCTAATGTTTCGCAAAGAGCCGCAATTGCCGCTTCTCCCTCTTTCAAGTCCATGTGAGCCAAAGCTCGATAGAATGCAGAGTCTGCATCCTGAGGATTAAGCTGTAAAGCAGACTGAAAGGATTCCAAAGCCTGTTTAGGTTGGTTAAGTGTCAGATAACATAATCCTAGGTTGTAATGGCTGTCAGATACGGTAGGCTGTAGTTGAATTGCTTGCTCATAGGCATGTGCCGCCTGATCCCATTGTTTATCTAAGGAATGGAGCAAACCAAGTTTCACCCATCCTTTCCAATAGGTAGGTTGAATTGCTACCGTGCGCTCTAAATACTCTAACGCCTCCTTGGTTTCTCCTATGTCAGAAAGTGCAAGGGCTAAATTGTATGCAGCCTTATGATGATTGGCATCTAGCCGCAAACTCTCTCGGTAATACCAAATCGCTTCTTCTGTTTGCTTCAAATGATCCAAAACACATCCCATAGAAAATAAACATTCTGGATCTTCAGGGTGTTCTTCTAAATATCTCTGATACTGATCTATCGCCGATTCCGCGTCTCCCTGCTTTTCAAATGCAGCACCAAGACAATAGTGCAAATACCCGTTCTCAGGGTCAATTTGCAAACCCTTTTCACACCAACGCACTCCTTCCTCTACCCGACCTAATTCCAAAGAAATGATCCCTAAGTAGCAATACGCTAAAGGTAAACTAGCATCGTGCTCTAGAGCAACCGTAAACTCTTTCTGCGCTTCTTCATATTTTCCGTCTAAAAATTTACCTACTCCCTGACAAAAAAATTCTTTTGCCATTTGGGAATTTCGAGAGGTGGGTGAATACTCCATGGATACTCCTTGTCTAGGTTACCTAACCTGTCGCAAGAAAGATGCCAACTTCACCTAAGAATGTTCGTTATGCAACGCCGCTAAGGTCTCCCATTTCTTTGCTATTTTCAAAACAAGAGGTAAGGCGAATCGACCATTATCACCCTGTCGCAGGTAGACCACAATCACAAGTTCAGGATTGTGATGCACATCTTGAACAATAGAGCCAAACCAAACCGCTTTAGTTTTAATATACTGAGATTGTGAATCACAGCCATAATTTTCCACGACCTCTGCAGTACCTGTTTTCCCAAATACGCGAGCAACTAACTCCGAGTCAAATTTAGACCCCATGCCTCGAGCGGTACCACGATCCCCAGAAACCACACGCCGCATCCCCTCAAACAAAGGACGTTTTACCTCTTTAGGCAAAGGAACCTCCCATCGGACAACTGGATTTTCTTTAGCCAGCAAAATCGGTTGCAATACCTGCCCCCCATTAGCTAAGGCACTCAGCATTACCGCGGTCTGGATCGGGGTGGTCAAAAGATCGTGTTGGCCAATCGCCATAGAATACAATCCTGTTTGATTGTACGTTACATCCTGAGGAATATGCCCTCCATACTCATGTGTCAGCGGAATACCTGTAGGAGAACCAAACCCTAAATTCCGAGCTGCGTCACATAGATCTTCTGGGTCGGATAGCACCTCTGATGCTAACAAGGAAAAATAAGGATTACTGGAAACCTCTAGAGCTCCTGCCAAATCAATAGAGCCTACCCTAGCGCGAGCGGTCCTAGGCAACCTTCCTCCATGATAGAATATAGGAATAGGACGCCCATCTGCAAAAAATCCAACGTTCCAGCCTTTAGAGGTATGATGTTTATCATCAATCATCGTCAGAGGGTTAATCGCCCCACGAGATCCATTTTGATAGAGTTGCAGTAATGCCGCATACGCTGGCACAAGCTTAAAGACGGAACCTAGTGTGGTAGCTTGTCGAAAGGCATGGGAGCGCGAATACCCATACCCATAACGAGGATAAAAACCTAAAGCCAAGTCTTGTTCCGTCCTTCCCACATCTCGATTGCGGCATCGTAAAAATGGATATCTTCCCCAAAGAGGGTGGCGCAATGCGTGAAAAGGGCGAAACGTTTTTAAAGCTGCCTGGTAGTGAATGTCTGCAACGTTGTGCAAGCATTCTTGTAATGCAAGATAGGAACGGATCCAGGATACCCCTTCCTGATGGCGCTCGATTTCTTTTGTAGACCAATCCCGGAATCCTTCGTAATACGGTAATAGCGAAGGATCCGTACAGTGCCCAGTTAAAAATAATTCTAATAAATGGAGTCGATATGTTTCCCAAAACAGATCAAATTGCCGACCTTCTTCCTGATCTAAATAATCCAAATAAGGTTTTGGATATTTGATCCGCGCCGCCTTTTCCTCTTTTCTTTTATTTGCTAAAAAATCAGCAAATTCTTTCTCGCGCCATGCACGAAAATGAATGGATCGAAATACATCTCGAGCCCCTCTTTTCAATACCGCTTCCACACGAGCAAAATCCCCATTCAGGCGATGGCGATCGAATAGAGTTTGCGATCCATACCAGGATCGCAATACTGGATCACAACAGTGCAAGTCGCCAGCAAGTCGCATAAGATCAGCAAATAACAACTTGTCGTGGTTCGAGGGTATCGGATCAAAATAAGGAGAGATGCGTGCAGACAAGATGGCGACTTGTTCCGCATGTTCAAGCGAGATACGCGCAAATTGTTCTCTCTCATCTAGCGTAATCAGTACCCCTTTAGGGATATGCTCTCCACCGCAATAGAACAAGTCGATTACTTTGGCCAGAGGCAAAGGAGCGTATAGAGCGATCCATTCTTCTATGAGTTCCTGCAAAACGAGTGCATCGCGCACCCGAGAAAATGTATGGAACTGTTCTCGCAATGGCGTGTCCCGTGTAATAATGAGGTCTAAATATACATCCCAATCAAGATCGGTCACCTCCTCATAAAACGTCTGAGTCGAAGGGTGCCACCGTTCTCGAATCAGAGGTATTTGTAGATCCCATACCCCCGCCACATATTCATCGGTTTCCAACCATTGCTTCACCTTCCACCGCTTATTCTCCATATCTTCTTGACCAGATGCCAGAAAATCATTGGAGTTAAACCGAGGGAAAGAAGCTAGGGTTAACACCTCTCCCGTGTTCGGATCCATCACCACAATAGCACCTTGTTTGATCCAAGGTCGTTTTTCTGGCATCGAATTACGAGATCGACGGGTGGTTTGTGAGATTGGGGCTTGTGCGTCATATTCAGCAAGCAGTTGCTCCGCATACTCTTGCAACTCAATGCTAATAGAAAGCTGGATCGGATGTCCTTCTTCTAAGGGCACCCGGTCCAGCCCTTCTTCTAAAACCCGCCCCTTGCTATTGATACAATAGGTGCGTCTACCATGCTGCCCCCGCAACCTGCCATCGTGCACCGCTTCGATTCCTATTTTGCCAGTCATCTCGTTCAAGTGATGGGTGAGTTGTTCCAGCTGTTTCAACCTCATCCGCAGCTCCTGGTCTTCAGGTGTATCCGTCAGGGCTGCTCGTACGGCTTGCAGATCTTCCAAAAATTTTTTATGCTCCTGAAAACTCATAGGACCTACATATCCTAAGATTTCGCTCCCTACTCTCTCATGGGGATAGGTTCTCTGAGATCCAATCTCTGTGACCAGTCCAGGCCAGTCTTTCTCTAACATGCGTAGCGTATAAAATTTATCTTCAGACAGATTCTGTTTCAGAATATATGGTGCTGACCCCAATACAGCCGCCTTGGAATACATCAGGTCTTCTACTCGATCGGCATCGAGCTGAAGCTGCTCGGCAACTAAGCAACTTAACTTTCGAATATATTCTTTGCGTGGAAATGTTTTGGTCTTTTTCCCAGTCTCGTCCATTACCGTCTTAACCCTGGGAATCGATCGAATGGCTCCATAACAAATCCCTGCTCGATATTCGATTCGATTTGTCGCAAGAACCTCTCCCCAACGATCATATATCGTAGCGCGTTCCACGCGCTCCAATACTCCCTTCTTTTGCGTTTTCTTAGATTCAAGAATTTTTTGTTCGTGAAATACAATGGCAAGGACCCAAACACGAGCAATGATTAATAAAAATACTATAAGAATCCCGATGAGCAGGATTTTAATTTTTTCTGCTATAGATTTATCAACACGCAACGACATCTAAATCCATCATAAAAATCTGCTTTTTTCTTTACATAAAAAGCGAGAAAAAACTATATTAACCGATCCTTGGTGCGCCTGTAGCTCAATGGTAGAGCCGTAGCCTTCCAAGCTACTGGTGTCAGTTCGATTCTGATCAGGCGCTTTCTTTCGCAAGGGTAAGGCCTCCCCGAGCACAACACAAGATAAAAAGAGGCCTATTCCTATAACACCAAGACCGAAATCCACGCTTGCGTGGATGCCGTGTCGAAATACCTAAGTAGAGGGACAAGGCTTGGACATGCAAAATCAAGATACTGTTGACATTTCAATTAAAGACCTCTTAGAGGCAGGGGCCCATTTTGGCCACTTAAAAAATCGATGGAATCCCAAGATGAAGCGATTCATCTTCGATACCCGATCCGGCTTAGATATCATTGACTTAGCCAAAACCCTTGAGCAGCTACGTAAGGCAGTTGCGTTTGTGAAGATGGTCGTTGCAAAACGAGAGCCGATTCTTTTTGTTGGAACAAAGAAACAAGCCAAAACAGTGATTCAAGAAGCTGCCGAAGTATCTGGAGAGTTTTTTGTTTGCGAACGTTGGTTAGGAGGCATGCTCACCAATATGCCTACTATTCGACGCTCTGTAAAAACACTGGAGCAGGTAGAACATCAAGTCATGACTGGCGGTCAAGGTTTGAAGAAAAAAGAACTCGTTTTGTTAGCCAAGGAGCAAGCTAAATTAAGCCGCAACTTAACTGGCATACGAAAGATGAGCCGCTTACCAGGCCTTCTGATAGTTGTAGATCCTACACATGAACGCATTGCCGTTTTAGAAGCTCGTAAGTTAGGAATTCCTGTTGTAGGTCTGGTCGACACGAATTGTGACCCGGATTTAATTACTCATGTGATTCCATGCAATGACGATGCCCTAAAAAGCATTAAACTGATTATTTCCGCACTCACTCAAGCTGTGATTGATGAAAAACAAGCCTTGCATATCCCAATCGAAGAAGGAGAGCAAGAGTTCACTATAGACATGGAAGCTATCATTCGGGAGAAGGAAGGCAATGACTGATATTTCTCAAGAACTCGTCAAAGAATTACGCAATCGCACAGGCGTTGGCGTGGGTAAGTGTAAAGAAGCACTGACAGCAGCTAATGGTGACCTTGAGCTTGCGATCGCGAATCTACGCAAGGCTGGCATCGCCTCTGCAGTTAAAAAAGAATCCAGAGAAACCAACGAGGGACTTGTCGTTTTCTCCGAGGCTCCTGGAAGTCTTTCCTTAGTCGAAATCTATGCAGAGACTGATTTTGTCGTAAAAAATGACACCTTTCAAGACTTTGCTCGCTCACTTGCCGATCAGGTGGTGCATCAATCGATTGCTTCTTTAGAAGACTTATTGTCCAAGCCCTATGCAAAAGACCCTAAGAGCTCTGTGGATGAAATCCGAGCGATTACCATGCAAAGCTTGGGTGAAAATATTCAGATCAAACGAGTCCAACTACTCAAGAAGCCTGCTCACCATTCTTTTGGTGTGTATTCGCATGCAGGTGGGAAGTTAGTGACCTTAGTAGAAATTGCAGGCAGCGATCAAGAACAGGCTCTCGCCAAGGACATCGCAATGCACATCGCTGCTGAGTCTCCTGATTATATTTCATCTAATGAAATTCCAGCAGATCTCATTCATCAAGAACGAGAAATTGCTCGAGCACAGGTAAAGAACAAACCTGAGGCGATCGTCGAGAAAATTATTGAGGGGAAACTTCAGGCATTCTACAACCAGGTATGCCTATTGAATCAACCCTTTGTAAAAAATCCCGACCTAACCATTGCTCAACTTTTGGAAAATCAATCCAAGAAAACAGGCAAGCAGCTATCCATCGTACAATTCCTACGATGGAAAGTCGGCAAGTAATTCTCGGCCTCCCTTAGGGGAGGCCTTAATCTCTCCTATTCTTTTATTCACCCCTTTTCTATGATCCCTTCTAGACTTCAACTGATGGAGACGTTGTGGATATTCTGAAAGATACAGAAAAGAAGATGGTGCAAGCCATCGAACATTTTAAAACTGAGTTGCGTACGCTACGTACTGGCCGTGCTAATACGGGAATGCTAGATAAAGTCACTGTTGAGGTGTACGGATCCCGCATGCCCCTCAAAGATGTAGCCACCCTCACAACCCCAGAGGCTCGTCAAATCGTTGTTGCTCCTTTCGATCGGGGCAATCTTCCCTCTATTGGCAAAGCAATTGAGGCTGCTAACCTAAATGTTCGCGTTACGATCGACGGTAATGTGATTCGTGTAACAGTCCCCGAAATGGATGAATCTGTTCGTAAAGAGATGTGCAAAATCGCAAAACGCAAGAGTGAAGAAACCAAAGTCGTGATTCGAAATATACGACGAGATGGCAATGAAGCTCTAAAAAAACAAAAAGATGATGGCATCCTTCCAGAAGATGGACTAAAAAAAAGTGAGAAAAAAGTTCAAGAACTCACCGATCGATTCTGTAAGGAAACAGACGACCTATTACAGCAAAAAGAAAAGGAAATTCTCACCATCTGATTGCACAAAAAGGGAGAGGCTGTCTATAATTGCACCTCCTGTCTGGCCCCATCGTCTAGTCAGGTCTAGGACACTGGATTTTCATTCCAA
>CAYLUD010000019.1:0-27653 GCA_964386785.1 uncultured bacterium | reverse complement strand
CTCCTGTCTGGCCCCATCGTCTAGTCAGGTCTAGGACACTGGATTTTCATTCCAATAACAGGGGTTCGAATCCCCTTGGGGTCAAGAGTTTCTTTTGTAACAAAAGTTCTTTTTGTTATGTAAAGGGTAATTCTTGGGTCTTTAGCTCAGTTGGTTAGAGCACCTCACTTTTAATGAGGGGGTCGATGGTTCGAGTCCATCAAGACCCACATCACCGAAGACATTTTCAGAAATGGTAATGTCTTCGGTTTTTTCATTTCCTAACTCACTAGTTTGTCTGCACGATCTGTGTCTGCGTTAGGTCGCATATGCTAGTTTAGAGATTTTCATATAGATCTGTTGCATTACCCACATCAAGTCAAGCAGTTGTTTTGGAGTGTATGATCCAACCGCGTGAGAAGATCTGGCTAGATGGCGCCCCTTCTTATTGGGCTGTTCTGTCTCGTTACACAATGATGTGTAGAAGATGGCATAAACAACAGCAGCGTTACATCCTTATTCTTTCGCAAATTGACCAATGGTAGCAGCTGTAAGAGAAAGTAGCCCAGCACTCTCTGTGATGATGGACTCCGTCACAAAACCGCAATTGAATGCCACTCGAGAAGAGAGGAAGATACGTTCATCAAAATAGGTATCTAAGTTCAGCAGATTGCCAAATGGAGGAATCCCACCAATAGGCAGACCAAATCGTTCTAAAATGACTTCAGGACTTTCAAATTCACATTTTTCTCCCATACGTTCTGCACATGCTTTTATATCTAACTTCATATGCGCTGGGATATTGAACTGCACATTTTTTTTCGAGGTTTTGCCACGCACTAGAATCGATTTGATTCCTTCTTCTAACGCTGTATCGCGGACCTGCGCAGACTCTTGGCTGGTAGTAGTTGCTTCATGTATGAGATGCGTGAAGGGCTGTCCCGCTTCTTTGAAGCGGCGGATGATTTCATTTCTGATATTTTCGCTACCAAAGAAGATGTGGGCTTTGATTCGATTTCCAGCAATCCGTTTCGTGTCGGATGGGAAAAGAGAGACTTCACGGATATTTTTACGTTGCAGCAACGTCATGGTCAGCCGTTCAAATCCCATACCAAATCCACCATGTGGTGGCATCCCATACTGAAAAATAGAAAGATAATCCGTAAAATTGTCAGGGTTCATTCCCTTCAATCGCAACCCTTCTAACATGGAATCATAGGTGTGTCGCCGCTGGCCTCCTGATGTAATCTCTGTCCCTGCACACAGTAAATCAAAGGTATGGGTCAGATCAGGATTTTCTGGGGATGGATAGGAATAGAAGGGGCGCTTTTCTACTTTCCAATCAGTAATAAAAAGACATTGTGTTCCATGCACCTCTAGTGCCCATTGGCATAAATTTTTTTCTGCCGCAGGACTTAGATCAGGCTCACTCCGCTCATCTATCCCTGTACGGGCAAAATAGAGATTCTGGGCCTCGTAAAAGGTAAGTCGAGGAAAGCGTACAGAAGAAGGACACGTAATTAAAGGATGTCCTAAAATAGCCAGCTCCTGTGAACATGTTGTGCGGACATGATCGAGAATGGCGTGGACCACCCCTTCCTGGATATCTAGCAGATCATGCCAGTGATCAAAAAAACCCATTTCAAATTCAAACTGTTTCCCTTCGGATAGATGGCGTGACGTATGAGAAGGTTCTGCTCGGAAAAAAGGCATCAGAGCAAACACACGTTCATTTACTCCCACCATAATCTGTTTGTATAGCTGACTACTTTGCGCCAAGGTCGCGACATGACCAAAATAATCGACATGAAAAAATTCAGCACCTCCTTCTGAAGAGGCACCAAGGATATTGGGAGCAAAGTACTCAACCGCCCCAATGGTATCATGCATGTACAGCCGGTAAGCATGCGCGATCGCAGCTTGAATGCGAAAAATAGCCTGCTGCTCCTGATTCCTTAACGCAATAGGCCGGTGATCCAAGAGAAAATCCAGGTCTTGGTGGAGCACAGGTTTGTAGTATTCGACAGGAGGAACCGCATGAATGGCTTCTTCAATCGTGATTGTGGGGTGGACGATTTCCACGCCATCTTGCTGCGATCCAGAACGAGCCACTATTCCTTCTACACGGAGGATGGACCCTGGTTGTAGGGAAGCCAGTTGTTTCGCAATCTGGCGATCCTCCACCACGATTTGCGTGAGACCCGTCCGATCTCTCAGAATCAGAAAATTTAATTTTCCCAAGGATCGAAAGGTATGCAGCCATCCCCGTACACAGACTCGCTGATCCATGAGATGGGGTAAATCGTGATGAAGTGAACGTTTCATAAAATCAGACAGAGTGTATCTGAGAGAAGAACCTAGCGTCAATATCTAGATCAGAGAATCCATATAACTGGATCGCATCTGTACATCAGCAGCTCCCTTCTCATCCGTAGGATTATTAACAGCTCTATGCTATTCTGACCCTGTGATGGACTCCCATATTCTACCTTTTCTTCAAGAAGGGCTCCTATTATTCCGTTCAGGGGCAATTGAAGAAATTTCATTTGGCAGACATACCTACCAAGTCGCTGTACGTGAATGCAATAGAATCTATTGGACCCTACTACATTTTACCGAACAGGGAGAACTACAAGAGGGATTCTGTGATTGCGAACAAGACATGGGGTGTCCCCATGTAGCCGCTTCGTACCTAAAAATCTGCGATACCCCAACCAGTGAACCTATCCATATTGGTTTCGAGCGTCATTTCTTCTACCATTTTTTTTGGTTGTGGGCTCAACGATATGGATGTAGCCCAAAACAATTTGTCTGCACCCAAAAAGGCCGAGAAGGCGCCCCTACGGAAGACCGATTGGCTTGGGAATACCTCCCCCCTGCGCAACACGCCGATCTATTAGAGACCCTTTGGGAATCCCACGCTGCGCCGACCCCCACTACTTCCATTTTATTCTCGGATGTCAGCTCAGAAGAAATTGTCAAATGGAAACAGGGCAGGCCTTCTCTTGCACTGCAATTCCAATTGAGTCCCTTAGCTGAATTTGCAAAACGACTCTATATGATGGATTTAGAAAATCCTTTTAAGGTACATGTAGCCGATCCAAACAGACCGATGCATTGTACCATAGAGGGGCATGGTCTACGACTCTCTCTCTCCCTCTCGCCAGACCTATTCTGTGCCTTGATCCCCTTCCTAGATACTATTCATTTCCCTCTTCCTGTATTCATGCAACAGCGAGGCCCATTGATTGGAATGACTCTAGACCAATCCAGACAAGTGCTACGTTTACAACATCGCGCAAGACCTTCACATGGATCTCCCCCTACATGGACCTTAGGGGGATGGGAACTATATCCTGCTGAGGGTTTGTACCCTAACCGCCCCCATCCCTTGCTCGATCGTGATGAAATCCCTTATGCACTCCTACCTGAAATATTAGATCGATATACAACGGAAGTGGCAAAATGGATGCCTCTAAAAGGCTCCCCTTCGACTCTGCGCTATCAACTGACCTTTACCGATGAATGGGATCTCCAGATTGCGACCTACTTAAACAGACCAGGTGATCTGGATGATGCATTATTTCTCAATGCGGAGTGG
Source organism: uncultured bacterium (assembly GCA_964386785.1). Classification (GTDB taxonomy): domain Bacteria; phylum Chlamydiota; class Chlamydiia; order Chlamydiales; family JAAKFR01; genus SZAS-3. The sequence goes on along the minus strand of CAYLUD010000019.1, from coordinate 24,073 downwards.
ATCTATCAAGAAACCGAGGGATGGGTGCGAATCCGTGATTTGATGTTTCCACGCGCCTATCAAGTAATTCCTTGTTCTCAAATGAATGCATGGCTCCATGAACAAAGAAGTTGGCTTACAAAGCAAGAAGGTTTCCAACTGCATATGACGATGATTGAGTCGACATGGACCTATCAAGTGACTGATATTCTTCGTTTCTTGCCCTTAGATGAGGGTCCTCCTTCTAAGGATCGTAAAGATTTTGGTGACTGGGTCTATTTTCGAGGTCAAGGATTCTTTGCCAAGTATCTGTCCAAACCAGGAGCCTTATCTACCGACCTAAGGATACCTAAAAATCAGATCGGGGAATTCATTGCGACCCATATCGAAGAGTTAGAGCGGGTAGACCATTTTTTTTCTCCCACCCTACCCATTAGGGTACGAGGATTATCTCTCAGATTACTCGAAAAAGATGTGCTGCGTTTGGAACCAATAGTAGAACTACGATCTGGTTATGAACATGTACATCTTGAGTTTTGTGATCCCTTTGTTTACGTAGTGGGGGATGGATTTATTCGCCTACCCAAAGAGATGGAGCTGCCCGAAGGATTCCGTGCCGTACATGATGTGCCGCTAGAACATGCTACCTATTTCTTAGAACACGAATTACCGAAACTCCATCCTTTCTTGGTACATGTCGATCCAAAAACACGCATTCCTATCCAAGCAGATGTACACGTCAAATGGTTGGCATATGATGACGATCAACGTCTACTTACCCATCTTGCTCTTGTTACCGAAATTGGCGAGATAGATGTATCGATCCTCCTAGTTGCTGTAGCAGAAAAAAAAACATGGATCGCCACTTCAGCAGGATTACTTGACCTCACCCATCCTCGTTTTTTATGGCTTCGCGGGATGCGTTCTGTACAACCCTCCAGTCCTTTATGCATGGAAGTTCTAGATTGGATACGGCTAGAAGCCTTTTGCCCCATTCAATGGATCCCCTCAAATCTTGATTCGGATCGTAAAACAGAAGCCATTCTTAAAGAGCTTCGGGGGTGGGAAGGGTTTCCGCTCCCTGACTTATCTGCATTTCAAGGAGAGTTGCGCCCCTATCAAAATACAGGGCTCCAATGGCTATGGTATTTATATTCCCACCATCTCTCTGGATTGCTCTGTGATGATATGGGGCTAGGAAAAACGCACCAAGCCATGGCGCTCTTAGCCGCGGCACATGCGAAGCAAGGGGGTCCTTTTTTAATTGTATGCCCCACCTCCGTCCTGTATCACTGGAAAGATCGGTTATCAAAGACCCTTCCGCAGCTAAATGTATTTTTATTTCATGGTTTGCACCGCTCGCTACCCGATCTCGACCAAAATGGGGTACTCCTCACTTCCTACGGTATCCTGAGAATGGATCGTGCCTGGATACACCGTTTTCAATTTGAAGTAGTCATTTATGATGAAATCCATTTAGCAAAAAACCCATCTAGCCAAATCCATAGTGCACTACGATCCATTAAATCGCGTATGCGCATTGGACTAACTGGTACGCCAATAGAAAATCATCTGCGTGAACTGAAAGCTCAGTTTGATCTGATTTTGCCAGGATTCCTAGGTTCCGATGCGCAATTCCGGACTCAATTTTTAATTCCCATAGAGAAAGAGCAAGATGAAGAAAAAAAATTATTAATTCGACAACTGATCCGCCCCTTTTCCCTACGCAGGAAAAAACAAGATGTATTAAGTGAATTACCAGATAAAACGGAAGATACGATCTTATGCGAACTCTCTGCAGAACAGTTATGTTTATACCAAAATTTGGTAAACCAGGAAGGCAATCAAATCGTACGAGAGCTTAAAGAAAGTGAAGAGGTCCCTTATCTGCACATCTTTTCTATTCTGAATTATCTGAAACAGATCTGTAATCACCCTGCTTTATTTTATCGTACACCTGAAGAGTATCGCAACCACACTTCTGGAAAGTGGAATGCTTGCGTAGAAATCATCGAAGAAGCGGTCGCTAGCGATCAAAAACTGGTAATCTTCTCACAGTACTTGCATATGTTGGATATATTTCAACTCTATCTTAAAGATCGCGGGATAGGGTTTGCTGAAATTCGTGGGCAAACGGCCAATCGTCAAGGAGCTCTAGAACGATTTCATCAAGATCCCGATTGCAAAGTATTTCTTGGTTCTTTGCACGCCGCAGGTGTAGGTATCGATTTAACACCAGCTAGTATTGTGATCTTGTATGACCGATGGTGGAATGCAGCAAAGGAGCTCCAGGCGATCGACCGTGTGCATCGAATAGGGCAACGGTGGCCTGTCCAGGTATTTAAATTTCTTGTTCCCTCTACGATTGAAGAAAAAATTGATCTGATGATCCATCAAAAAGCACAACTCCTACACGATATCGTCTTGCCTGATGATCAGCGCGCGATCAAGACCCTATCTCGAGAGGATCTGATCCAATTGTTGTCTACATTGCCGACAGACTTTCTTGCTGAATAACTATTCTGTGGATTTTGCTGTTTTCTTTTTATTCTTTAAAAAGAAATGCAAGGGAACGCCCAAAAAGGAATAGGCTTTTCGAAACTCTCGAACTAAATATTTTTTATAATTTTCTGTCATGAGCGATGAGTCATTGACAAAGAGAGCAAAGCGGGGTGGAGCTGTCGCCACCTGTGTCAGGTAATAGATGCGTAACCGCCTCCCCTGAATCATAGGGGGATGATACAATTGAAGAGCTTTCTCTACTACTGAGTTGAGGGGGTGAGTAGGAATGCGGGTAGTAAACTGATGGTACACTGTCTGAGCAAATCGAAGAATTTGATCACAATTACGCCCTGATTTTGCTGAAATACATAAGAAAGGACAATGCGCCAAAAAGGGGGCCTCTGTTTGAATTGCCCGAATCGTATGCTCCATCCGACACCCTGAAACAAGATCCCATTTATTCAGTAGGACCACGCACCCTTTACCGGCTTCTTCAATCTGCGTGGCAATTCGTTTATCCTGCATGGATAACCCTGTTGTGGCATCCAACATCAACAGACAAAGATGACATCGTTCCAAGGCATCGCGAGTGCGAATGGCTGCGAACTTGTCCACCACTTCTTTTTCTGCATTCTTTTTACGAATCCCCGCCGTATCAATTAATAGGTAATCTTGATCGTCTAAGCGCAAAGGAATCTCAATAGAATCCCTAGTAGTACCCGCTACAGGGCTCACGACACAGCGGTGCTGCCCTATTAAGGTATTCACCAAATGAGATTTTCCTACGTTAGGTCGACCAATCACTGTGATGACGATCGGATTGGATTGTCGTCCAGGAGTAGGAAATGCAAATCCTTCCCATGCGGCGTCTAGTACTTCGGCAATTTGAAATCCCTGCAATGCGGACACCCCAACGACCTTTTGAATTCCCAAAGAATAATAAGGGGCTAATAAAGCCATCCGATTGGGGTGGTCAATCTTGTTCACAGCAAGGACAATTGGTTTTCCAAGAGCAAGAAGGGTCGAGGCTAGGTCATAATCTTGCGTCGTCGGCGGGCACGTGCCGTCCACAACCATCACGAGCGTATCAGCCTCTTTCATAGCAAGGCGTGCTTGCGTCGCAATTTCTTCTTGAAACTGATCCATGGAACGGGCATCCACACCCCCAGTATCAATGATCTCAAATGGATGCCCAAAATAATCAGCGCGAGCATAGAGGCGATCTCTTGTGATACCCTCCGCCTCATCTACAATCGCAATCCGTTGTTTTACGATGCGATTGAAGAGTGCAGATTTTCCTACATTGGGTCTTCCAACGATTGCAAGACGAAACATCCCATCTAGGATACAGGATTCCTTAGAGATGAACAAGTGGTAAAAAAATAAGTCGGCAATTGAAATGCAATCAACAGGTGGGTGATATGGATATTTTTTAAATGAACTGGTATTTTTTTACACTTATAGATAAAAAGATTTTTTTTGATATCCTCCGCAATACACGATGACCCTATCCCCTCTACGGCCCTTTCCCTTTTTAGATGATCTCCACACCTATCGCTCTACTTGGTTTATCAAAGATTTTATGGCAGCTCTTTCGGTGGCGCTCATGGCTCTACCCCAATCCATGGCCTATGCTTTTGTCGCTGGATTACCTCCACAAGTAGGGATGTTTTCTGCTATTTTTGGCACTCTATTTACTTCTGCCTTTGGCCATTCCCGGTATCTTATTGCAGGGCCTACAACGCAGGCTGCCATTCTACTGCAATCGGGATTAAGTGAAATGCTGACCCGTTACTATGCACCCATAACTGGCATAGCGCGAGAACAGCTGGCGATGTCGTTATTAATTCAGATCGTGCTACTAGTTGCGATCATTCAGATTCTTGCAGGATGGATTAGGCTAGGTCGTCTGACACAATTTACCAGCCGATCCGTAACGGCAGGGTACAGCATTGGGGTCGCTTTGGCACTATTGATTACCCAACTCTATCCATTTTTCGGAATTGCACCACCCGACACCTATGTGCCCCTATACTTGAAAGCTTGGTTATTCATTACCCATTTACCTCTTCTCCATTGGCCAACTCTAGGCATAGGATTAATCTGTGTTGCTATTTTTATTTACTCAGAGCGGTGGCCTAAACAATTTCCGGTTCCCTTTCTTATCTTTCTAATTGCAGCTACAGCTGTTTCTGTATTCCATTTACACTCTGTAGAAGGGGCTTCTACAGCCGATGTGGGATTTGGCCATCCTGCTCACACCGTAACGATCATTGCCGATATCGGGATTGTTCCTGAAGAATGGCCCATTTTTTCATTACCTTCTTTTAATCCAGAAGTATTTCCAAGCGCTTTTCCTCTAGCTCTTGCGATCGCATTTCTTTCTATTATGCAAGCAACAGCGATTGGGAAAACGTATGCTTCTTCGCAAGATCCGCCCTACAATGAAAATCAAGAAATGTACGGATTGGGAATTAGCAACCTAGCTTGCGCACTATGTGGAGGCATGCCCAGTGGAGGTAATTTTTATCGTAGTTCCTTGAATTATCAGTCAGGCGCCAAAACGCGATTTGCGGGCATATTCAGTGGCGTAATTCTTTGTTTGTTAATGTTGTTTTTTGGAAATTGTGTTTCATGGATTCCTCTAACCTCCTTAAGTGCATTAATGATTTTATTAGCCTATCAAATGTTCCTATCAGGAGAGTTACGTTTTTGCTTACGCGCCACACAATCGGATGCTTGTGTAGTCTTAGCTACCATCTTGTCCTGCTTAGTATTTTCTTTTGATACCGCACTCTATATCGGCATTGGCGTTTCCTTTATTTTCTATTTAAAACAAGCCGCCATGCCAACATTAAAAGAGTATAGTTTCAATCAGGTGGGTAAATTACGCACCCTGGAGTCTCAAGAAGAAAGACTCGACCCCTCAATTGCAATTTTTCAAATTGAAGGAGAGTTGTTTTTTGGCGCTGCTGATTTATTGCAGACGCAACTACGCCTAGCTGCTGAAGAACAAAATATTCGCGTAATTATCTTGCAATTATTAAACATTCGACACGTGGATGCTTCGGTATGCTTGGCTTTGCGACACCTTCATCGCTGGTTGTGCAAAACAGGCCGCAAACTGATTGTCACAGGAGTGGGGGGCGAAGTATATGGTGCCTTTTTACAATCAGGCCTAATTCAAGAGTTAGGAAGTGACTCAGTCTTGTGTGTGGATGAACGTTTTCCAGCCGAATCAACGCGTATTGCCTATACAAAAGCAAAGGAATGGCGCCCCCTATCACAATCGATGTGATACAGACTCATTGCCTCAGCGTACAGGATCCAATTTTCTTTGGATCCCATGCATGTTTCGTGTAGGATAGATCCAAGCTTCTCGGTTTTCTCGCAATAGGCGATCGCAACCCAATGCAATACCTTTGCAGGCGCCATATTTTTGAATTGCTTCAAGCGCATACTGAGAGCTGGTAGGATAGAAATGGCTTCTAGGCCCATCAATAGGAGATATGTACTGTTGAAAAAAGTGAATCATCGAGACACACAACTCTCTCTGCATGGGAGCAGAACGCAATTGTGCCTGCTCTCTTTTTTTCCAGCACAAGTCTTGATCTACTCCCCAAGGCGATATGGCGGATTCGAAGTAGGTAGCGCCTTCGGTCGGAAAAATATTTAAAGAGAAGATTAAGAGAAAAAATACAATTCGCATAATTCGGTAGACGGATATGTATAAAACAAGACAATATCAAAGAGCAATCAGAAATAGTCCGGTGGGGTCATGCCACAAGAAAATATGGTCATAAGTCATTTAAAAAAAATCGCTTTGGACTTGAATTGCCCATTGACCACGTCGACAAACGAACAAATGGATATCACGTTTTCTCCTGGCGTACGAGTTGCATTTCAAGTCGATTCTGAAAGTCGCATGTTACGAGGAGAGGCTCTGTTGGGCCATCTACCCATGCAAAAACGTCAAGAGACCCTGCATGATTTGATGAAGGCAAACCTATTAGGGAAAGAGGTCGGGAGCTATGCATTGGGCTTACGTGCAGATGGAGAGACTATCGTTTTGGTGGGCTTTTTCCCTGATGAAGCTAAGGAGCTAGAGTTACGGCTCAGTCTGGAGAAGTTTTTAAATTATGCTGAAGCCTGGATGATAAGTGTAGGAACATAGTCCATGGAATGCTGGTTAGAAGTTATAGAAGGTTCTTTGAAAGGGTTTGTTCTTGCGTTAGAAGAAGGCTCTTCTTGGGTGATTGGTCGAGACCCTGAAGCTTGTTCTCTAGTATTAGAAGACCCGGATGTGGATCGTAAACAGCTGCTCTGCAGTCTAGTAGAAGATGGTTATCAAATTGAAAACCTTAGCGAATCCAATCCTGTCCTATTCAATGGAAATTTGTTAACCTCCCCCCAGTTCCTCCACTCAGGGGATCGCATTTCTTTGGGGCGTCTTGTGCTAGTATGGAGAACGAGTGCAGAAACTACTGATTCAGTAGAAACAGATATAGAAAAAGAATCTCCTGAAGAAGAGTCTTTTACATCAGGAATTAAGCTGCATACAGAAACCTCTGCAGATAGTGCAGAGGATGATTGGATACAAATGGTTACCAACCAGCCATTCGATGAAGCGGCTGAAGAAATATCTGATATTTCTGATTCTACAGCTGATGAAGAAATAGAAGAGAATGATGAAGCAACCCCACCTGAATTAAGGGATGAAGAATTTCACTTAGACGTTTCGCTGCCTTCTCGATTTGTACTGAAAGTCATTGCAGGACCTAATGCAGGTGCTGAGTTTTCATTAGATCTCGGGAAAAGCTATTTGATCGGTACAGACACGACAACATGCGATATTATTTTCTATGATTTGTCTGTGTCAAGAGAGCACGCCAGACTCTCTCTCTCCTCTGAAGGAGAGGTTACCATTGAAGATTTACATAGCCGTAACGGCATTCTAGTAGATCAACAGAAAATTACAGGAACTGTCCAATTAAGTGCGCACTCTATCGTAATTTTAGGGACCACTGTTTTCTTTTTGGTTGATCAAGACGCCCCTCAAGAAACGTTAGTCACTCCTGTTATTGAGGCGCTTCATCCAGAGCCTCCCCCCCAAGAGCAGCCCGAAGAGCCCCACGCGGCTCATCTGGAATCGCCGTTGGAAGAAAAACCAGCGGACGTGCCCGTCTCATCACAAGCTCGTTTCCCCCATTTATCTGTCGCAATTGTATTAGCCTCCATTCTGTTAGGCTTGCTCGTTCTGCTTGGATATGGGGTCATTGCTCTATCTTCATCCAAAGATGCCTCAACGGAGATGCGATCTACCAAAGATGATCTTGCAGAACTCAATGCTGCGATTCAGGATTTTCCAGGTGTTCGCTATACATATAATCGGAATACGGGGCAACTCTTTCTCGTAGGCCACGTCACCTCATCGACAGAGTACAGTGAGTTGCTGTATAATCTACAAGGCTGTCACTTTCTACGTGGAATTCAGAACCATGTTCTGAACGACGAAGCCATTTGGCAGGAAATGAATCTCATTCTAGCACGGCATCCAGAATTTAAGGGGGTTACTATGCACTCCCCTGTCCCTGGTCATTTTGTCCTGACTGGGTATTTAAAAACAGAACAGCAAGAAAATAGGCTGAATGAATACTTAAATCTTCATTTTAACTACATCTACTTGCTAGAAAATCAAGTAATTGTTGAATCCCGCATCTCTTCTGAGATTGCACAGCAATTATTGATGGATGGATTTGGCGCAATCACAAGCAATTTTTCTAATGGTGAATTAGTACTGACTGGTTATGTAAATGCTGGGCAAGAAGAGCGCTTACACCATTGGATTGAGAAGGTGCAACAACAGCGAGGAGTGCGTCAGGTTCAAAATTTTGTAATTATTGTCACTGCAGATGAACAAGTAATCGATCTTTCTCAACGTTACCCAGGTCGATATGTAGTTACTGGGTATTCTAAACATGGGGACATCAACATTAACGTAGTAATTAATGGAAAGATCTTAATGCGAGGCGATACGATTGATCAGATGACTGTTACGAGCATTCATCCTCATGCTGTGTTTTTAGAAAAAGATGGATTGCAATATAAGATAGAATACAATACATGAAGGGGAGATATGGCTGAGAATAAAAAGAAAAAAATCCAACTCGCTGATTTTGATTTAGAAAAAGAACTAAAAAATGATTTCTCTAAAGTGCGAGCGAAAAAAGAATACTTAGAAACTCGAGTACAAGAGCTGAAAAAACTCATGCGACAAGGGGTAGATAAGGAGGATTTTGAACAAGCTCAACTTCTATTGAATGGATATCTTGCAGCTCAGAAAGTCGTAAATCGTATCACTAGGAAACTGGTGTAGGAGAAATATGAATAGCCCTACCTCATTTAATTTTAATAAAATGCTCGAATCGTTAGGCACCTATGTGAACAACGTGCAGACCTACTTAAATCAACTAGAATCTGCGAGCTCCGGCAGTGTCGACATGGGGACCATGTTTCGTATGCAGTTTCAGATGCAAATTATGTCGCAGTACATGGAAGCTGTATCGAATACACTCAGTGCTGTAAATAATGAAATGATTACGATGGCCCGGGCTACAAAAGGACAATAGAGCATGATGAACTTAGATCCATTTCAAGCCGATCAAGGACTCTTTATTGAGTTAGGGTTAATAGCTGTCAAACAAGGAGATGAAGCAAGTGCTCGCCTCCTTTTTGATATTGTAGAGTTTTTGAATCCTCAAGGAGTTATGCACACTTTAGGATATGGACTGATTGCCATTCACAAATTAGAATTGTCTGAAGCAGAAACGCACTTTCGTGCTGTACTAGCACAGGATCCAAACAATGCTCGCGCCTATGCTTTCCTTGCTTTCACAAACATGTTAGCGGTGATGCAAGATCAAAGCGATATGCATCGTTTAGATCGCCTCAAGCGAGGGGCGGAATGCGCAGACAAAGCAATCAAGCTCACCGAAGAACCCTCTACGAAAGCGCTAGCGCAGTCTGTGCTAGATTGGGAAGTAGAGTTGCAACGATTGGAGACCACAAAATGACAAGCCCAACTTCGGGTTCAGATCCCATACCCTTCAAAAATCCACCTACTGCCCCTGTAGAGCCTATTGCAGAAGAGTATCCTTCCGCATTGCATGACCAACAGGTTCCTTTCTCTTTGCCACAAGAATCCTCCTCTTCTTCGCAACAATCTCCCTCCCCAATAGCAGTTGCTTCTGTACGCCCTGAGCAGGTTCCCTCAGCACAGGATCTCTTGCAACAAGTCCAAGGGCTCCAAGGCCGATTCGATACCATTCATAATCAATTGAATGATGGGAAAACAGCCGCTTTACTGTCATCCGATCATTGGAATGCCATGAACCGTGTGATGATGTCGATGAATCCTGATTTAGCTACTATCGCGAAAGAAACTGGTTCTACCTTTCACCCTCCTGTGGTAACCCGACAGGGATCTTCGAGTTTATTACAAACTGTTCTCAATTGGGTGAATGGAAGTCAAGAAGTGATGCGTGGCGCTTTAAACTATCTTTCCACCCCCCAGGGTGACAATCCCAACCCTGCTTCCTATCTTAAATTGCAATATAGCATGCAGCGAGCCACTCAGAGGGGTGAGTTATTTTCCAGTATTATTGGTTCCTCAGTTTCAGGTATCAAGACAATTATGAGCACCCAATTGGGGTAAGTTATGGCTGATTTTTCATCCATTGTCTCTCAGCTAGAGCAGGTCGAGCTGACTCCCGTCATGGGGAGGATTACAGAGGTAGTGGGCATGTTAATCAAGGCTGTTGTCCCACAAGTCAAAATTGGGGAAGTCTGCTTGATTCAACGGGATGGATTAGACCCCCTGCCTACAGAAGTTGTTGGATTCACTCAAGAGCAGGTCTACCTTTCTCCTCTTGGAGAGCTGACGGGCATCGGCCCTTCTTCTCAAGTGATTCCGACACGACGACCCTTACATATCTCTGTAGGACCTGAATTATTAGGACGCGTGTTGGATGGATTGGGGAATCCTTTAGATGGCAAAGGCCCTTTAAAATGTCAAACTACCTACCCCATCTTTCAAGCTCCCCCAGACCCATTACGGCGACGCCGTATTACGACCCCTCTTTCTACCGGGGTGCGCTGTATTGATGGCTTACTAACCTGTGGTCAAGGGCAGCGAATCGGCATTTTTGCAGGAGCTGGTGTAGGAAAATCTACCCTACTTGGAATGATCGCGAAGAATGCACGAGCTGATGTGAATGTGATCACGTTGGTAGGAGAGCGAGGCAGGGAGGTGCGCGAGTTTATTGAACAAGATCTAGGTCCTGAGGGATTGGCTCGATCCGTAGTCGTAGTATCGACATCCGATCAGGCCTCTCAATTACGTTTGAATGCTGCCTATGTGGGGAGTGCGATTGCAGAATATTTTCGAGACCAAGGGAAAAGCGTAATCCTGATGATGGACTCAGTAACTCGCTTTGCTCGAGCTCTCCGTGAGGTCGGGCTTGCTGCTGGAGAACCTCCTGCTCGTGCTGGGTATACCCCCTCTGTATTTTCTACGCTACCTCGCCTTTTAGAACGTTCTGGAAACTCAGATAAGGGGTCGATCACGGCATTTTATACCGTGTTAGTAGCTGGTGATGATATGAACGAGCCAGTTGCAGACGAGGTCAAGTCGATTCTTGACGGGCACATTGTCCTTTCCAACCGATTAGCGCAGCAGTATCACTACCCTGCTATTGATGTATTGACATCGATTAGTCGTTTATTAACGCAAATCGACCCACCTGAACAATTGGCAGCAATCGGCAAAGCTAGAGAGGTTTTGGCCAATTACCAAAAAAATGAAATGTTGATTAGAATTGGAGAGTATAAACGGGGCACAGATCGTGATGTCGACTATGCGATTGATAATGTGCCAAAATTGAACCGTTTTCTTCAGCAAACGGTATCGGATCGTTCTTCCTTGGAAGAAACGCTCAGACAATTGAAAGCGTTATTTAAATAGGACCATAGATACAGGGAGTAGGCGCGGTGTCATCGCAATATCCTTTAGAACAGGTCTTAGCTATCAAAAAAGATCGCGTAGAAAAAGCACGCAAGCTTGTAGAGCTAAAACGCCAAGCACTGCAAAAAGAGCAAGAAAAATACAATGAGCTTGAAAAAGCTAGAGATCAAATTGTGCAACATAAAGCGGAGAAGATTCAACAGCTCAAGGAAGCCTTCGACCAAGGAACGACTAGTGAAGAGATTCTGCAGAAGAAAGTGTATATAAAAATTGTCGAAGAAAAAGTGCAACAAGCTCAAACCAAACTGACCCAGCAAAAAGAAGTGGTGAAAAAAGCTGAGCAGGCACTTGATGAAGCAAAAAAAGCATGGAAACAACGCTCTTTGGAAGAAGAAAAAATTGTGCTGCATAAGGAAGATTGGCAACAACAAGAACAGAAAGAGCTGGACCGACAGGAACAAACCCAGCAAGATGAGCTAGGTCAACTGACGCATCAATCGATAAAAAAAAGAAATCAACAAAGGTAATCAGATGAGTACCCCTCCCATTTTCCCTCAAGGGTCTTCGAATTCACAACCCTCTCCTCAGAGCGCATCTGATCCAACAGGGAATCAGTCTGATTTCCGCAAGCCAGATAAAAAAGAGAAGCAAGATAAACAGCAAAATCAAAATGGGAATGGGGGAGCTGCGGGAAACCCAGCATTAGGATCCCTGGCACCACTGTCTATGGGGGGTGCTGCCCAGGCAGCTGCCGCTGCAAAGATCGCTCCTTCTGCTAATGTGCAATCGATCACCGCTCTCAATCAAGTGATTGTGCGCGCTGTATCCTCGATGCAAGTGAATACAGATGGAAGTCTCATTCAGATGACTCTAAAACAAGGGTCTAACTTACCTACGGCATTCCAAGGCGGGTCCATGACAATTGAAATGAAAAATGGGCAGATGTTGATTCGTTTTGATAATGTGCAAGTAGACTCTGCTACCAACTTGCTACAAAGCAATCCAGAGGCTACAAAGGCATTAGCAAATCAATTAGCTCTATTTGGCATCAACCAAGTAGATATGCAGATTGGGGGGCAAAAAATACTCACATTGCCCAAAGCAGATATCGCTCCCATGACACCTATAGAAGTGCACTCTGGGACCCAACAACAGTATTACCAAAGAGACGGCGGAGGGCAAGGAGGGCAACAGCAACAGCAACAACAGCACAATCGGGAGCCTGAATGATCACAACGCCCTTGATTCAACGTGTTGCTGACAGCTTAGCGCAACGGATGCAGACGGTCCATTTCCAGAAACGGGACTTCCCTTGGGACGAATTTTCTCTTGCCCTATCTGAAGTGTTTGAACTCCCTGATTGTTCCTGCTCGTGTCATGAGATCGGATGGGTAGATCGCTGCCCATTAGTAGACGAACCAAACGCTATAGCCGCTCACTTTGTTTTGGATCCATTGGAAGCAGGAGTCGCATTATATTGTTATCGAGAAGATTTAGCCCGTCTTATGGCTTTGTTATTTCATGCTAAAAAAGAAGGAGCTTCTCTGTATCCTCCAGTTTGGATAGAGCAATTTCATGATATCCTCCTTGCAGAGGCGATCTCTCTATGTGAATTGCATCAGATATGGGCACCTTGTGTTCCTCGCCGGATTGCTGCGAAAGAGCGCATTTCGGGAGGTGGGTTTTGTTGCAAAGTGCACTGTAAGGTTGCTGACTTGGAAATGGTGGTTACCCTCTTTCTGCCGGAACCATTCTGTACGTCGTGGGCAACCTATGAAAAACAACACCCTCCTATACCCAGGATAGCGACTTCCCTGCCTATGCAACTTGCCCTCAGTATCGGAGATGTGAAACTCTCTGCAGCAGAGTTGCAAAGCCTACAAATAGGTGATCTGCTCTTTTTAGATCGATGTCATTATTTGCCTGCACACGACCTCTATAAAGCCATCTTGCTCATTGAAGGCCTTCCAGCTTTTGAAGGAGATCTATCGGCCCACGAGCTTGAATTATGTACTGTTTTGCTAGAAACGAGAGGAGAACCCATGGACGCCCATCAAGAACCATCACCTGCAACCTCTACAGCGGCAGCGCTAGATCAGCTACCCCTTGAGGTCCATGTAGAAGTTGCAAAGATCGAGATGACCTGGGGCGAGGTGTCGGCACTGAGTCCAGGCAACGTCATTCCCATCCAATCCCATCCAGATCTGGGAGTTACTTTGACTGTACATCAAAAAGTCATCGCGCATGGGGAAATTGTGCAATTGGGAGATACCATTGGTATCCGCATTACCTCATTCTGAAAATCTCCCAAACCAAATTGGGCCTTATCTTTTAGACAGCTGTTTAGAAGAAAGCAGGTGCAGCGTCGTCTATTTAGGTCATGAGATCGAGACAAAACAACCCCTGGCCATCAAGATCTTAAAGAATGATTTATGGCGAGATCAAATAGCACGAGCTGCTTTTTTCCAAGAGGCTCGTATTATTGAAACACTCCATCACCCCAATGTGATCAAGCTAATCGGTTATGGGGAATGGGAACATGGCGTCTATTTGGCCATGGAATTTGTGCAAGGGATCCGACTGCGAGAATGCATCTTGCAACAAGCTATGTCTCTACAACGTGCTATGGAAGTGGGTCTACAGCTCGCGCATGCCATCACCCATCTCCATGGGCAGGGTATTGTACATCGGGACCTGAAACCAGAAAATGTCATGCTAACAGCCCAAGGCGGGATCAAGCTGATCGATTTTGGATTAGCTAAATTTTCAACCCTCTCTTCTGCTGGGGAACGGATATTAGGAACTCCCTCCTATATGAGTCCTGAACAGCGCAAAGACCCAAACAATGCGAGCTTCCCTGCAGATATTTTTTCTTTTGGCGTGATTCTCTACGAGCTTATTTTAGGGCGCCTCAGCTATGGCAACATTCAGATTTCCTTAGTACCTCGCGGCTTACAGCCCATTTTAGCTAAAATGCTCCAACCTCGCGTAGAAGACCGTTATGAAGATATTGTCGATGTCGTCACTGCTCTGACTGCATATCTACGTTCTGATTCGATGAGCAAAGATAAGCGGGGTAGTGATTACATCAATGAACTAAACGATGAGTTAAAAAAAAGACAGGCACTTCTTTTGCCTCAAGTACTTCCTAAGTGGCCATGGATGAATCTAGCCATGACCAGTAACTGTAATCTAGCCATCTCATCTGTCTACTACGATTTTTTCCATAATACAGCAGACCAGTATAGCATCGTGATGGCGGAATCGCTATTGACAGGTATCGGAGGATTATTAGAGATTGCCACCATTCGAGGCATGGTGCGCTCTCTCATGCGCACCCAGGTGGATCCTGAACACTGGATCCCCATACTGAATAATTTATTGATAGAACTAGATGAAGACCAGGCGATTTCTTTTGGGATTTTAACATTACAACCAAAAGCACAGCACTACCGATTCATTTCCTGTGGATACCATGCACTATGGCAGGTAAGTCCGGGGGCGGAAGCTCCACGTAGAATTAGTTCGAACAATGTGGCATTAGGTATTCAGGCCGATATTTCCATCATGGCAGTCGATGCCTACTGGGCCCCTCAGGATCGAGTCCTGTTCCATACGTTTCAAGCAGGATCAGCAAAAAGTATCGAAGAAATTGAAGAGGATGAGAAAAAATTTCTTCTATCACTAAAAAAACACCACGCCTTGCCTATTCAAAAGCAAGTGGATGCTATTTTCCGCGATACAACCAGCCAGTCATCCGAACAATTTTTTCAAAAACTAGTCACCTTAGTCGCTATTGAACATCATATGTAACTACACTACACCTCCCTACTGCACATACAATCCAATAGCGCTACGTGGTTCTAACCACTGAATAGTTTTCACCATGCAGCGCTATCGTCTCATGAGCGCTACGCTATTTTCTCCTCGTCCGATTCGTTGCTCTCTTCATCACCCTGCAGCTCTAGTGCCTCGATCGTGGGGGCCTCCACGATCACACAATCATCTTCGAATTCGCAGGAAGGGGAGAAGGAGTCCCTACTCGGAGGACATGTATTCTCCAGATTTTTATTAAGTACATCTAGGCATTGTTTTATTGTTAGATGCGAAAATGTTTGCAATTTAGCCAAACAAGAGTTGATATGCTTCACAAAGCATTGCAATGCAGGAGAGTTAGTTTTTAGGCTCTCCAATAGCTGTTGGCCATCTATATCCTTCTTCGGCACTTTCATCGTTAGCAACTGCCCATGTAGTTTTATCAAATTCTCTAAGACACGACACCCCCTCTGCGCGATCAATCCAGGGCCCTGCACGATCCCTGGAGCCGCTAGGTCCCAGTCCGACCTCTTAGAGTCGCTCATATCCCATCCCATCTGGACCAAGAACGATTGGATGGTCTTCCAATCGTTGTCATTCATCTCTAACTGCAAGAGTTTCTCCAGAAAGGTCATGTGTTTATCCACTAGCCTGAGCCAGCTATCTAATAAACCAATGACAATCAAACATTGATCATCTAATTCAGGCGTTCCACATAACTCTTCAAACTTCGACCGCAAGCTAAACGCCGTTTTCAAACAGGCAAGCTGGCCTACACCTAATACCTGATCAGAGGATTGAATAGTTGATATATGGGGCACTATGTCGTTATAAATATTTTTTAAATTCTCACGCGTTATTACATGAAAATATTTCTGCCATTCTACTTGCCACACATCCAATTTTTGGCGCGAATCTTCTGAAGACAAGCTATCGACAGATGTATGGTTTTCAGATGGCGAGTGCACAGCATGCCATACAGCTAGAGTTACGGACCGATCAAATTGCAGTTGTTTAAGAATATAAACAGCCCACATTGCTTTCTCGATAGGGTCCTCTCTCCCGAATGTTGTCTGCTGGCGTGCCTCCTCTAAAACAGAGTGATATCGATCTAGTCCTGTGCAATATGATGATTGCTCGAACGCAACTTTTTGTTTACATCCGTCATCGGCGTGAGCGATATCAAGCCAGTGTATAAGAGCCCCCAATCCAGTCTTTTTGGATTCCGGAAATAGATAGTCAAGAGGGACATTAATTGGGGAGCTTTGTTCCTCAATCGCCTGGAGAATATTCTGGTAGGAACTAATAAGAGCTTGAAAGCGTTCTGCTATCCTCCCCGACCCTGTTTCTTCTGTAGGAATTTTATGCCAAGTCAATACGCATTGAGCCAATTCAATAGGAATTCCAAATGACTGCAGGCATTCCCCCAGCGCCTTTATTTTAACATCATCAGCCTCGCAGAAAAAGAGTTGCGTGTGTTTGTGAGCCCAAGACATCACCTGCTCATCTACCAATTGCAGCCATCTATCCATAATCCCTACAATTGCATATTCCGCATTGCTCCACGTGTTCTGCTGGAGGAATGCATCCAACCTCTTCCTTATTACAACAGCATCACTCAAGAGTGTCATAGCATGGCTATCTAGCTTTGGTCGATTCTCGTGTGTGCCTCTAAGCAAATGAATATGTTGCGCACACTGCTTGTAGATCTCCATATGAGGACTCTTTGTCTCCTTTCGCCACTCTTTAGAGAGCTTCTCCCAATCTGCTTCCAGTTGAGCCCGCGAAGGCAGAATATGA
Organism: uncultured bacterium; assembly: GCA_964386785.1. Lineage (GTDB taxonomy): Bacteria > Chlamydiota > Chlamydiia > Chlamydiales > JAAKFR01 > SZAS-3. The sequence goes on along the minus strand of CAYLUD010000019.1, from coordinate 6,954 downwards.
TTCCCCATTAATAATAAATTAAATGGCATCTCATAGGGAGCATCTCCATGGGGAGACGAAGGAACACTACTCTCTTTGTAAGACTCCTTTTTTGCTGGTTTCTCTTGCGATTGTGCAATAATTAATGATTCCTCAACCAATTCGGCGATTTTGATCTGGCACGCTTTTTGTGTAGATAGACAATCTTTCTCCATTCCATGTTTTATACGAAAGGTGAGCCCGCGGAGGATAGAAGCATGCTGCATATCCAAACAACCTGGGGCGTTTGCAGACTGTTTTACTGCATTCCTACCTGAACCGTTGTGCGGTATATCCATTGCCCGCAATATGTACGCAGCCCATTGCCCCCAAACCGTTGTTTGAGTACAATCTATCGCTAAATCACGCAATCCACGCTGACAGAATGTGCCGGCACGTGCAGTTGTCATATACACATGAAAATTTCGACTAAATACATAGACTCGATGTGTGAGTTCTTCCCCTTGGTGTATACATTCCCAAGCGCTTAATTTTTCTTGGTAGCGCCATCCCTCTTCCTTACAAAATGATAGTTTTGCTACTACCATCGGTTGTGCTGCTTCTTGAAATATCTTTGTAATAGTATCTGCCAAACCCTGATGCTCGGGTAAAAGGCTATTATGAAATATGAGATGTGGTGTTTCAGCAGATAATCCTATTGAGCTTGTCGTCATAACATCCTTTTCTGATATAGTTGCAATATTGTTTTGGGCCATTTTTCATGCCATCGAAAAAAACACAATTTCTTTTTAACGAATCTTAATATTTTGTCGGATTGTCTTCTTTTATCCTGTTCGGATAGGATAGGTGGCGTGTATCTATCCCGCTGTCGTGTTTGTGATTCTGATGCGTTAGAATCTGCTATTGATCTAGGATCCCAGCCTTGGGGCAACCATTTCTTAACTCAAGAAGAGATCGGTCAAGAGCCTCACTACCCCCTACATGTCGTGTATTGCAAGCGATGTCATACCGCTCAACTGAATTACACCGTCAGAAAAGAAGTGATGTTCTCGAACCATACCTATTTATCTGGAATCACCGACTCGTTATCACATCACTTTCGAGACATTGCTAAACAGATTGACAATCTCTATTTCCGAAATCAAAGCAAGAAGCGCATGCTCGATATTGGCTCCAATGACGGCACACAGTTACTCCATTTTCAATCCTTGGAGTATGATGTACTAGGCGTGGAGTCTTCTGCTCCGACCGCTGAGATCGCGAATCGTCGCGGGCTCCCTACGCTCCATGCTTTTTTCAATAAAGATGTGGCACAAACGCTGTCACCTGGTTTTGATGTGATCAATGCATCTGGTGTCTTTTTTCATCTTGAAGAACTCCACTCTGTGTGTGAAGGCATTCGGTTCTTACTAGCTCCTCAGGGCGTATTTGTTGTCCAGTGTCTCTATATGAAATCGATCTTAGATCATGGCTCTTTTGACCAGATTTATCATGAACATCTGCTGTATTATACTTTAGAAACCTTGCAATCACTCTTACGACAGCATGATCTTGAGGTGTTCGACGTGTCATTGTCCACGATTCATGGGGGATCGTTGATTGCCTCAGTTAGCCATAAGGGAGCCCGAGCCCTTCAGCCTTCCGTGCATCACATGATCGCAGAAGAACAGGCCTCTGGATGCAACACCTTGTCTGCCTACCATCGACTGGCTCAGCGTATCCATGTAATGAAGAAACTCAATCTCGAATATCTACAAGATAGAAAATCGTCTGGGCTGCGTATTCTCGGTATGGGGGCACCTGTGAAAGGGAACACCTTACTTAATACCTTTGGCATTGGAAGATCTCTATTAGATGGGTTAGTGGAAAAAAATCGATCTAGAAAGGGGTTATGGAGTCCAGGACAACACCTGCCTATCTTACTAGAAGATGAGTTAGAAAGCCCTCCAGATGTCTATTACGTCCTGGCATGGAATTTTCGAAATGAAATTCTGAAACGCAATGCTCACCTCGTGAATCAAGGGGTCGAATTTTATTTTCCAATTAGTAGTGAGAGGGTGGGATGCGTGCCTTTGTAACAGGAGCTACAGGGTTCCTTGGCCGTTTTCTTTGTCAGACTCTGCAAGAACAAGGCATCGATGTAACCGGAGTGGGCTCCTCTGCATGTGACCTAAGAGACCCTACCTCCCTTGCCCGTTATACCGATCCTTTTGATCGCATTTATCATCTGGCTGCTTGGACACAAGCAGGGGATTTTTGTTTGCGCCATCCAGGAGAGCAATGGTTAATCAACCAAGCCATCCACACTCACGTACTCCAATGGTGGGCCACTCAACAACCTCAAGCAAAGTTGATTACCATTGGAACTAGCTGCGCCTATGATCCAGATCTCCCTTTGGAAGAGTCCTACTATTTCCAAGGGCAGCCTATTGAAAGTCTATTTACTTACGGAATGACGAAACGGATGCTCTTAGCTGGTTGTTTGGCTTTACATAAGCAATATGGCATGGAATTTCTCTATGTCGTGCCCTCTACACTATATGGTCCCAAGTACCACCAAGATGGAAGACAATTGCATTTCATTTTTGACCTCATTCGCAAAATCACGCAGGGTGCAGAACGGAACGCACCCGTGGTCTTATGGGGTGATGGGCACCAAAAACGGGAACTCATTCATGTGCGTGACTTCATCCGTATTCTCCTAGCTTTACAAGACCATCCATCCGATATCTACAATATAGGAGGAGGGCAAGAATACTCAATTCGTGAGTTTGCTCACCATATCTGTGAGGTCATTGGATATGACCGAGAATGCATTCAATACGATACAACACGGTACGTAGGGGCTCGCTCGAAGTTCCTCTCCATTCGTAAAATTCAAGAGCTCGGCCTATCCCCTACAATTCCTCTGATCGAGGGGCTAAAAGAAACAATTTCGTGGTGTCAAGCTTCGATGAACTGGGGTCTTCAGAGCGCTGAAGAAGCACTTTCTACAGGCGCATAGGAAGCGCGACCCATACTTGTATAACAGAAACCTAACTGAGCCATTTCGATAGGATCATATTGATTTCTACCATCAAAAAAGGGGGCTGGCTGTCTTCTCATTTGCTGCGCTACGAGTCCTAAGTCCAGAAATCGGAATTGTCTCCACTCCGTTACCAAAGCCACAGCATCCGCATCTTGGGCTGCCGCGTATTCATCCTCAGCCCAGTGAACTTGAGGGGTTTTATGAAACAGAGGTTTTGCCTTATCCATGGCTACGGGGTCAAATAAGACAACCTCTGCTCCTTGTGTTAACAAAAAACGAATCAATACAAGGGAAGGCGCTTCGCGCAAATCATCTGTACCTGGTTTAAACGATAGCCCCCAAATGGCAATACGGATTCCTTGTAACGAACCAAAATAGTGCTGGATCCGCAATCCAAGCCGACACTTTTGACGTGCATTGACTTCTTGTACTGCCTCCACCATAGGCATAGGGTATTCATGTTGACGAGCCAACGCCTCTAGAGCTCGGATATCTTTAGGAAAACACGATCCCCCATACCCAATCCCTGCATAGAGAAATGCGTATCCGATTCGCTGGTCGGATCCTATTCCTTTTCTGACTTTCGTAATGTCGGCACCTGTCAATTCACAGAGACCTGCTAACTCATTCATGAACGAAATACGGGTAGCTAACATCGCATTGGCAGCATATTTTGTCATCTCTGCAGATGGGGGATCCATAATCAATAATCGATCATGGCTCAAATGAAATGGCGCATAGAGACGTTGCATATGTCCAATCGCAACAGGGTCTGAAGAACCAATCACAATCCGATCTGGCTTCATAAAATCTTGGATTGCATCCCCTTCTTTAAGAAACTCTGGATTGGAAACCACATAAAATTCTAATTCTTGATCCTGCAATGCATCGCGAATCGTCTCCTCTACTTTTTTTGTGCTGCCAACCGGTACCGTAGATTTATTTACCACTACGGCTCCTGACTGTAGATGAGGAGCTAATTGCGCGGCGGCCGCTAACACATACGAAAGATCGGCATTTCCATCACTACCTTCTGGTGTAGGCACAGCTAAAAAACAGATTTCTGCTTGACTCGCAACAGCATAGTCAGAAGTGAACGATAATCGACGTGCACGTTGATTTCGCAGCACCAACTCTTCTAATCCTGGTTCATAAATAGGGATTTCTCCCTTGCGCAACTGTTCTATTTTGGCAACATCAATATCAAGACAGACAACATCGTGCCCCATCTCCGCGAAACAAGCGCCTGTGACCAACCCTACATATCCTGTACCAATAATCAGTAATTGCATGCACGACATGGTAGCAATCCTAGCAGAGAAACTCAAGGTGATCTGTCTATTCTATGCAGGAAGCAATCTGGCAGCATCGTATTCATGGTACCATACCACAAATCGCCGGAGCCCCTCCGACAAGGAAATTTTAGGAGAAAAACCTAGTGCTTGTTGCGCTTTATGAATGTCAGCATAGGTCTGAATCATTTCATCTTGTGGACAAGGCTCAAAAATCAACTGAGCTTTCTTTCCTAATAAATCTTCTAAATGCTGTACGAACGTTCGTAATGACTCAGCACGATGGTTTCCTAAATTAAATAACGCGCAGGGCTTTGCCACATCCAAAGCTGCTAAGGTGCCTTCGACAATATCATCAATATAGGTAAAGTCTCTCCACATATTCCCTTCATTAAACAAATGAATGGGCCTCCCTTCACAAATAGAACGAGTAAACGAAAAATATGCCATATCTGGACGGCCCCAAGGGCCATAGACAGTAAAGAAACGTAATCCTGTCACCTGTAATCCATACATATGGTGGTACGCAGTTGCCATCACTTCATTGGATTTCTTCGTGGCTGCGTAGAGATTGGCTGGCTCATCTGTACGATCCTCTTCAGAAAAGGGGATGGTTTCATTTTTCCCATACACGGAAGATGAAGAAGCGTAAATTAAAGGAATTTCTGGATGTGATTTCAAAGCTTCCAATAACACAAGAAATCCATCCAAATTACTATGAAGATACGCCTTTGGATTCTGACGAGCATACCTAACACCAGCCTGCGCAGCTAAATGCACTACATGGGTAATACGTTCTTTTTTTAGCATGCGATTCCAGAGATCGGCATCGACAATATCCGCTTCGATGATGGAGACACCGTCATCTGCCAAAAGAGAGGCACGATCCCGTTTTAAACGGACATCATAATACGAGTTAAAATGATCTACCCCCAAAACCTTGTTCCCTGCTTGTCGAAGGGCTCGAGCCACATGGAATCCAATAAAGCCAGCACACCCGGTCACTAGAACGTGTTTAGACATGGAGGCACTCCTTAGAAAAATACGCAATCGTGCGTTGTAACCCATCACGTAATGAGATATGAGGCTCCCATCCACATGCTCTGGCTTGCGTAATATCAGGCTGTCTCTGTTTCGGATCATCTTGCGGCAAAGGACAAAAGGAAAGACGAGACCTAGATTGGGTCATCTCTACAATTTGTTCTGCAAGGTCTCGAATCGTAAATTCGCTAGGATTGCCTAAGTTTACAGGACCTGATAGTGTCGATTCCATCAAACAAATCAAACCAGCCACTAAATCATCCACATAACAAAAAGAGCGAGTCTGCGTACCAGCACCAAAAATCGTGATCGGCTCATTGCGTAGCGCTTGCACAATAAAATTTGATACTACACGGCCATCTTGTATGTGCATCCTTGGCCCATATGTATTAAAAATGCGCGCGACAACGATCCGCGTTTGATATTGACGTGCATAATCAAAAAATAGCGTTTCTGCACACCGCTTGCCCTCGTCATAACACGCGCGAATCCCAATCGGATTTACATTTCCCCAATAAGATTCTGGCTGCGGGTGCACGTGTGGATCGCCATAGACTTCACTAGTAGAAGCCTGCAACACACGAGCCCCATTGTTACGCGCACATTCTAGGACACTCAACGCGCCCAGTACGCTAGTCTTCGTAGTCAACACGGGGTCTTGTTGGTAGTGAATGGGGGACGCGGGGCAGGCGAGGTTATAGATTTCGTCTACGTCAAGATCTATGGGTTGGCAGACATCCTGATGTAGAAATGCAACGCCATCAGGTAAATTAGATCGATTCCCTGTCAACAGGGAATCCAATGCAATAACATGATGGCCTCGGCGTGTTAATTCTTCACATAAATGAGAACCGACAAAACCGGCTCCTCCAGTAACTAATATCTTTTTGCGCATGCTTGCCATAGCATACGAGCGATAGGCAATCTTGTCACCTGAGACCGCACGTATCAGCAATCGTCTCCATCTAGGTATGATATCATGCGATATGAGTCTTCTCACCTAGAGAAGTCCCAGGCTATCTAATCCAAGCATTACACCGTTCTACTGCGAATCCATGTTCCTAGTGAGACTACATATGATTTCTGTCAACAAAAGTTGCCCATCTCCACTTGCTACCAGCACCACTTTGGACGAAGAATTATCGAAACTACCACCAACTGCCAGTCTTGTGCAGCGGGGAAGGGACACTTTTGCTTTCTTCTTACAAGCTTACCGATCAACATTTGATTCGACCGTCTCTTCTCCCACTATCTAGTCTTCCTCTGAACCGATACTGGAATACTGGCTAGGAGGTCCTGCCACTCTCGAATCGAGAGACTGTGGATTTTTTTTGCATTTGCAGATGTTATATATACTGAGGCCACAGAGTGCGCCACCTGCACTAATACCCCCTACTGCAGTAACCCAAAGACTTACATGGTGCGGTGTGGCTCCTAACTTGCCAAGGAATGATGCAACGGGTTTCGAAATAGAAATAAGCCCATGAGATTGTAATAAACCTACACCTCCAAAAATCCCTAGTCCAAGAACCAAAGATCCCACAGTTAGAGCGAGATAGTATAGTGATTTAAATTGACATTGATAAAATGACGAGATCCATAGCTGCTGATAAG
>CAYLUD010000018.1:0-28853 GCA_964386785.1 uncultured bacterium | reverse complement strand
CTGGAGAAAGGACTTGAACCCTCAACCGTCCGATTACAAGTCGGATGCTCTGCCAGTTGAGCTACTCCAGCGAAGAAAGAGAAACCCTAACAAAAAACCATACTTTTACTCAAGACGGAAATCTTCAGAAGTGGGATGAAAATCTTTTCCTGGAGATTCTGTAGGCTCCGCAATAGTAGGTTGGATCGCAGGTTCTGATGAAGAAGGAAGAGGAGCAGGATTCGCTACGCGGTAATCATGTTCTGCATGCAAAAATCGTACAGGACGCTGCTCTTCGGGCAGGGAATTAGGAGACATAGGAAGACCTCCAGATTCTAACACCCGTGCTTTAAACTTGCGTTTGCCATCTGCTGTATATATTTTTTTTGGTTCTTCTGGCTGCAATAAGCAGCACTGCTTGTATTTTTTTCCAGATCCACAAGGACAAGGGTCATTCCGCCCGGCCTTCTTTGTCATCTTGCCTCCCAAATCGAGTTTCAGGTACCCTACTTTACCGCATGATCAATCTCCTGTCTAGTAATCTATTTTAGGAAGTTAAGAATGGAAATAGAAAAAAAAATGCGCAAAGCCATATTGGAGTATGGATTGATTCCAGAAGATGGTCGTATCGCGATCGCCTTGTCTGGTGGTAAGGATAGCCTAACCCTTCTCCATTTGCTTCGTCATATCTCAGGCCGAGGTTTTCCTAAACTGGATTTAGTCGCCATTCATATTCAAGGTGTTTTTTCTTGCGGTGCAGGAGTAGATCTGCCTTATCTCCATACAATTTGCGAAGGTCTCGAAGTGCCTCTTATCGTCAGAGAGTCTCCCTTGACCGAAGAAAAACTTTCTTGTTATCCTTGCTCACGAGTACGCCGTAATTTATTGTTCGAGGCTGCCAAGGAAAGAGGGATCCATACTCTGGCTTTGGGTCATCATCGCGATGATAATATTCAAACTCTGCTTATGAATCTCCTTCACAAAGGTGAGTTTGCAGGTAATTTGCCGAAATTGCATATGGTGCATTACCAAATGACGCTGATTCGTCCTTTGATCCTGGTTCCCGAAACGACAATTCGCACCTATGCACAAGAGCAGGGCTTTTCTCGAATTACCTGTCAATGTCCCATTGGAGCACAATCCATGCGTAAAAAGGTAGCAGACTTGATTGGAGATATCGAAACTCTGTTTCCACATGTGCGAGAAAATCTTTCCCATGCCAGTCTTTTGTATGGTTCTGAAAAAGCTAGGCAACCCTAAGCAGTTTTGTTAGACTGCTTGGTATGAACAAGCCCTTACTTCTAATTAGTAATGATGATGGAATCCACGCTCCTGGCATTCGAGCTCTTTGGGAGGCCCTACATGCAACTTCCTTATGGGAGTTAGTCTTAGTCGCTCCAAGCTCTGAACGATCTGGTGCGGGAGCAAGCATTACATGTGATCGTCCTATTCATATTCAACCCGTAGATTGGCCTGATCAGACTGCAGCGTGGGCAGTCGATGGCACTCCAGCGGATTGTGTGAAACTTGGAGAACGCGTCATTTTACAACAACGACCCGATTTAGTTGTTTCTGGAATTAATGCGGGTTCTAATGCGGGTCGCAATGTGTTGCATTCCGGTACCGTGGGGGCTACAATAGAAGCCTCTTTTCGAGGAATCCCAGGGGTAGCATTTTCATGCGAAAATAATAGCTCCCCTAATTTTCATGCAGCTAAGGAATATATTGTACCCATAGTGCAGTACTTGCTCGCTCATAGATTACCTCCAGGGGTAATTGTGAACGTTAATGTGCCTGATGTGCCCGATATACAAGGTATTCGCTGGACAAAACAGGGCAAAGGTCGGTGGGTGGAATCTCCTTGCTTACATCTCCATACACGCAGTGGCCCCACCTATTTTTTAGGCGGGATGCCAGAAGAACATGATGATGAAGAAGGGGATGTTGCCTGGATGCGCAAGGGATATGTTGCTGCGGTTCCTATATATGTGAATGACCTGACTCACGAGAGTGCTCTCTCTCAGCAGAATCATTTTGAAGATTTTTGCAATCTCGCATTGCGGTAAAATAACCCCTTTTCTATACTCTGCTCTCATTTCGGGCGTATAGCTCAGCGGCAGAGCACCTGTCTTACACACAGGGGGTCATAGGTTCAATCCCTGTTGCGCCCATCACATTTTCCACATTGTGGAGATGCGGGAGTAGTTCAATTGGTTAGAGCACCGCCCTGTCACGGCGGAAGTTGCGGGTTCGAGCCCCGTCTCCCGCGTTTTTTTTTGAGTCGTTCCAATCTCAAAGAGATTCAATTTTAAAGATCAAATTGCGAGTATCTCGCAATGTGCGTACACTTCTCCACATAGGCAAAGTGTAATCTTTAGCCCTTAACTGATGAACATGTGGGGGATTTATGGCCTATAGCCATCCTGGTTCGTATCAATTCGGAAAATACTATCTTAAAACCTTGTTTTGGATTGTTTTAGGCTGTTTTCTTGGAGCGCTAAGTATTGAGGTTATTTTAATTCCGAATAAATTGATTGATGGTGGAATTGTCGGTATTTCCATCATGTTAGCCTATTTGACCAAGAAGTCCTTTCTTCCCTATTTTTTCGTGTTGTGTAACCTTCCATTTGTTATTCTTGCCTATCGTCAAATCGGCAGACATTTTGTAATTCAGATGTTTACGGCTGTCGTCTTTTTTGCGTTATTTATGGCTTTGTTTTACTGGGTGCCCGAATGGTTCTCATTAGAGCCTTTTGTTTTTTTAGGTAGTGAATTAGAAGTCATTGTTTTAGGCGGTTTTATCCTGGGCATAGGAGCCGGATTGATTATTCGGAATGGAGCCTCCACAGATGGAACAGAAATTTTAGGAATTTTGATTCATCGGAAACGGGGATTTTCTGTAGGACAGGTAATTCTGTTTGCTAATATTTTTATCTTTGGCATTGCTGGATTTGTCTATCAAAATTGGCATACAGCATTTCTTTCTTTGATGATGTATGTTGTTGCGACCAAAGTAATGGATGCTGTAATCGTAGGATTTGAAGAAACAAAATCTGTCATGCTGATTTCGAGTAATCCGCAACATCTTGCGAACTTACTCATGAAAGAATTAGGATTGGGACTCACTGTGATGTACGGGCGGGGAGGCTATACCGGGGATACACGGGAAATCCTATACATTGTAGTAGAACGTCTTCAACTAGCCGAACTGAAAGAACTCATACATCGAGAAGATCCTACAGCCTTTGTAGCTATTGAGAACTTGCATGAAGTCATTCATGGAACACTACCAGAGAGATTTAAGAGCGAGTCGTCATAATAGGGTCTGACATCCTTGCCTTACGGATATCAGGCGATCAGGTGTAGGAGCTTGTTGCGATAGGCTTGAAATAGTGCGTGCTGCATGAGGACTGGGTTCAGTAGCTATTTCTGACATGGGGAAAGAACCTTTCCAGGGGGCATACAGCTGGTGGGGTATTTCCAGAGCATCTAACACTCTACCTACAATCCCATTTTCTATATCCACAACAGAAGAGGGGTGTTGATACCATGCGGGTACTGGGGGCACGATGCAGACTCCTAATCGAGATAGCTTGAGTAAATTTTCCAAATGAATAGCGGAAAGGGGGGTTTCTCTAGGCACAAGAACCAAGCGCCGCTGTTCTTTTAACGTCACATCCGCTGCTCGCCGTAACAAATTATCCCCTAGTCCGATAGAAATGGCAGCAACTGTCGCCATACTACAGGGTAGAATCACCATGCCACGGGTAGGATAGGATCCACTCGCAATGGTAGCTCCTAAATTACCAATTGGGTGTAGCGTGATCCGTTCTCTTGCTTCACTAGAAAGGCGAGAAAGAAAGGATTGTGGCGTTCTACGGTCAAGACCTATCTCGAGCTGAGCCGTATGCAAAGCTCCTGGGCTAATGATGACATCCATGGGGTGAGGACAGGCTTCAAGAAAGCGTTGAGCTAAGATGATGCCCGATGCTCCAGAAATGCCAACAACCAGTCTCATAGTAACATCCCCAGCAACACAAAAAAGAAAATTGTCGTACCCGAAGTAATATTGGCTCGCTTGAATAAGACCGGCACTTGAGGTAAAAACTGAGGATTCAATAGGTATTGGCGCATTTTTTGATGAAAGTCTAAAGATTGCAGTGCAAAAATAGGAGGGGCAGCAAAAAATATAGGATGCAGAGTTCCTGACACAGCAAGCCCGAGTAAACTGAGAGTCGCGAGAAAAGATAAGATCTTCGCAACGCGAAGAGTAGGTTCAAGGCCCCACCTTGCGGGAGCGGAGTGCAACCGATGAGCTCGGTCAAAAGCTTCATCTTGTACCGCATACAACATGTCATTACTAGCAATTAACCAGGCAGCTGTAAGACCAATCCAGACGGATGAGGGGACCCATTTTCCGGATACGGCTACCGCAGCCATGATGGGACCTAAGGCGTGGATAGCTCCCAACACAAAATGACACCCCCAACTGAATCGTTTGGAGTAGGCATAGAGTGCAATCAATATGGCAGCAACGATCCCTAACACACCACAGAGGGGATGAATCAAAAAGCAGAGAGCAAGAAATAGTAGAAGAAAAAGCCACGCCAAGATTCTGACAGGTTCAGGAGATAGACGCCCCGAAGGAATCGCTCTCCCTTGGGTGCGAGGATTGAGCCCATCCCATGCAGCATCTGTCCATTGATTAAAGAGCATCCCTGCTGACCGTGCAGCTAGAAATGCTGGTAGGACAAGGGCCCATTTCCAGGATACGTAGGTGAGTGGAGAGATCCCGCGAAAAGGAAGCAAACATCCAGCCAATAGGAAGGGTAGTCCAAACAAACTAAATTCTATGCGGGTGACTTCGCAGAAAAGAGTAAAAAAATGGCGTAGGGATCGGATTTGAATTTGCATTTTAATCATAGTGTAGACTATAGGAGTAAGCCGTAATGAGTCAACGTCAAACCCTATTTGATTCTTGGAAAATTTTCCGTATTATCGCAGAATTTGTCGATGGATTTGAAACCATGGCAGACATCGGTCCTGCCGTAACTGTTTTTGGATCTGCTCGCGCACCTGCTACCCACCCTTATTACTCGATTGCAGAGAAACTCACCTATGCATTATCAAACAAAGGATTTGCCACAATCACTGGAGGCGGTCCAGGAATGATGGAGGCTGCAAATCAAGGGGCTCACCGTGCTGGTGGTGTCTCTTGTGGGGTCGGTGTAGATCTGCCGTTTGAGGCAGAATATAATCCTTTTGTTGATCGAAAATATCGTCTTTGTCTTCGTTATTTTTTTGTTAGAAAAGTACTTTTTTTAAAGTATTCACAGGCATTTATTTTTCTGCCTGGAGGAGTCGGTACATTGGATGAGCTCTTTGAAGTATTGACCCTCATTCAAACAAAGAAAGCGAAACCGGTGCCTATCTTTCTTGTAGGAATCGATTTTTGGACAGGACTCATCCAATGGATGAAAGAAGCGCCGTTACGCGAACAATTTATCCATGCAGATGATTTGAATCTCTGGACGATGACAGATGATTGTGACCTGATTGTAGAAAAAATTGTTGCTGCACAACAAATAGAACCGAATGTTGTGTTTTAATCCCATCTCTCTGGCATCACAGAAGTAAGGAAATCGCTCACGTCCTCAATGGTGAGATCAAACCAAATAGAAAATTGTCGTGCCGCTTGTGCAATGAAGAGAGGCTTGCCATCTTGGGTCCAATATCCAGCCTCTCGCAACTTCTTAAGAAATGGACTAGGGGAAAGGTTCAAGTCAATCACTCTTGCCCCAGGATGTACCGATACGTGGAGATCGGCGTGGGGAATTGTTTGTACTAATAGGTCGTAGGGTATTCGGGAGAGATCTTCTAAAGGAATAAATGGAGCAAATTTTGTAGGGTGGCGACTGATCACATCTACTTGAAAGCCACCCGATTTGAGGGCTCCATAACAACCACGAGCCGCCCCTCCACCTCCTAGTATGGCGACATGTTCTACTCCCACAGGCAATGTAGCTAACAACCCTTCACCATCTGTGTTATACCCAATCCAACGCCCTGTTTCTAACAACAGGGTATTCACGCATCCTAAGTTAGTTCGTACTTCGTCTAGGTGAGGAACCACGGCCTCTTTGAGTGGAGTAGTGACGCTAAAACCCTTTCCTCCTATTTCCTTAGCAAGAGATAAAAAATCAGAGAGTTCATGAGGCTGCACAATCAATTTCACATACAGTGCATCTAAGTCATAGCGACGAATTACGGATTGGTGCGTGAGGTGGCTGGGGCTTTGCACGACCGTTCCTCCAAGCAGACCGTATAAATTAGAAGAGTAGGGATAGTGCTGTAGAGTGTGGATCGTTGGTTGACCTGGGGCTGTCGTTTCGTTAGAAGATAGGGCGGCATATGACCAATACGAGGTCATCAAACGGGTTAGAAGGCCATGCTCTCCCATGCCCACTGTGAGTAATCCAGGATGTTGTTGCGCGCAGCGAATTAAACGCAATGCGTCCAGAACAGAATGGGTCATACAGGCTAGCTTACGGATCGGCGTGCATGGTAAAGATTGTACAAGAGCATTAAGATCTGCAGGTGTTGTTGCATGATCATGATAAGAGGATAGATTCCCTGCAGGGCCATCGATCCAGTCGCTATTCAGCCCTTGCCACTCTCCCCTTACAATTGTCTGACAGGGGGCTGCGAGTCTGAGATATTCTGCTATATGCTGGCTGGCTGTAGGATCAAAGAGATCAGCGCAGAATTCTACTAGGTCAGCTCCTAGCTCTTTGGCGGCACCTAGCTGACGCCGAATAGAGGCATCATCAGGGCCAGGAATCACGACACATACTTGTCTGTGGTGCTTCATATTATTGTGGAAATGTCAATAAGGACGCTGCTTCTTCATCCAAGATCCATGACGCTGGATTGTCCTGAGACCCAATGCTCTGCACGGGATAGGTTGTAGCAGAGTCAGTAGTGCATAATACGGCATGTACACGTTCGGCTTTATTTTTGCCGATGACATAGACACACACTTCACGAGCTCGATGAATCAACGAATAGGTGAAGGTCATCCTCCAGGTAGCGTGTTGAGGAACATAATTCGCAACAACCCCACGTGTCGACTCGTGTAATGCTGCTGTATTGGGAAATAAAGAGGCTGTATGACCATCATCACCCATCCCTAACATAATCAGATCTAAGCTATCGTTCCCTAGGACGGCATGTAGGTTCTTTTCATATGCTTGGCTATTTGCTTCGAGATCAGATTCGGCCACCATACGGTATACCGACCGAATAGGTAACGTTTCTAGCCCTGCCTCTACCCAAGCCATATGAAAATTGCTATCAGGATTTGACGGAGAGACACTACGCTCATCACTCCAGAAGAGGACTACCTGATTCCAAGGTAATGCATCGCGATACTGTTCTACAAGAGTTTCAAAGATTTTTTTTGGCGTAGATCCTCCTGATAACGCGACTGCAAAACGATTGCGTTGTCGTATGGCAGCACGGGCAGATTCTACCCAACGTCGTGTAGCATAGTCGATAGTAGATTGACGATCACCGGGGATCCATAGGGTGCGACGCTGATCCCATCGATAACTTAACATGGGGGCTCCCAAGGTAGGATGGATAGAATTTGTAGCATCTCTCTATAATGTTCATGAGGTTGGGGATAAAAAATTTCTGTAACTAATTCATGTCCAGGATTCGAAGGGTGGAGAAAGAAAGATACAGGACAGTCGCACTGATCTGCGTCTGAGTAATGCACGGTAACTGCAGGGCGAGTCTCCTGGTACGAAAGTAGGTAGTGCCCTTGATTAGCTAAACTCTCGATCTCCATCTCTACAATAGCTCCTTCAGGTAAAAAAGAGACTTGGACTGGCTGTAAAATAACCACTACGTCATGTAGGGGTCGTCGATAACTAAGACGTACGTTCTGCTCAATCCGTTCAAAACTTTCAAAATTCCAATTCAAACGAGCTGCTAGCCAGGCTTGCAGATAGGCTGCCTGTGTTTCAAGAGCTGGGTGTTCACATGGAATATGCGTATTGTAACGGATCACTAGGTGATGGGCTTTACCTAAGATGATGAAACGCTCAGGGGTAGAAAAGGTTTCTGCAAGAATTCTACGCCACCCTCGAATTGCGTTCCAAAATAAATCACCCACCACACATTGAAAATTGTGCATCATTCCAAGAGCAGCATGAGCGAAACCAGGTAGAGAATCGATGTCATCTACATCAAAAATAATGCGAGTGGCAAAGGGTTGTAGTTCCTGCAATAGGGGAGAATGATGTGCAGGGTTTTCTGTCCATAGCAGGAAAACAGGAAGATCTGCCAAGAGGTGAGGCAAAGTTAAAAAGGGAATGCGATCTACATACTTACCTTGAGCTTGAATCTCAATCATTTCACAGTAGACTTTCAGTTCACCATTTCCTGCTGGTTGACAGGTCACTTGGATATGTATGTCATCCGCCTCTTGACGGGGTCCACAGACTAAAAAAAGTACGCGAGAAGGGAATTTACTCACTACATGTTGGATGAGTTCATAGTAGCGCTCTTTGGCTTCTTGATCTCGTACATATACGAGCAGATTAAATAGGGATGCCCGCGTGGTCTCTTCCCCTTCATGTGCCGCCCAAGCCCGAGACAATTCTTCTCGAATGATAGGTATCGAATCCGTCATAGCTTACAAAAGCCTCCAGGCCCGCTGATCCATAGCAAGGAGTTCATCTGCAGCTTTAGGCCCCCATGAGCCTGCTGCGTAATTAGGAAAGTCACACGGACCCATTTCAGCCCATCGATCCAAGATAGGAGAAAAATATCGCCAAGATGAGACGACCTCATCATCTCGAGCAAAGAGAGTGCCATCTCCTAAAATACAATCACAGATGAGTCGCTCGTAGGCTTCTGGTGGAGTGAGTCCGAAATAAGCTCCATAACGGAAATCCATTTTCACAGGTTGGATAGGAATAGAAGGGCCTGGGACCTTAGTATTGATGCGTAGCGCAATACCCTCATCTGGCTGAATGCGTAGCACGAGAATGTTCGGTTCATTTTTGTGTCCCTTGCGAGCAAATAGAATCCCTGGGACCTCCTTAAAGACAATCGCGACCTCAGTAACGCGCTTCGGTAGTCTTTTCCCAGCTCGAATATAGAAAGGCACTCCTGCCCAGCGCCAGTTATCTATAAAGGCTTTAATGCCTACGAAGGTCTCCACAGAGGAGGTGGGGCTGACATGGTTTTCTTCTCGATAGCCACATACTGTAGAGCCATCGATATAGCCAGGCCCATACTGCCCTCGGACGACCTGCTGACTAAAGTGAGCTAAGTCAACGGGTCGTAAGGCCTGGATCACTTTCACTTTTTCATCGCGAATACTATTCGCAGCTAGGGATACGGGCGGCTCCATGGCAACCAAAGAGAGCACTTGCATGAGATGGTTTTGTACGATATCTCGCAACATGCCCGCTTCTTCAAAAAAAGCACCACGGGATCCTATCCCTATTTCTTCTGCCATGGTAATTTGCACATGATCTACGTAGTGGTGATTCCAAAAGGATTCAAAAATTTCATTCGAAAACCGAAAGACCAAAATGTTTTGAACGGTTTCTTTCCCTAAGTAGTGATCAATACGGTAGATTTGACTTTCATCCAGATGATGCAACACAAACTGTTGTAACCTTAAACAAGACGCCAGGTCATGTCCAAAGGGTTTCTCAATCACAACCCGTGACCATTTTTTCTTTTCTTGTAGGGCTGAGTAGATCAATCCTCCCTGTCCAAGGTTGGCAATAATCGTTGGAAAATAACTGGGTTGCGTAGAAAGATAAAAAATACGATTGCCGCCTGTGCCAAACTGCTGATCTAAACTCTCTAATACAGCGCGTAATTGCGTGTAACCATTCAGCTCATCAAAGGTCGCTGCATGGTAGAAAATCTGCTTAGAGAATTCTTGCCATAGATTGTCATCGATAGGCTGAGTACGCGAGTGATCTGAAACTGCTTGGCGCATTTCCTCTCGAAATGCATCGTGAGTTTTTTCGCGACGAGCAAAACCGACAACGCAAAAATGGCTTGGCAATTGTCCATCACGTTTGAGATTGTACAAGGCTGGAAATAGTTTACGCGCCGTAAGATCACCCGTAGCTCCAAAAATCACCAGGATGCAAGGGTCCATAATGCGAGAAGAAGGTCCTTTTTCGTAGAGAGGATTGGTAAATTTTTCATCAACCTTCCTGTCTTGGATAGGCTCTCCGGGTGATTCAGACATAATAGACCTCAGTACTTTCTGTGGGACAGCAATGTGCGTGTCAAAGTTATGGGGTTATTTAATCAAATCTGTTTTTGGGAGTCTAGATAACTTTGCAAGAGCAAAACAGCAGCCAATGAATCTGTAACCTGAGAACGCTGCTTACGACGTACACCACCTAGCCGTAATGTTTTTTCCGCTTCTGCTGTGGTTAATCGTTCGTCCCATAAACGAGTTGCAATCGAACTTTTTTGCGCGATTGCGGATTGAAAGTGCAGCACTTCATCGCTAAGAAAACTTCGATTCCCACTAAGATGTAAAGGGTAGCCCAATAGAATCAACGCAGCTTGATGATGTGCTGCTAATGTGAGCACAGCGTCCGCTGTTTGCTCCATTGTTTTTAAAGTGAGCAAAAAAGGTAGGGGAGAGGCTAGAATCTGACTTGGATCAGAGAGTGCCAGTCCGAGACGTTTTGTTCCATAGTCTACAGCTAGAATGCGACTCATGGAGCTGGTCGTTTGACTAGGTTGGCACTAGCCTGTAAAAACGCAACAAATAGGGGATGAGGTTCCGTAGGTCGAGATTTGAATTCAGGGTGAAATTGCACGCCTACCATCCAAGGATGACGACGTATTTCTGCAATTTCACAGAGAAGGCTCTGATCCAAGGTTCCCGAAATACACAATCCAGCATTCTCGGCTTCTTGTTGAAATTGATTATTGAATTCATAGCGATGACGATGGCGCTCTGAAATGAGATCCGTTTGGTAGGCCTGGTATGCAAGGGAATCTCTTGCAATCCGGCATGGATATGCTCCTAATCGCATCGTGCCTCCAAAATTCGACACACCTCGTTGCTCAGATAAAAGGGAAATAATGGGTGTTGGGGTCTGAGGGTCCATTTCTGTTGAGTTTGCTTCTGTATACCCCATTACATGGCGAGCAAATTCCACGACTAACACTTGCATGCCAAGGCAGATGCCAAAATAGGGGACGCCGCGCTCTCGGCAGTAGCGCGCTGCGGCAATTTTACCTTCCCAGCCACGTGTTCCAAATCCTCCAGGCACGAGACACCCATCACATTGGGGTAGTTCTGCAAGCACCCGATCGGTTTCTGCTTCAATAGGAACAATCTCTACTTTATAGTCTAATTGGAGACCCGCGTGATGTAGAGACTCAATAATGGACTTATAGGCATCCTGTAATTCTAAATATTTGCCTGCGATGCCAATTCGTACCGTTTGTTTCGGGTGTTGGGCTGATTGAAGTAACCGCTCCCAATCTTCAAGAGGGGCTGGGGCATGGGGAAGATGAAATCGCTCACAAATGGCTCGATCGATACCCCCAGCGCGTAATTGTATAGGGAGTTCATAAATGGACTGTGTGACATCCAGAGCTTCAAAAACGTGTTCTTTTGGAATGTTAGAGAAAAGACTGATTTTATCCCTCACAGACTGTGACAAAGGTAATTCACAACGACAGAGAATAAAGTCTGGGTGGATACCGATGCTTCTCAGCGTTTGCACAGAGTGTTGGGTAGGTTTGGTTTTTACCTCTTTAGCTGCTTTTAGGTACGGCACATAGGTCATGTGTAGATTCAGACAATCTTGAGGGTGTTCATAGCGAAATTGTCGAATAGCTTCTAAAAACGGCAATGACTCAATATCACCAGCGGTTCCACCAATCTCCACGAGCACTACAGCTCCAGGATGCGATTCCCCGCAGAGCGAAATTCTTCGTTTAATCTCATCCGTAATATGAGGTATGACCTGAACCGTTTTCCCTAAATAGTCTCCGCGGCGTTCTTTTTTCAAGACCGTATCGTAGATTTGTCCTGACGTGGCTGTCGATTCTTTGGAGATCGTCGCATGAGTAAATCGATAATAATGGCCTAGATCTAAATCTGTCTCAATACCGTCATCTGTAACATAGACTTCCCCATGTTCAAATGGATTCATGGTGCCTGGATCCACATTTAAATAGGGATCCAGCTTTAACATGGCGATTGGAATGCCCCGTTTTTCTAATAGGAGACCAATGCAAGACATCGAGAGCCCCTTCCCTAACGAAGAAACCACTCCCCCTGTTACAAAGAGATATTTTCTGCCTTCTGACATAACCATGCTTCCACTTTTTCAATATCCTCAGGTCGATCTACGCTAATTGCAGATTCTTGTACTTCACATACGTGGATCGGGTATCCCATTTCTAAAAGTCGTAACTGTTCTAAATCTTCTGCTTTTTGCAATGGAGTTAGAGATAGAGTTGCATAGGTCATTAGGAGGGGGGTTCGAAAACAGTACACACCGATGTGGCGGTAAGAAGGTGTAGCAGCATCAGATGTTTGGAAATAGGGGATGGGAGCACGAGAAAAATAGAGAGCTCTTCCTTGCTGATCACATACACATTTGACCACAGAAGGATTTAAGCGTTGTTCTTCGGAACGAATCCGAGTAATTGGGGTAACCACGCTAGCCGTGGGGTTGTTCCGTAACGCATGAATAAGCAAAGAACCAATTTTTGGATCAAAGCAGGGTTCATCAGCTTGTACGTTCAGTACGATTTCAGCTTGGATAGCTTGTTGCGCTATCGCTGCTGCAATTCTATGAGATCCAGTAGGTAATGACGGGTCGGTCATAATCGTTTCTGCGCCAAAGGAACGAGCATGCTGCTCTACCACAGGATCGTCTACAGCAATGAATGTTTGGTCTAACTCGCTGCATTGAATAACCTGTTCGTAAGTTCTTTGTAGTAAAGACTTTCCAAGTATGTCTGCGAGTATTTTTTTTGGAAAACGAGAACTTCGTAAACGAGCGGGGATAATAGCGACAGTCGGCATTGGGGATGTATGGTAAGATTTTTTCTCTAAAAAAGCAACACCCCGAGATAGGTTCTTCGATCTTAATAATTAATTAAATGCTTTTCATTTAAAAATCATTAGTTTGTAAATAATATTTTTTATACTATTAGGTAATAGGAAATTTTATAATAGGGTAGCTATGTGGATTCGTACCATGATTGCAGTGGGGGTTGTTTCTCTCGCCCATCTACTATCAGCAGAAGTCAATGAGGTGATTCCTGCTGAAGAAATGAAGCAAGTAGAATGGCAGTTATTTACCTCAACAGAGGGAAATTTCACCATCCAGCTTCCCACAGAACCTCAGATCGTGGATCAGAAAATTGAAATTCCTAAGACGGATTTATTAATTCGGTATCAAACATATCTGAGCGAGCCTCATGAGAATGTAGTCTATGTGGTATCCGTTTGGACCTATCCACCTGAAATTGATATGAGTCGGCCTGAAGTCAATCTGCAAGATGGGTTTGGTGGTATGCTGGCAGCCCTTCCAGATGCTGAGGTGAAATCGATGCGACAGTTTGAGGTAGAGGGAGCTGATGCTTTAGAATTCCTAGTGAAAAGTGATACAATTCTATTCCAGGGACAATTGATCTTGTCTGGGAATACTTTATACCAGGTCTTCGCTGTATACCAAGAACAAGAGGCTGATCGGGTACAGTATCAAAAATTTATTGACTCTTTCCATTTTCTGCAAAAGCCTGTAATGCAATCCGTACCGACACAGAAAACAAGAAAGCTAAAGGTATAGGAAGATAAGAGAGTAGCGTATAGGAACCTTCTAGGTTTCCTATATGGTTTTAATATGGGAACCGAATATACTGATTCCGTGTTAGATCAAGCTCTTGATGTGTTACGGCAGGGAGGAGTTGTTGCCTTCCCAACAGAGACTGTCTATGGGTTGGGGGCTTCCCTTTACTCAGATCAGGGAATTGCTCGTATTTTTTCTTTAAAGGGACGTCCACAAGACAATCCATTGATTGCCCATGTGGGTGATATAAGACAGATCGAAGAGATCGCTACCCACCTTTCAGATTCCTTTTACCGTTTAGCGGAGGTCTTTTTTCCAGGACCCTTGACTCTACTTGTCACAAAAAAAGAGGGAATATCCGCAAGAGCTTCCGCGGGACTGCTTACCTTAGGCGTGCGGATGCCTAATCACCCCATAGCCTTGGCCTTGTGTCAGGGTTTGGGTCATCCTATTGTAGCTCCCTCGGCAAATCTCTCGGGTCGCCCTAGCTCCACACTTCGAGAACATGTAGTAGCCGATTTTGGAACAGAAATTTTGGTGTTGCACGGGGAATGTGGAATTGGATTAGAGTCCACAATTGTCTCCCTAGACCCGCACCCCTGTATTTTGCGTCCTGGGGCCATTTCTGCAGAACAAATCGCAGAAGTGTTAGGTGTCCCGGTGTCCTACCAAAAGGCTAGCTCCATACACCCTATTTGTCCTGGAATGAAATATCGCCATTATGCGCCTAAGGCACAAGTTCTATTTACCCCCACTCCTCCCCCTCTGCAAGCTGGAGAACGGAGTATTGTGCCTATGGCTAGATCTCTGTATGCAGACCTGCGACAAGCAGATGCTGACGGGATGCAACGGATCTATCTGATCGAGACATCAGCTGTACGGACCGATCTTGCATTAATGAATCGAATAGAGAAAATATTGAGTGATGCTTGACGACTCGCTAGTAGATTTGTTACTACCGTGTCTATGGCTCTCTCTGTTACCCAACAACTTCTGACTTCTCATTTATTAACTGGACGATTAGTCCCTGGCGAGGAGATCGGTATTCGTATTGATCAGACCCTGACCCAAGATGCCACAGGCACCATGGTGATGCTAGAATTAGAAGCTATGGGTTTGGATAGGGCAAAAACAGAATGGTCCGTTCAGTATGTCGATCACAATCTGGTGCAGGAAGATTATAAAAATCCAGAAGATCATCTCTTTTTATTCAGCGCGTGCCAACGTTTTGGTATTGCGTATAGCCGCCCTGGCAATGGAGTCTCTCACCCTGTACATATGGAGCGTTTTGGTATTCCAGGTAAAACTCTCCTGGGATCCGATTCGCATACCTGTGCTGCAGGATCCTTGGGCATGCTTGCAATAGGTGCAGGAGGACTAGAAGTTGCTTTGGCTATTGCAGGAGAACCATTTTATCTCAAGATGCCTCAAATTATGGGCATTCATCTGACTGGGCGTTTACCACCTTGGGTGGGTGCTAAGGATGTCATTTTAGAGCTGTTACGACGACATACCGTTTCCGGTGGAGTGGGAAAAATTTTAGAGTATTATGGTCCAGGACTCAAAGAGCTGTCAGCGATGGATCGGCATGTGATTGCGAATATGGGGGCAGAATTAGGCGCTACCACATCCGTCTTTCCCTCAGATCGGCATGTAGAAAAATTTTTGAAAGGTCAAAAGAGAGGATCGCAATGGGTCCGTATAGAAGCGCAACGTGGTTGTCAGTATGATCTTCATGAAGAGGTAGATTTATCCACATTAGAACCTTTGATAGCCTTGCCTAGCAGCCCAGATCGCGTAGTGCCCGTACGTGAAGTCGAAGGGTTGCCTATTTATCAAGTAATGGTGGGTTCCTCTGCAAATCCAGGGTACTGCGATTTTGCTATGGTGGCAGAGATATTGAAAGGGAAACAAGTTCACCCAAGGATCTCTCTAGATATCAATCCTACATCGCGCCAGATTTTAGAAAATCTAGCACGCCATGGCGTGCTGGCACAGCTGATTCATAGTGGGGCTCGGATTCATCAAGCAGGTTGTAACGGATGCATTGGCATGGGGCAGGCCCCCGCGATCGGACGTCCTTCTTTAAGGACCGTGCCAAGAAATTTTCCAGGTCGTTCGGGAACACAAGAGGATGCGGTCTATTTATGCGGCCCCCAGGTAGCTGCCATTTCGGCTCTACATGGCGAAATTCGAGATCCTCGTTCTTTAGGGCAAGAAGCTCCTCGTATACGAGAACCTCGACATCAAGTGATCCTTACCGATGCAATTCTTCCTCCAAATATGCCAGTAGCTGGGAAAAGGATTCCCCTTGATAAGGGAAAAAACATACAGCCTCTACCCCTGTTTGGACCACTACCTAGCTCATTACAAGGCCCTGTATTAATAGAAGTGGGGGATGATATTTCTACCGATGAGATTATGCCTGCTGGTGCTAAAGTATTGCCCTTTCGTAGCAATATCCCTGCAATTAGCCAATTTGTTTTTGGACAACTGGATGAGGAATATCCGGTGCGCACTCGACCTTTTGTTTCATCAGGACACTTTATCCTTGCTGGTACCAATTATGGCCAGGGTTCTAGTCGAGAGCATGCGGCACTAGCCCCTCGATATCTCGGTGTTCGAGCGGTATTAGCGAGGAGTTTTGCTCGGATTCATCGATCCAATCTCATCAATTATGGCATTCTACCCTTACTGTTGCCGAATCAAGAGCATGCGATTGCACGAGACTCAACCCTTCATTTACCTAGTGTACGTGAAGATCTACTGCATCGATCCGTTGTAACGGTGGTATTGGTAGATCAAAATGAGATCTATGAGTGTGCCCATCACCTAACCTCAAGAGAAATAGAGTCTCTATTGGCAGGAGGCCTTATTGAATGCTATGTACAACAAGCGAATCCAGGATCTCCTTATGCCCATCATTGATTTTCACTGTGATCTCCTTTCTTACCTTGCTCAAGGAGGAAGGATTACCGATCCATGGAGTCGCTGTTCGGTATCGCAATTGCAACAAGGGGGAGTAGAGACGCAAGTCATGGCTATCTTTACGAAGAGCAATGCGGAATCTGTGATGCTCATGGAAAAACAAAAACAATTGTTTTGGGAGTTAGTTCACAATCCCTCTCTACCTTTCGTGTTAGGTGCACAAGATCAGAAGGTACAACAGGAACAGATCGCTGTCCTTCCTGCAATAGAAAATGCATCAGGATTGGTATTGGAATCAGAACCACTTGCAAAGGGAGTCCAAAGACTCGATGAGTGGTTGCAGAAGTTGCCTTTACTCTATGTGAGCCTAACATGGAAAGAAGAAAATCGATTTGGGGGCGGTAATACCACGCAGATAGGACTCAAGCCTGACGGGTTGCGATTCATAGAAGAGTTAGTCAGAAGAGAAATTCCGATTGATCTCAGCCATGCATCAGATGCTTTAGCTGAAGATATCTTGAATGTTTTCATCCAACGTAACTGGAATGGGTTGGTGATAGCTAGCCATTCCAATTTTCGTGCAGTCCATACCCATCCGAGGAATCTGCCAGATGAGTTTGCTGATGAAATTGTACATCGGGGCGGCATCATCGGCTTAAATTTTATCTCTCCATTTTTAGGGTTGCCTACACAAAGTCAATTTTGGAATCACGTAGAATATGGGATCAAGCAGGGGTGGGGAGATGCCCTCGTATTAGGAACAGATTTTTTTGACGACCGAGCGACACCCAAAGAACCCCCTGATTGTTTGCCCCATTTTGTTCCAGGGATGGAAAATGCTGCCGACTATTCTGTCTTTTTTGACGGAAGTCCACGCTCACAAGAAGATACGGAACGCTTAATGTATCGGAATGGGAGATCTTTTTTCAAACGTTGGAGAGAGCGACATGTGGCTTGTCGCTGATATTGGAGGTACCCATAGTCGCCTGATGGTCGCCGATGCCACAGGCCATCTGTCGCAGGGCATGGATCTACTGAGCCGTTCTTTTGCTTCTTTTGATGAGGTGCTCACAGCTTTTTTCTCTGCAAATCGGCTCGCAGAGCACATCGAAGGCGTATGCCTTGCTCTAGCAGGACCTATAGTTGCAGAGAGCTGTCAATTGACAGCTCTGGAATGGCCGCCCATTACAGCTGAACACTTGCGCACAAGGTGGGGGTGGAGTCAGGTCTTGTTACTCAACGACATGGTGGCCCACGCTTGGAACCTTACGCGCCCCGCTGGCTCTCACATCCAGCTGTTGCATGGAGAAAACATCCAATCTGGTCATCGTGTACTTCTAATACCGGGAACAGGGTTGGGTGAAGCCTTCCTGTATTGGGATGGTAAGGCATATCACCCAATAGCTTCTGAGGGGGGCCATTGTTCGTTGGCGCCTAAAACAGAACAAGAAGTCCTGTTATGGACCTTTATGTATCAACGGTATGGAGAAATGTCTTATAACACTCTTCTAGGAGGACAGGGGATGTGTCTGCTCTACGATTTTTTCGTCGAACAGGGACAGACTAAGGATGCTCTAGTCGAGGCAAAGCCGCAGGCACAAAAAGCTGAAGAGATCACAGAGCGTGGCCTCTGCCTTGAGAAAGGAATTTGTGCTGAGGTGCTACAAGGGTATCTATCGTTGCTAGTCCAAGAAATGGTGCACTGTGCTTTCAAACACTCCCCCCAAGGAGGTATTCTCTTATCAGGTAATGTGTTAAAAAAAATACTTTCCCTATTGAAAACAACATCGTTTAGAAGAGAATTTGTGCATCATCGGACTCATGCAGCCTGGTTAGAAAATATTCCAATCTATTGGATGGACTATCGTGATAGTGGTATTCGCGGGGCTGCGTCCTATCTCATAGACTACCTTGGCAAAAGGTCTTCTATTATCTAGTAGCACGAGAAGAGAACCCATTTTGACTGTCTTTTTTTTGAGAAATCAACTATAATCTTTAGCATGGAAATTTTGCCACATGAGAAGCATCTTGCTGAATATGAGCGAACCTTGCGTCAGTTGCGTGATCAAAATCAGACTGAGCAACTCGTCTCTGAAAAAGAGCTGTCCAAACTCGAATTACGACTCGATCGATTAAAAAAGAAAATTTATAAGAAATTATCTCCTTGGGATCGTGTGCAAATTTGCCGCCACCCTAAGAGGCCAAAAAGTCTCGATTGTATACAGAATTTGTGTGCATCTTTTTTTGAACTTTGTGGGGACCGTACCTTTGGTGATGACCATGCCGTTGTAGGGGGCTTAGGCCATATTGATGGGGAGCGGTGGATGGTTATAGGTCAGGAAAAAGGTGCAGATACTGATAGCCGTTTATATCGTAATTTCGGGATGCTTAGCCCTGAGGGATTTCGGAAAGCACGTCGTCTGGCAGAGATGGCGGGTAAATTTCATATTCCTATCCTTTTTTTACTCGATACCCCAGGTGCCTATCCAGGCTTAACAGCTGAGGAAAGAGGACAGGGATGGGCTATTGCAGAAAATCTACGAGAACTCTTTCGGATTCCTACTCCTATTGTCGTCCTTGTCATTGGAGAGGGGTGTTCGGGGGGAGCTCTAGGCATGGGAATTGGGGATGAAATTGCGATGTTAGAGCATGCGTATTACTCTGTGATCTCCCCAGAAGGATGTGCATCTATTTTGTGGAAAGATGCAGAAAAGAAAGAGAAGGCAGCAGAAACCCTCAAAATGCAAGCAGAGGATTTACTGCGACTCGGAGTGATTGATCATATCATCCCAGAACCTATGGGCGGGGCTCATTATGACCCTCCTTTGTTATTTCAAACCATCAAACAATATCTGCGTGCATGCCATGAGCGTTGGCACGCTGCTTCAGGTGCTGAACTGCGTATGCATCGCTATGCGAAATTCCGTCGCATGGGTTGTTTCGAAGAGAGTAGAGAGTCGAGCTGCTAAGATAGGGGCCCATTCTTGAATTGTAGCGCTGCCAGATTGTTTGGGGGTGTCCGAAACGATTTTCCATAATGTGCACGGGAGGGAGAGACGTTTGGCTAAGTGTGCAATGGCATATCCTTCCATATCGACTAGATCATAGCCTCGTGTAGCCCATTGCATCTTCTCTGTTGGATCGTGAATTGGAGAGGCAGTAGAGAGCAGGCGAGATCCGGATGTTTGTAATGGGACAGAAGGCCAGGCATGCCGTGCGATAGAGGAGTGCGGGTAGTGGGGCAATGCAAAATCTACCTCTCTAATTGGATATAGAGTCCCCAAGTCCATGTCAGGGCTAAGAGCCCCAGCAAACCCTACATTCCATACTTCCCTATGCCCAGGATAATGTTGAGCTAAGGCCGCTACTGCGGCCGGAGCTCCTAGGTCTGTGAGAATAATGGTTCCATGGGAATAGGAGTAGGCACAGGGCAGAACAGAGTGATTCCAGAGCGGGCCTTCTGATCCAGGTAGTGGGATAGCTTCTAAATACTCAATCAAAGCACAGGCTTCAATCCAATGAGCGATTAGAATGAGTCGCATATTGGGTGTAGCCAGGAGTTGTTTGGTAGTTGTAATAAGGTGCGTAATGCTGTTTTTCCAGTTGTCGATAGCGAATACGTATCCTCAGAGATGAACGTGTCAATGTGGCGTTTGAGTAGGGCTTCTGCCTCTTCTTGGCTGTGTTGCTGTAAAAAAGGAACGAGTTCTTGCCAGTGATCTCGAGCGTAGGACATCGACCTCTGCAAACAGTGCAAAACGAGTTCAGGCCATTTGAAGTCGCGCCGCAAGGCTAAACCTCCTAACGGAAGAGGTAGTCCTGTCCTACGGTTCCATTCTTTTCCTAGATCCATACCTTCTACGAATCCGTAGGCCTTATAGTTCCATTGGGATTCGTGAATCAGTAACCCTCCATCGACCTCTCCACGTTCTAAGGCATCGCAAATTGTGTTATAACGATAGACTCGCACAGTAGCAGTAGAGGGCAGGTATTGTCGTAATAATGCGTATGCTGTTGTGTGGAGACCAGGCACTGCAATAGAAGAAAGCTGATCTAGGGAGGCGCCTTGCCGTAATACAAATTTAGGACCTTCACCTTGAGAAAAAGCAGTGCCTATAGGGAGTAGGGCATAGCGATCCAAACACACCGCTAATGCGGGTAGCGAAAGTTTGATTAGGGGAATTTGTTGGGTCATAGCCCATCCATTAAGTGTATTTAGATCAGCTAGTTGCAGTTGTATAGCAGAGGATTGGTCCCAGTCGTAGAAAAGAAAAAGATCGTTGGGGCAGGGGGAAGAGGCTACCTGCATGCGATTGTTTTGTAGTTTCGACTTAAGTTGTAGATAAGGAGAATACGAGGTCACCTAGAGTCTCCATAGACATGGAGTGAGCGCGAGCTGCGTGAAGTAGGCATACAACGCTACGATAGCATGTTCAATTGCTGAAGGGCAGTTTTTAATTGTTGATTTTCCATTTTTTCAAATACCCCTTGTTTATCTAGCCAAGAAACATATTCCTTTGGAATCTCTTGTAGAGGTTTTCCCTGGTGCTTGCCGAAAGGCATAGTTGTGACGGGGGTGACCTCTTGCATCAAACGTAGTACCGTCTCTACCGTTAGATCGTCCGTCATGAGAGAAAAAATACGATATAACACCAATACGTCATCTAAAGCTCGGTGAGCCTGGTTCTCGGGAATCCCATAAATCTGCCGGAGAAATTGCAAGGAATGACGAGGTAAATCCGAGCGATATTTTCTAGCCCATTTCAAAGAATCTACCGTTTTCCAGCTAGGTAGTGCGCAATTCGCTCTCGATGCTTCCGCATGGAGAAAGGGAAAGTCAAATGCATCATTGTTATGTGCAACTAGTACAGCATCAGGGCCACAAAACTCAATAAAGAGAGGAAGAATCTCACGAATAGAGGGTTCTTGGCTTACCATCTCATCGGTGATATGGTGGATGGCAGTAGCCTCTGCTGGGATCGGACATTCGGGATGGATCAGTCGGACGAACGTTTCTTGACGTATGGGGTCGAAAGCTGCAATTTCGATAATACGATCTGATCCCGGCTTCACACCCGTAGTCTCAGTATCATAAAAAATCCATCGACTGGTCATACGATCCTAAGATGAAAGAGATCCTTTCCCGGGGTTCTCTGTAGGTGGAGTTAATAGTTCCTCTCGCATGACACGTTGCTCTTTGGGAGCTTCAATGCCAATAGAAACTTGATCCCCTTGTACTTTGCAAATAGTAATAGTGATGTCAGTTCCAATGCGAATCTTTTGATTGATTTTGCGAGTTAGCACTAACATAATTTATTTTCCTGGTGTCAACTGCATCGGTTTTTCTCGGGTCAGATAAGGGTTGTTTGCGTTGGGGAGGGTGGAGATCGTGTTTTCGTCCGGCATTTTGTATAAGCAACTTGTTAATCCGCACAAAAACAATAACAACAACGCAAACCTCAGCATAGACTGGACTTATACGCTTTTACTTATATTTAGAAAAGAAAAAATAAGGATCGTAGAGATCTCATGGTCGTCCTCTCTATAGAATTAAGTTGCCATCAGGCAAGCCAAGAAGATCGGTCGATGCAGTTGCTGCGTTTAGGTCTGTGTAATAGCGAATGTCTACCAACTAGCTCCTCTACTCCATCTGGATGACATGTTATTACAGAGATTCTGTGCGATCTTTAATAAAAAATCGAGAAGGGTCCGCTTCGGGTAAGGGGGTAGGTTCTTCCAATAACTCTCTTTGATGAATTACAGAAACACCTGCGGGGGATTCCGCAAGTAGAATAGCGATTCCATCCATTTCCACTACATAGAGAGTAGATTTATTGCTTAATACTCGTCGTTCTTTAATCAGAAGATGTGGGGTCGTCGTAGGTTTTAACCAAGAAATACGGGATATTTTTTTCATTACCCAGATACTAGCAAAGAGCACTAGCAGTACAGCACCTAGACCCACAAACATATTGACAAGCTGAGAAAGATACGTATAGGTTGTTGCGACAGCTCCCGGTTCGGCATTGCTGGGGATTGTAGCAAGAAAGAAAATCCATAGAGCCATAAGGGTAGTGTAAAATATGCAGCGATTTAAGGGAATCCTCGCACTTGATTTGGACGGTACGATAGCCCACCCAGATCTTTCTCCTGAAATCGTAGCTCGATTAAATGAATGGATGGATAAGGGGTGGCATGTCGTATTCATCACAGGTAGGATCTATCATTTTGCTCTTCCCATTCTAGCTCATGTAAAAAAAACGTATTCGATCGCTGTCCAAAATGGAGCTGCCCTCTACCGCCATTCCTTCGATCAGGTGTATCGTAAACGATATCTATCCAAGAAGGAGATTCCCTTACTAGATCGTCACTTTCAAGCTCAAGGTATGGGGTGGTGTCTAGAAGCAGGTAAAGAAGATCAGGATCGATGCTACTATAGACCAGATTCTTTTCGTACTGAGGAAAAAGCGTACGTTGAATCGCGCATGCGCCACTCTCACGCGATCCTTATGCCTGTACAGGCATGGAATGAGGTGCCCCTTGATTCTTTCGCTTGTGCCAAGTGTTTTGGTTCTTATGAGCAAATGCAAGCGATCTCACGAGATTTGCCCTATCGAGTGATTGCTATTCAAGATCCTTTACGCAGCACGCAATATCTTGCGCATATCAATCATCCTGATGCAACTAAAGGCCAAGTGATTATGGATTTGCAAGAGGAAAGAAAGATACCTGTCATTGCTGCTGGGGATGACTATAATGATGCTTCATTACTGGCTGCAGCGGATATTGCAATTGCTATGGAACATGCCCCGCCTGAAATTCTTGCTCTTGCGCATATTCGCGCCTCTATCCACAACAATCACATTGTGGAGTGTATTCAACAAGCCATGGAGTCGTTGCAGTGAAGATGTCTCTTCGGTTTACTATGCCCTGTATTTTGGGTGTGTATCCTCATGAAAAAACTCGCTCCATCCCTCTACAATGTTGCATAGAATGGATTGTTAGGGAGTCGAAAGAGGGAGGAGTACCGATAGATTATGACCAAATCTATGGTATTTGCTCCGATATCTTGAGTAAGAAACCCTTTGATTGGATCGAGGAAGTCCCTATTGTAATGCAATGCGCCTTGATCGAAACATTCGGCGATCATCGCTGGAATATTCACATAGAGAAGCCATTGCCCTATGGTACCGCCACCTGTTCTTTGGAGAGCTCATGATCTTGATCACCGGATGTGGTAGTCAATTAGGCTCCTCAATTGCTCGAAAATTGGCAGCTCAAGGATGGAATCTTGTTCTTCATACTCATCAGCCTATAGAGGTCCTGTGTCAGCTGTCTCAAGCATGTAGTCAATTGGGGGCTGAGGTTCATTGTGTATCTTGGGATTTACACCATGTGGAACAATCTCTCGCACAATATTCAGGTCCTATGATTACTGGGTTAGTCTATACGGTGGGTCCATATCTTGAGAACCCACCATCCCGTATGAGCGAAACCTTGGAGTTCTTGCTTCCCTTAGAATTCCTGGCGCCGATAGCTCTTACAGAGGCTCTGTTACCAGGCATTCGTCAAGCAAAGGGGGGGGTGGTATATCTAGGTACATCAGGCTTAAGAGGGGTCTGGCAGCGCGCTTCCGCCTATTATCTTTTAAAACATAGCTTGTGGACGTATACCCAATGTCTAGCAAAAGAATTGGCGTCAGCATGCGTGCGAGTCAATATGGTATCACCCGGTCACCTCAATGGGTCGATAGTGTTGGAGGACCCTAAAATCTTGCCTATGGGACGCACTGTTGCTGATGAAGAGGTGGCTAGTATGATAGCTTACCTATTTTCGGATCAGGCGTTATCAATTACAGGGCAAAATATCGAAATAGCTGGCGGAGTGGGGTTATAGACATATCTCGCATGCGGGTATCTACTGGTGAACAGGATCTTGGGGTAGCATCTCTCCACCCACACCCATTGCATGCATACCATTATCGACATACAAAGTGACTCCTGTGATAGCAGCCGCAAGAGGAGATAATAGAAATGCCGCTGAATGAGCGACCTCCTCGGCCAGTAACGGACGCACTAAAGGAGCCGTTTTTTGCGCATACGCAATCATCTCTTCAATAAACCCAATCGCTTTAGCTGCTCGGCTAGCCAAGGCTCCAGCAGAAATGGTATTGACGCGGATGCCCCATTTGCGCCCCGCTTCAAAGGCAAGGGTGCGAGTATCACTTTCTAATGCGGCTTTTGCTGAGCTCATCCCGCCCCCATATCCAGGTACAGCTCGTTCGGACGCCATATAGGTAAGAGATAATGTAGCTCCCGTATGAGGAGTCATCAAAGGGCCAAAATGGGAGAGTAGGCTCACAAATGAATAAGAAGAGGCACTTAAGGCTGCCAGATAGCCGCTACGCGAGGTTTCTAGTAGCGGGGATTTGATTTCTGGAGCGTTCGCTAAGGAATGGATTAGAAAATCAATAGAACCAAAGTCTGCTGCAACACTCTGCGCTACTTCAGATACAGTGTATCCCTGCAATCCTTTGTATCGTTTATTTTCTTTGATTTCAGAAGGCACTTGATCAGGGGTGTCAAAAGAAGCATCTAGAGAATAGATTTTAGCAAACTGCATCATGGATCCATCACTAAGCTGACGCGATGCATCAAACTTTCCTGCTTCAAGAGCCATGCGAAAAATGGACGCCACAGGGGTCCACGTTCCAATGAGGATCTCGCAACCAGCCTCCGCTAAAGCCTTAGCAATGGCCCAGCCAAATCCATGATCGTCTCCTACCCCGGCAATAAACGCGCGTTTGCCCCGCAAATCAATCTGCAACATAAGCAAGCATGGTACAAAGAATCAGATAGAGGATCAAGTAAAATCAGGTGGAAGGGGAGCTTGAAAGGAACATAGATGGTCGTGCCAAATGAATTCCAAAGAAGCGGCATGTAAGAGAGGACGTAGAGCTCTTTGTTTCCGATTCCCGTACACGGTATCCCCTAAAATAGGCGATCCAATTGCTTGTAAATGCGCTCGAATTTGGTGCGTTCTACCCGTCTCAGGATGAATGCGAAGCAAGGCTTGATTGCCTTTTTGTTCTTCTTTTTCCCAATGGGTGATAGATTCCAATCCTTTTGCATCACAACGAGTGATTACCGCACCTTCTCGTAATGGACTAGTTTTCAGACGATACGAGATGGTGCCTCGTGTCTGTTTTGGAGGAGGCGAGGTCCAGGCAAGATACGTTTTCCTTATGCGTCGTTCTTTAAACAAAGCATGCATTGCAGAGACAATGTCCTGTGACTTGCCTAAGAGTAATACACCAGTCGTATCTCGGTCCAAACGATGCAGAAGTGGAAAAGAAAAGAAAATACTTACTTGTTCAGAAGAAGTCCAGGCAGGCTTATTTACCACGAGGAATTCAGGTGATTCATAGATTACAGTGTCTTGAAGTGAAGGGGGGGAGTCTGTGATCAGGTCTATCGTGTCACCTGGATGAATCCATGAGGAAGAAAAAGATTCAATGTGGCCATTAATGCGGCACCGCTGGTGTTCAATCCACCACCGCACTTGTTTGGTGCTAATTGGAGGTTCATGATGTTGCAATCTCTCTTTGAGATAACTCAATAGCCGCGTGGTTACAGAGGGAGGGGGAATGCGCATGGGATCTATTGTACCATGCAAAAGAAAAAAACGATATGCTCCCTCTTTCTGCTCATTGGATTGATAGGAAATGAAAATTTTATTAATAAAACTGTCCGCGTTGGGGGATATTGTACAAACGTTTCCAGCACTATCCTACTTGCGTTCTCGCTATCCTTTTGCTGAGATCGATTGGATTGTGGATACTGCAGGAGCGGCCCTTGTCCAGGCTCACCCTGATATTGATCGGGTATATACATGCCCGTTGCATCTATGGTTACGCCAAGGTTGGACTGGATGGCGTAAGATATTCGTTTTTTTACGCTCGATGCCGTCGTATTCATTGGTATATGATTTGCAAGGTAACATGAAATCCGCGTGTGTCCTTGCCTTCATACGCTCTATTAAAAAAGTAGGATTTGATCGCCATCATGTAGCAGAATGGCCCAATCTACTCTTTACGCACGAGCATATTAGGATCCCGAAAGGTGGCACCATGCGTCAGGACTATCTCAGTCTGGTGCAGGGATTTTTGGGCGATACGACTACGTTTCAATACGGTTCTGTCGAATTGAAATTGACCCAAGCAGAACAACGACAACTCACAACCTTACCGCGGGGCAAGGTTATTGTCTGTCCTTTTGCTCAATGGCACAACAAGTGCCTTCCTATAGATGATCTGGTCGCAGTGTTGCAAGAGGAATCGCGACCTCTTGCTGTGTTGTGTTCTTCTCCTACAGAACAGCAGAAAGCTCGACAATTGATAGACATCTTGCAAGAGCAAGGGAAGGATATAGAAATATTACCTTTTCTATCTTTGCCCTTAGTACAACATCTTTTTGCTCAGTCCGCGCTCGTGATTGCGATGGACTCCCTGCCCCTCCATTTAGCAGCTACGACCACGACACCTACTCAAAGTTTCTTTGGGCCATCCTCCTTGCATAAGTATAAACCAGAAGGAGATCAGCACCAAGGGTGGATGGGTCTTTGTCCTTTTCGAAAAAAATTTGAAAAACGGTGTCCTCGTTTGCGAAGTTGTCAGAATGCCCCTTGCATTCGAAATAGCTGGGTGCACATGCCCTCGAAAAGATCCCAGGGTGAGATATCTATCAATAAGAATACGCTAACAAGTACCCAATCGTAGGCTTATAGATGAAAGACTCACGACAGAATTGTGCTGAGGATATTTCTTCACTTTTAGATTGGTTTGCAAGCAACCAACGCAGTTTGCCTTGGAGAGAAAACCGACACCCCTACGCAGTTTGGATTTCTGAAGTGATGTTACAGCAGACCCGCGTCGAGGCTGTGATCCCGTATTTTCTTCGTTGGATGGTTCGTTTCCCGACTGTACATTCTCTTGCAGCCGCTTCTATAGAAGAGGTCATCAAGTTGTGGGAGGGGTTGGGTTATTACACAAGAGCTCGTGCTCTTCATCGAGGAGCTCAGTATATCGTGAGTGAGCATCAAGGACGATTCGATCCGCTCTATCTGGATCACATACCTGGGGTAGGTCCTTATACCAAAGCTGCAATCCTGAATTTAGCCTTCCGTATTCCCACGCCAGCCTTAGATGGTAATGTGCTGAGAGTGCTCGCTCGGTATTGGGCAGTAGGATTGCCGATAGAACGTCCCAGTACACGTCGGATCCTTGCAGAGCGATTAGCTCCTTATGTATACCGCACAGGTGGGTGGCAAGTTTCTGAAGCAATGATCGAATTAGGAGCGCTCATCTGCACTTCCAGGAATCCTCGGTGCTCAGAATGCCCATTACGCAGGGGGTGTGATGCTCATGAGCATCAACAGCAGGAAGTGTTCCCTACGAAGAGGATTCGACCAGCCATAGAGAAGCAAGAAGCTCATGTAGCCGTAGTCTTGTTAGAGGATCGCCTGTTGATTCGACAAGTTCCCTCAGGGGCTCGCATGGCAGATTTGTATGAATTTCCCGTTTTTCTTTCTGCTGAGTCTCCTTGGACTGCAACGAAGATCATAGATCTTGTCCCCGTGATTCATTCCTTTACGAGATATCGAGTGACTCTATATCCTACCCTATATCGGGTTGCCTCCTCTTTTTCTTATTCCGACTATCAGTGGGTACAGATTGCTCGAGTGAATGAGTTGCCCTTTTCTGCTGGTCACAGGAAAATTTGGCATCAATGTAAGGATAGGGTTCATGAAAATTCTACATCTTGAAGCATCCCCTGGTTGGGGAGGGCAAGAAATTCGCACACTTCGCGAAGCAGAAGGATTGCGCGCTCGGGGTCACGATATCACCGAGCGCCAGCCAAGCAGGCCAGTACACGTTACGCTTCACCGCGACGGACGATGGCGACGGCACCGGCACTCCGCTAAGCACAAGCGCCAACGTTTCCATCAACGTAATCAACTTGAATCATGCGCCGCAGCTCGCGGAGCTGGCGAATATTTCCGCGCGGCGCGGCGAAG
>CAYLUD010000017.1:21604-29325 GCA_964386785.1 uncultured bacterium | reverse complement strand
CCAGAAAAAGTAGCCCAATTACAAGCCAATGGTACGCCTGTATTCGTGGATTTTACAGCGAAGTGGTGCCTCATTTGTCAGGTGAATAAGGTGGTTCTCCATTCTTCCGATGTAGGAAAATTATTTAAGGAACATGGTGTAGTCCCGATGGTTGCAGATTGGACAAAAAAGGATGCCGTCATTACGCAACAGCTAGAAGCTATGGGTCGCACTGGCGTGCCTGTCTATGCTCTATATCCTCCTGAGGCAGGAGCCAAACCAATTCTGTTGCCTCAGAATTTGACGGGGAATATCCTGAACGAGTATGTCGCTCAATTACCTAACTGATACGCATGCTCACTTGCGCGGTGAGGGCATTCATGACCTGTTAGCGCGTGCACAAGCGGCAGGTGTAGGCCGCTTGATTCATATCGCGACCTCCATACCTGAAATGGAGCTCGGATTTACCTTGCAACAAGAGTATCCATGGGTTGATGTTGCTGTTGCTACCCATCCTCACGATGCAGAACAAGGAGTCGATGAACAGCGAATCCGCACAGAGGGACATCGTCTCATTGCGATTGGTGAGACAGGTTTAGACTATCATTATGAACACGCGCCCAAGGCTACCCAACAGCAACTACTCATTCGTCATTTTGCCCTAGCCATGGAGTTGCGTTTGCCAATCATCATACACTGTAGAGAGGCTTTCCAGGATTTTTTTTCTCTATGGGCAGATACATATCAAGGACCAGGGGTGGTCCACTGCTTTACAGGAACGCAAGAAGAAGCTGCGGTGATCTTAGAGCGAGGATGGTACCTATCATTTAGTGGTATCGTCACCTTTAAAAAAAGTCTGCAGCTGCAAGATATTGTGCGCACCATGCCCATGGATCGTCTGTTGATTGAAACCGATGCTCCCTATCTAGCCCCAGAACCTTTTCGTGGGAAACCAAATGAGTCTGCCTACGTAGCTACCGTAGCGCGCTATGTAGCGCAGCTCCGTAACATACCCTATGAAGAACTGGTGACCCAGACTACGCACAATGCGCATACACTGTTCCCAAGAAAAACAGTGCTCTAAATTGCTATCGGGTTAGTAGACGTCACGTTCCGGGGGATATACACCATGGAATGGTCCACATTCAAAAATGAGAGCCCACTTCACTGGTCTTCCTTGCACAACAAAGAGGGGAAAAGCTCCTCGCCAAGTGACCGAGGCAAAGTAAGGGCTCAGCTTTTCACTATAATGTTCTTGATACCATGCAAGATGGTTACTTGGTATCTGTTCTACTATCACAAAGAAACCACGTCGCTCCTGTTCACGTTCTGTGAGTGGACGGGAATAGGAAAATTGATTTTTTCTAGATTCTGTCAAATTGAAAAAAAGAGCTGGCCGTTGCTCAGGTCCATAAAAACTCAATAGGCTCGTTGCCTGGTATCGGTCAGAAAAAAGGTAGTCATGTTCTGGATCATACCCCACCGCTTCCAAAGCAGGAGTGAGGGCTGCCCACCCCATCGTTTGTCGGAATGGATTGTTGCGATAGGGGATAGGCAGGTAGCTCGAATGCGTCTGCCACCAAGGAATCGCCAAAGCCAATAGGACTCCTAAAGAAGAAAGGATCGTTTGTACATATAGCCAGCGCGCGGTAGTACGTCGTAGCTCCACCATCTTCCATCCCACCCACAAAAACATAGAAGGAAAGAGAAAGAGCGCCCAATTGGGTTGTATTTTTTTGAAACATGATAAGATCACATATACCCCGATCATGATCGGGAAAATCAGTAGATACCGCAAGGCCATAGGGGGGCGTGACTCTCTGAGACTCCAAAAGAATGCCACCACCATCAAAGGAGATACGATCCCAATCTGCGATCCTAAAAAAGACAGTAGATTGCCATGCCCAGAATGGGATCGATGGACAGTACGCCACGTGTGTTGAAAGGTAGCCCAATCATGGTGTGCATTCCAATACAGAATCGGTAAGAAGGCACATAGGGAAATGAGGAACCCCCAGCCCCATCGCCCCTTCTTGAGGAGGGGCATCCGGAGACTCATAAAAGCAGTCAGGGGCCAGAAAAGATAGATGGGCCATTTGTAGAGAGCTCCACATGCGATCCAGAAGCCCACACGTAGGTAGTTGGGTCCTCGATGTGTTGTGAGGCCTCGAGCCATTTCTGTCATCGCCAGAAGAAGAAAGAAGAGCATCCCCCCGTCGGTTGTTGCGGCAAGCCCATATAGCCACCCAATAGGACTAAAGGCCCAGAGTAGTGCTACCCAAAAACTCGTTTTAGGACGTAAGGGAATAGCACGTCCTAGCCGGTAGAGCGCTAGGGGAATCAGCATCCCCCAAAGGAGGGCTCCTGCCCGCACTCCCCATTCTGTATTTCCAAAACACCAGGTAGTGGCCGCAATTTGCCATCCAATCGCAGGGGGTTTACTATAGTATCCCCAATCCAATTCTTGAGCCCAGCACCAGTACTGAGCTTCATCCGGCGATAGGTGTATCCCCACACGAGGTACGAACCAAAGAACTAGAAACAGCTGCAACGCAAGGAAGAACCAAAGCGTAGGAAGGCGCTCAGAATGAGAAAAGGTCATGAACGAGTTGCCGTGTTGTAGCTCTCCCCATTTCGGCAATACTATCGGTTAAGGGGAGCTGTTTAGGACAAACTTTAACACAGTTCTGTGCATTCCCACAATGCCGAAGCCCATGATCTTTCATCAAAAAATGGAGACGCTCTTGGCGATGCGCGTGATTGAGGGGGTGTGTATGAAATAAGTGGGCTTGGGCAATAACCGCCGCTCCCACAAATGAAGTAGATGGATTCACTTGAGGGCAAGCCTCTACGCAACAACCACAACTCATGCACGATGCAAGAGCATGAATGAGAGCTTGTTGATGTGGAAGCATAGGAGGCCCAATGCCCTTTTGTTCTCGCTCTTCTACCCAAGCATAGGCATGTTGTAAATTTTCTAGCATGCCCGATCGATCCACGATCAAATCGCGTATCAAAGGAAACTTAGATAGAGGAGAGAGATGGATTTCCGGGCTTGTGGCTAGCAACGCGCTGACTTGAGTTGAGCAGGCCTGGCGCGGTTTCCCATTGATCACCATCGAACAAGAACCACACACTTCCTCCAAACAGCTCGATTCCCATACAATAGGGGAGACTTGTTTTCCTTCTACTGTAACAGGATGTCGTTCGATTTCCATAAGGGCTGAGATGATGGTAGTGCCACCCTTTGCCTCTAGAGAGAATGTGTCCCAATGCTGATGATCGGGGCTCCCGCGATAGATATGGATCAGATAGTGCACGGATTTCGGAATAGCCTATTTGCATTTTTTATCCAAGAAATCACAGGGAATCAGTCTCTATTTCTGAAAAAGGAATCCATATATACGACCATTTTTGTTTCGCTATCTTGCATCTAAAATAGACTGGGCAGGCGTGTCGCGCTTCCAGATCGGAGGGGGTGTTTTCTTCGTATAATCGCGCTGTTGTGGTTCTATATAAGAAAGATCTACAGGCTTGTAATGCACTTTTGGGCCATCTGGAGTATAACTCGCGATGGTTGTCTTCAGCCAATCCGAGTCATTTCTTGGGGGGGTATCCAGCTTATAGTGAGCCCCACGGCATTCATTTCGCAGTAGGGAGCTATAGGTCATAGCTTCGGCTAGATCAATCATGGGGATGAGTTGGAGGGCTTTTTGAAGGGCATGATTAGCAAAGGAGTGAGAGTCGTTTAGTTGGATGTAATGAGCTCGTTCTTTGAGGGATTGTAAAGAGACTAGCGTTTCCTGAAGTTTGGTATTGCACCGCATGACGGTCATATGACTCATCATCAGGGATCGTAATTCTTCATAAAGCATAGGAGAGGATTCGTGATGAGAGGAGAGGTAGAGTGCGCGAATGCGCTCTTCTTCTGTTCGTTGTACTTCCAAGGCTTTGGCCATAGGGAATGGGAGGAGCGTTGTGGAATCCAGGTATCTCGGAACCTCAATACCTACAACAAATCCCGAAAAGATACAGGATAGAAGAGAATTAGCCCCCAGTCGATTGGCTCCATGATACTCGTAATCTGATTCGCCACATTGGAAACAACCCGGTAGGTTTGTCATATGGCGAAATCTATGTGCTAGATCGGGATCCTCTCGGGATGGCCAGTCCACCCACGCACCACCCATTGAGTAGTGGACAGCAGGATAAATTTTCATGGGTATCGTTTTGGGATCATCGCCAGTAAATTTCTTGTAGAGATCAAGAACAGAGAGCACTTTCTGGTGTGCTGTTGCAGATAAATGGGTCGCATCAAGATACACCTGAGCCTCCCCATCAACACCCAGACCTAACTGGCATACTTGTAAGATAGCTCGCGATGTGACGTCACGTGCTGCCAAATTGCCATAGGCAGGATAGAGATCTTCCAGAAAATACCAAGGTTTTCCTGTTTCTCCACAAGGACGCCGAGATCCATCCGGGTGCTCAATCCTCAGGTCACTATTACCATATACCCAGATTCTACCCCCCTCTCCGCGTACAGACTCGGAAATCAGTCTCGATTTATCACTTCCTCGCATAGCTGTAGGGTGTACTTGAATAAACTCCCCATTAGCATAATCCATTCCCTCTTGAAATAATCGACCACTCGCAGCTCCCGTGCATAAGGAAGAGTTGGTAGAATATTGAAAAAGCCATCCTAATCCCCCTGTAGCAAAGACTACAGCATCACCTTGTAAGATCTCTAATCCATGATGAAACAAGTTCATCAGTAATATCCCACGAGAACGGCCATCTTCATCACGAAGTAAACGAAGAAATTCATGATGTTCTTTACGATGGACCAATCCTTGTACCTCCTGGCGGCGTACTTGCTCATCTAAGGTATATAGCAACTGTTGTCCTGTGGAAGAGCCACAGAATATTGTGCGATGGTATAACGTTCCTCCAAAACGACGAGCATCCAGCCCCCCCGACGCATCTCGATGAAAGGGACATCCCCATCGTGTCATTTGTTCAATCAGTTGGGGAGCCGCCACACACATTTCGATCACTGGGGTTTGATTTGCAAGAAAATCCCCCCCTCGCAAGGTGTCGTATGCATGTAGGGCAGGTGAGTCGTCCTGCTCTTTAATATTCATCGCGGCATTGATTCCTCCTTGAGCACATACCGAGTGGGATCGTTTTGCAGGTGTGAGCGTAACAAGAGTCACATGAATGCCTTGTTCAGCGAGGCCAATTGTTGCGGATAATCCCGCTAATCCCCCTCCTACTACGATGACACGTCTCATACCTCTCCAACTGCAAGTAAGTAGCTACTCCAAATCGCAATCCATCCTAAACAAGTTAATCCTAATCCTAAGGCTAAACAGAACAGAGCCATCTTGCGCTGAGCTCGTGCCGTTGTTGTGATGCCCCATGTCATACAAAAGGTCGAAAGGCCATTACAAGCATGGTACGAGGTCATTGCTACTAGTAGAGAATAGAATAGTGCCCAAGGTATATGATAAAAGGTGGATTGTAATAGGAAAAAAAATGCAGTTCCGATGTCGGGAAATGCAATCAAGGCATGTGATCCTTCCATGGAGTGGATTGAGCCCCACCCATCGATGCGGTCAATCCACCGCGTAGGAAGAGAAAGCCAGTAGACCCCATTCACTTCCTTCGGGCTATGTACCCAACGCATATCCACGACATGAATGACAATGCCCACCAGTAGTGCCACAGCAGTGATTCTTTGCCAGTGGAAGGCTCTTTGTCGTGGGTATACCATTTTATTGGGAATGACATTCGGATGGCGTAAATAGTACCAAAGAGAAGAAAATCCCCAACCAATATGGAAAAGGAAAGGTAAGGTCAGCAGGAACACCTCAATCCATATCCGTGCAGGTATCTGGTGTAACTTGTTCACATAGTGAATGAAGGTTGGTTGTTTCCATAAAAGGAACTCCAGAATTTGGCTGTTTGCCCATAAGTGTTGGATGACAAACAGCAGGAGAGCAAATCCTAAGAGAGAATGGCAGCGTCGCAAGTAAAAATGTCTATATTCTTTAGTCATGAAAGCAGGTGGTGCAGTATTCATAACGGGACTCCACAAAGAGCAAGTTGGTAGCTCATAGAGCTCCGTAAGATTGTGTTTAGGACTAAGAAATACACGTTCAGATTGGGTATATAAAACAGGCACATTAGCACCATCAAATATTTTTGAAGCAAGCAATGTTTTTTTGCTAGTCAGGATTCAGGAAAGGGGAATCTTCCACATTCGAGAGCTCAGGGTATGTAGTTGCTTGTAATAAGAAATGCCTATTCCAGCGATGTATCTACAGGAATAGCTCGAATGATCATAGGACCCGATTGCATAGGACAAACTAGGGGAACATAAGGATCGAGGCGACCTCTCTTGAAAGGGCGCCGCAACCACAGTTTTGTGTTTCTTGTTCTTCTGTCCGCATCATGATCATGCTCTCTGTCTTGCATTTGTTGCAGGTAGCGTGCAATCGATACCATTGCTTGTTCTATCTGGGGTTATTCCATTGTGGAAGAACAGGGGATAGCCACTTTTATGCTATACACGCTGGAGGGGGGGGGCCGGTAATGTACAAAGAGTAGAAAAGTTAATGAATTTGCCAACATCAGCATGAGTAATCTCCTTGCCAAATCGATTCTCCAGGAAGCATTTGACGCTTAACAAGAAGTAGGGCTTCAGATGAGGTGCTACGGGGAAGGACAAATGATTCCTAGAGATCGAATGCTTTATAGAAAAAATCCGGTTTCTCTGCAGCTTAGGAGAGGGAAATGCTCGCAAGAAGAAAGCTTGGATTAATGGATTGGCTCGATCTTTGATTGAATCATACGCCTTTTTGATGTTAGCAGAATCAGCTCTCCTATCGAGATAAGCTTGCGAGCATAACCATTGCATCAACAATATGGTCATCCGCACATCGGTGTTTATATGAGGTGGAATCTCACATCGCAGTTGCGATATCGGCACATACGTGTTGTTTGCAATACAAGATAGTATCGCCAAGAGATCATTATATAAAACTTCCGCTTTACTAATAATATCGCCTTGAGAAATGCCTAGGTTATTTTGAATTATATCAGAATGATATTGCTTGAAACGAAATAAATTGCGAGAAATAGGGAATATCATGTGCAAAACAAATTCTGGAAGTTTTTGTGCAGCTAAATTATTGAATAATTGCATAATGCTTTCAAAGAAACCATTTGCCTCTTTCATTGGCTTGTTATGTTCGCAGCAAACTAATGCAATATTCACAAACCAAACGATCCAATCGATAATCTCTTTCCATTGGACCACAGTCATGAGATCTGTGCTTGTCTCATTAGGAGTAGCCGTTATGATTGTGGCGATAGATTGGTCCTGTTGAGCAAAATACAAGCGCATCCACTGGAAAGTCTTCTCAGAAAGGTTAGGGGGGGTGAATTCTAATTCAGAAACCGGATTCAATAGATCCCTGTCTCCAGATAAGGCAGCGCAAACTGTTGTGGCACGACATAGTTCATTAGGATTCTTTTGCAATATCTCGAAATTTTCAGGTGTGGCCCACTCGTTGAGTGTCTTTAGGGAGGGGTAGCCCAATCCATAATCTTTGAAAAATGTATTTTTGAAGACATAAGGAGAAGGCTCATCATGATGAGAAGGCCCAGCATGATGAGAAGACCCAGCATGATGAGAAGACCCAGCATGATGAGAAGGCCAAGCATGATGAGAAGAC
>CAYLUD010000017.1:0-21504 GCA_964386785.1 uncultured bacterium | reverse complement strand
CCAGCATGATGAGAAGGCCCAGCATGATGAGAAGGCCCAGCATGATGAGAAGGCCCAGCATGATGAGAAGGCCAAGCAGGAGGGTTGCTGCTGGAAGAAGGAAGAGACGATAAGGAAGGTGGTAATGGATGAAGAAGGACGACAGTATTAGAGACAGAGGTTCCAGTAGGGTTGCTGCTACTGTAGGGAGGAGGAGGCAGCAAGTGATACGGAATTGTTCCTGGTACAGGAAATGCGTTCTGCAGCGCGTAGCCTGGCTCCCCTGCATAGTTCTCGAACAAAGGGTAACCAGGGTGGTAGTAAGGGTACGATGGGTTTGGGAACATACATATTTCCTGTTGTATTTACACGATAGGGATAAGGAAACGAATCTACAGATTTCTTGATTTGCAGACTAGTGGTTTTTATTAATTTTTAATAAAGCTAGGAAAATGTGGACTCGGGAATCCATCTTTCTGTAAGGCGAGAGGGTACGTTCCAAGGAGGAGAAGGTAACGAGGATAGCTTAGCAGGTAAAGAGTCGTGTAATTGCTTAGTCAAGGACTCAATCCAGGATTCTCTACATGAAAAATAAGAACATAAAGGAACGACAAAATCTGCATGAAGTCGATCTTGACGGTATGGAGGTTGTTTTTTTGGCTTTTTGAGTATGTTCATTTTTTTAGGGTCATAATCCCAAAGAAAGGAGATGTGGTGAGCCCAACGTTGAGCAGCTAAATACTGAGCATTCCCACCCACTTTTCGGTTCCCAATTACATAATCATGATCCCGCAAAGCAAATCCTTCGGGAAAACAAGGAGACAAATGACGAGCCCCCTCTTCTAGTAGGGGATTAGGAAATTTTTTGCCAGCTCCGATAAACGTAACGAAGATGGTGTTGTGATCTACGAATACAGTACCCCCT
The DNA here is from genome assembly GCA_964386785.1 of uncultured bacterium. Lineage (GTDB taxonomy): Bacteria > Chlamydiota > Chlamydiia > Chlamydiales > JAAKFR01 > SZAS-3. The sequence continues at coordinate 20,600 of CAYLUD010000017.1, read as the reverse complement.
CCACTATAACGACGTATTATGGGGATCGATTGTTTTTGTGCTTCTTCGATATGAATTAAGTCTTCGGCACGGCTCGATAAACCCATAACAACTGCATCCGATACATCAGTACGAATTAAGCACCAGAGATGAGGGTCATGGCGTAGAAGATACTCCTCCATGTGGAGATGGTCTAGGATGGTGCCGCCAGAAAGTCGTACTAAATGGAACATGACTTTAAATAGATGGCTAATACCTGAATATCACTGGGTGTGACACCTAGAATGCGAGAAGCTTGACCTAAAGATAAGGGTCGATGATGGGCCAGCTTTTCTCTTGCTTCGCGACTCAGTCCCGTGATCTGTCCATAGACTAAGTCTTCTGGTATATAGCGCTCTTCCCATTGTCGTAAACGAGCCACTTCCTGGGTTTGACGATCTACATATCCCTCATATTTCAGATTAAATTCTACTTGAAATTCTATCTCCGGCTCGAGAGCAGGGAGCCAGGGGTGGTTCACACAAAGAGAAGAGTAGGTTTCTTCAGGACGACGGAGAATTTGCGCTAACGAGGCTCCCTTGCCTTGGTATTGCATATGATGCTGACGAAGCAATGCTATGGTAGAACTAATCCTAGTTTGTTTTGCGCACAGACGTTCGTATCGTAGGTTGTCAATTAGTCCGATTTCATGCCCATAAGGACGCAACCTTAAGTCTGCATTGTCTTGGCGTAAAAGCAACCGATATTCTGCTCGAGATGTAAACATGCGATACGGCTCGTCTAATGGTTTCGTCATGAGATCATCAATCATCACGCCAAGGTAGGCCTCATCTCGAGATAAAATAAGGGGAGGTTTATTTTGCAATTTCAATGCTGCATTGATACCGGCCCAAAGTCCCTGTCCCGCAGCCTCTTCATACCCTGTAGTGCCATTAATTTGCCCTGCAAAATAGAGCCCTTCCACTTGACGGGATTCCAAGGTGGGAGCTAACTGACCACACAGCAGATAATCGTATTCAATGGCGTAACCAGGTCGCATAATTTTAGCATGTTGTAGTCCAGGAATGGAACGAAGCATCTGCTGTTGGACGACAAAAGGCAACGATGAGGAAATCCCATTGACATAGACTTCAGCTGTATGCAGCCCTTCGGGTTCTAGAAAAATTTGATGTCGCTCCTTATCCGCAAAGCGCACCATTTTATCTTCTATTGAGGGACAGTATCGAGGCCCAACTCCTTGGATTTTACCAGAATACAGGGCCGATTGTAAGAGGTTGTCTTGTACGATTTCTTTTGTTTTTTCTGTTGTGTAGGTAATCCAACACGAGAGTTGAGGAAGGTAAGAGGCTGGGGGTAAATCAAAAGAGAAGGAGACCCCTTCTTCAGGGGGCTGCTCTTCAGTTTGGCTATAATCAATTGTATGTCCATTGAGGCGTGGAGGTGTGCCCGTTTTCAAACGGCCAAGGCGAAATCCCAGCCCCTCAAGAAAGGGAGAGATTCCCATGGAGGCAGGATCCCCTGCCCTTCCTCCTTGGAAGGTGGAGGATCCGATATGCATCAGCCCTCTCATGAATGTCCCTGTGGTCAGAATAACTGCGCGAGCATAGTAGGGAGTTCCCTCTTGGGTCAGCAGACCGACAATACGGTCACCCTCAACGAGCAGCGAACATGTCGTTCCCTGACGAATTTCGAGATTGGAAATTTCTTCCAATTTCCGCTTCATTTCTTGCTGGTAAGCTAATTTATCAGACTGGGCTCGTGGAGCCCACACAGCAGGTCCTTTGGAACGATTCAGCATTCGTTTTTGAATCGCCGTGCGATCGGTAATCTCACCCATGAGACCACCCAAAGCATCAATTTCCCGGACCATATGACCTTTGCCAATCCCTCCAATGGCGGGATTGCAACTCATTTTGCCAATCGTATCCAGATTCATTGAAAGCAATAAAGTAGACATTCCCATGCGGGCTGCAGCCGCAGCAGCTTCACAGCCAGCATGGCCTCCTCCTACAACAAGAATATCATAGGTAGGATCCAATGTGTCCGAACGAGACATCGCGCTTACTTCGTTTTATGACGATCGCGACGGCGACGTTTCTTTCTTTTATGCTTAGCAATCTTGTATTTTCTCTTCTTTTTTACTGATGACATGAAACACCAAAAATCAATGGAACGGCCAGATTCTACTCTATTCTAAGAGAAGAAGTCAAAATATTTGGAGCCCCAAAGATGGAATAGGGATTTTTAGTTGACCATCGAGAGTTACCCGACATGCTTGCTGCCAGCTTGGCGTCTTGAGTGGATCAGCTTGCAAGCGATCTATCCTTGAGAATATGCAGATTCTAAAACTCTGCATCCATGCGCCTTTCTTTAGATTCTTCTACGGAACGGTTTAATATAGATCGGGTGTCATCAGGGTGTGTTTTATTTTATTTTGGACGCTGGGAGGGTAAGATGCCATTAATGTTTTCACGGATTTGCCGTCAGTTGTTTCGCTGTCATCTCGAGCGCCCGATTTTTTTAACAAAGCTATCGCTTGTATATTACGTTTTTGTGTTGCAACCATTATAGGAGTGATTTTGTTTTCATTACAACCATTGGGGTCCGCTCCCTTGCTTAGGAGTAGTTCTACGATATCAATGTACGTGCTATCTAAACAGGCCCAGGCCAGGGGGGAGGCGCTATCAAAACCCTCGCCTTGTTTACGACCTTTTTCTATATCAGCCCCATGATCTAAAAAATATGTTGTAAATGGAATGCTATTTTGTAGAACGGCAAAGAAAAGAGGCGTTACTATGACAGGTTTATCGTCCGTGAGGATCACGAAATAACGGTTTATCATATCTCTATTCATTAATTTGGACATGACTTGTATGGTCAATTTATTGCAATCTGGGTCGATTATTTTGCAAAAAATTTCATTAATAGATTGAAAGTTCTCTCCGTTTTTAGCAAAAAATTTAATAATAAAATTTAACCCGTCTACTTTGCGTATATAACCGTCTCGAATCTGTGTGGCTGCTTCGGTGAGCTGTTGTTTTATAGTGGGATTCTTTGTATTTGTAACACATATAATCTCGTGAATTTTCCTTAGCGTGGCAAGAGCAGATTCTAGTTTTTGTTCTGAGTACACAATATTGTTTGTATTATCGAAACTAATATATCCCATAAAAACCTGCTATTTATAATAATTACTAATTATACTATATGTGTATAAAGATTTTATTATAACGATATATGGATTGTCAAATAGTTCAAAAAAGTACATTCAGGCCAATATATTCTTAAGAGAATGTAGCAGAGAGAAAGTCTCGCATATGCTAGCAGCTGGGCCAGCCCTAGTGCTTGTCGAGATGGATGTGTCGTTGCGTTATCTATAACGTAGCAAATGAGTCTTCTGGAAGACTTACCTGGATCGGTGTGTAGTTGCGAAACAGACCATAATCCTTAGCAAAGCTCAATTGAATGTTCCCAATACGTCCATGTCGGTTCTTGGCGATAATGATCTCAGCCATCCCTGGTTTATCGTTGGGGTCGTAGTAATCTCGACGCAGTAAAAAAGCAATTACATCACTGTCTTGTTCAATACTTCCTGATTCACGCAGGTCGCTCATCATAGGGCGGTGCCCTGCGCGATCTTCGACTTTTCTGGAAAGTTGCGCTAGACAAAGGATAGGAATGTTGAGTTCCCGTGCCAATGTCTTTAACATTCTAGAAATTTCTGACACTTCATTCTGACGATTTTCAAACGTTTTTGTCGAGCCTGCTCCGCCAATCAGTTGGAGATAGTCGATCACGAGGAGTCGTACTCCATAACGTTCTTTCATGCGACGAGCTCGTGCGCGCAAATCTGTGATTTTTAGGCCTGGTTGGTCATCAATAATAAAGGTGTGTTGTTGCATTTCGCCTACTGCAGCTACCACTCGTTGAAACTCTTCTCCTGATAGAGCGCCGGTACGAATTTTTTCTGCTTCTACAGAGGCTTCTGCAGAGACAATACGATCGATCAACTGCTCAGCAGTCATTTCTAGAGAAAACACACCCACGGGTAGATTGTTTTTAAAACAAACATTTTGTGCCACGTTCAGAGCAAAGGCTGTTTTCCCCATTGCAGGGCGCCCTGCAATAATAATGAGATTCGAGTCTCCAAGTCCATTAATGACTGTGTCAAAGTCAAAGAAATGGGTAGGAATTCCTGTAACTTTGGAGTCGTCCACGCCTAACGTGCGATATCGCTCTTGACGCTCTTGGACTTTTTGAATAAAGGAGGCTCGATCTGGGTCATGCACTCCACCAAGAAGATCTTTGATCGTAGTCCCAGTTTCTGGATTCGCACTCTGACTAATCTTAAAAAATAGGGATTGTGCTTCATCTAGAACATCTAAGACCTCTTTAGGCTCTTCTCTAGCCCGACGATCCACTTGGCGAGCGGCATCAATCATGGCGCGTAAAATAGCCTTGGCTCGCACCACATCTACATACTCTTCTAGATAAGCGGACGTGCCAGCAAATTGCACAAGAGAAATAACATAGGGGACACCCCCTACCTCATCTAACTTATTTTGTCTACGTAGCTCTTCGCAGACTAGGTGTGCATCTGCAGGGCGATTCTGCACATAAGATTGTTTGAGTACTGCGAAAACAAGGCGGTGTTCTGGATAAAAAAAATCTGTAATCTCTAGGCCATCAGCCCCAATATTCAACCCATCGGTGCTGGAAAGCATGCAGCCTAAGACCATCATTTCGGATTCTTTTGACTGAGGTAATAGGCCTGGCTTATTCATTAGGGTGGAGAATAAAAGAGATTGAGTTTGAAGAAAAGGAGAAACGCGATATAGTGATGCCTCCTCTTGGAAAATAGGGAAAGATGGCTGAGAGGCCGAAAGCACGTCCCTGCTAAGGACGCATACCCCTAAAAGGGTATCGAGGGTTCGAATCCCTCTCTTTCCGATTCTATTTTTAGCGAGGTCTATCCGTATACAAGCGGCGTTGCCGATTAGATCTCTCCACTACATCTATCTTATGCATTATTCCAATGAAACTCGAGGGTCGAGTACGACGTAGGCTAGGTCGGCAAATAGATACCCTAGCACGCTGAGAGTCGACCCGGCTAGCGAAGAAAATAACACTACATTGTAGTCCCGATTTAGAATTGCATCATAAAAAAAACGACCAAATCCATTGATATCAAACACAGTCTCCACAATTAAGGCTCCTCCTAAGACCGTGCCTAAGGAGGCAGCTAATGAAGTCACAATGGTGATCGCTCCATTCCTTCCCACGTGTTTGATGAGCACGGTAGAGGTGGGCAGCCCCTTTGCGTAGGCGGTACGCACATAGTCTTGTTGCATCACCTCCAGAAACGCAGTCCTCGATAGTCGAGATTGGATCGCGAGACTGCCATAGAGAATGGCAGTTAGAGGGAGAAGGAGATGTACGAGAATATCGCCCAATTTTCTAATAGAGGTAAATTCTTGATATATAGGCGAGGGACTTCGAAATCCCCCAACAGGCCAGGAGAGATTTGTGAAGGGTACCGTGTGATGTAATGCCACAGTTTCGATTAAAAACGGAGCTGCTACAAATACGGGGATAGCAAACAGAATCAGGAATAAAAAATTCAAACCATGATCGGGCCACCGATTATGGTATCGCGCCATGATCATACCAAAGCATAAGCACAGACTAGCGGAAAGAAGCATCGGCACGATAGCTAGGGTGAGTGAGGTGGTCATACGTGCTGTCACAGCACTCCAAACGGAGGTGTTTGCATCGTTGCGCAAGGAGCCAAAATCCAAGTGGAAGATACGATAGAGATAACGTGCAAAGCGAGTTTCTAAGAATACCGTTGCTCCATTTTTGGATGTAAATCTCTCTATATGCATAGAGAACCATTCTTGTAATGCCGTAATTTTTTCCTCGATCTGTGTAGGCGTATCGGTACTCAGAATGCGTAACTTTTCTAATTCTTGGTTTTCTAATGCTACCAAGCGATTCCTTTCTTTTTGTTGAGCTGATAGGGAGGCGCCGGTATAGCCTTGCTGTAATCCACCACGCAATGCCAGAGAGGAAGCTTGGATTCGTTCTTCTATTGGGTACTCAGGATTTGTAGCTAGTTGTACGAGGTGTGGCATAATAAATCGTGCTCGGTCCCCATACTCTCTGCGTAAGGAGCGAGCCTGATAGAGAGAAGCACCTGGCTCGGGGTGAGCTAATTGGTGGATTGCTACTTCGATCTGTCTGCGTGGAGTGTAGGGCCAAAAATTGAACAGAATCGGTCTTGTAAGTCCATAATGTTCTCGAAACAACAGATGATGCATATCCGAATCGGCCATTCCTCCAGAGCTTTCTCTAGAAGCCTCCCCTACTAGATTGATTCCTCCACTAGAAACAGGATCTCCAGGAACTAAATTTAAGATCACAAAATTGATCAGTAGAATCATAAACAATGTGACAGGAACTAGCAGTAACCGACGGACTAGATAGCGGATTAGGCGGCGATCCATAAGCTTCTTAGATGGGGTGTGGCGTCAGTAGCTCCTTCAATCCACTCGGGATGTTCTAATGGAATGAAGATGTTTTTCACGCGGTTGCGGTACAATAAACGCATTTTTGGGGTGTAAAGAAATGTGTAGGGTGCTTCATCATGAATAATACGGTGAAATGCGTGATAGTATTCCACTCGTTTTTCCCTATCTATCTCAATATTGAGTTGATCTATGAGTCGATCTGCTGCAGCGTTCGCAAATCCTACAGCATTGGACGATCCTTTTTCATAGGCCCCTGAAGAGTGCCAAATTTGATATGGATCTTCGGGGGGAGAGCCTAGTTGCCATCCCAAAACAATGGCATCAAATCCTTTGTCTTCGAAGAGCCGCGAAAGGTCTGTAATATCGAATCCACAAGGAATGCAATCAATCCCAACGTCACGAAGTGACGTAGAGAAAAATTCTACCATTGCCTTAGTCGATAGACTTTTTACAAAATAACAAAGACGAAAGCGGAATGGTACTCGAATACCATGAAACTCTTTTTCGCGAATGCCATCCCCATCTTGATCTACCCAGTCTTCTTGTTCTAGAAGATAGCGCGCATGATCGGGTTGAAAAGACCATAGGGGTATCTCTCGATCATATGCGGGAGAAAAGGGAGAAAATGGACCCGATAGGGGGATTGCCATATGGTTCAGATGGTGGGCTATCAATCTGGGTAGATCAAGCGACTGCGTTAATGCTTGGCGTACAGCCCGGCTGGAGAAGAAGGAGCTTTGTAGGTTCCATCCAATGTAATAGAAAGATTGATCCATATAATCCAAGGTGCATACTTCAGACAAAGGTGTTCGTACGTTTTGATATGGAGCGCTATGGAGATAGCGCTCTAATTCAGCAAATTGAGTAGGATGCAAGTAGCATAGATCAATCAAATCAGCTTTGAATGCTTGCCACACAGAATCTAGACCCTCCTTAAATGAGATGTCATAACCTTCTACCAATGCATCCAAAGGTTGATAATGGCGTGGATTTCTTATAAATCGAATGCCTTCAAGCGAAAACCCATCAAATTGAAAGGCTCCGCAACTGACTACTACATTCTTTGACCAATGATTGGAAAAATTCTGCGCAAAGAGGGGATCTCGTTGATATACGGAAAAGTCCCCCTGGTCATTGAGAATAGGATCACCATCCGTGAAGTATTGAAAAACAAAACAAGGCAACGGTTTGAGAGCTGCTGTAAGATTCCAAGCAGCATACTTTGTGTGCAAGACCCCCTCTTCATCAGGCACAGCTTTCCATTGAATCACAAAAGTAAGTGGATCTTTAATGATAAAGTTTTCAATTTCTGTAAAATGGCCTCGTAAAGCCATAGCCTTAGCTTCAGATACATAAGGATTCATGACCATGTCGTAATAGAGTCGGAAATCATAAGCCGTTACGGGATGATCACGTAGAAAGTGAGGAGATAAGTGAATCTGATCCGAAAAATGAGCAGGATGCAAAGGAGACCAAAACATTTCACGCAAGTGGACCCAGTACTCATAGGCCCCAGGTAGATCAGAGCGAGGACGTTTCTCAATTTTGAGCGCTAAATCAGGAGCGAATTCTTCCGATTTTCCTATATGGGATCGGCCAAGTGAAGGAACACAAAGATCATAGAATTGTGCCACATCGCGAAATCCATTAAAGGGATGGAGATGTTCAGGACGGCCTAATATGGCTTCACGTAGAATACCTTTTGGAACAAAATCTGCCCCCAGAAGGCTAGGCAAGACTTCTTGTATATAAGGGTCTTCGATCAAAAGATTCGGAAGGGAAGCATCTATCCAAGGACGAGAATAGACCATAGGTATAGGTTCTACAAGAGTGGATGTGTCGGAGTTAGTTGAGTGGATACGGGTTTGTTTCAATTCTGTCAGGTCGCGACGAATGGCTTTTAAATCCAATTCTATTGAATTGGAAGACCACCATAACATACCAAGAAAAAAGAGCAAAAATAGGGTGGAAAAAATATGCAAAAACGCCTTCACAGCTCTCCTTTAGGGCATAAATCTAGTGTTACAATCTAAGGCTACCATACTCTTTTTTCGACTAAGAAGGCAACCACCTACCCATTCTAGAATCAGTTTTTGAATTTTCTACCAGCAACGTTGCTAAGGCCATCATAAGCGGCATATTTATAGAGGTCATGAAATGTAGGAAAGTTATAGACTTTACCAATCACATCGAGCAGGGTGTTGCGGTTTTCAATGAGTGTCATGCCGTGATGGATTAATTCTGTAGCCATCAGACCCATGATATGAACCCCGAGTACAATCAGATCATCTTGTCGAAAGATGAGTTTTAAGAGCCCAACTTGAGATCCCATGATTTTGCCTCGCGGGAGATCTGAGTAACGGGCGCTCCCTATGCCATAATGAATGCCTTTTGCTCGCGCCTCTTGTTCTGTAAAGCCAGCAGAAGAAATTTCTGGGATGGTATAAATACCATAGGGTAGTACAGGGGAGAGTTGTTCCAGATCTCTTGTGTCGAACATGTGACAAACTGCCACACGTCCTTGATCCATACTGGTGCTAGCTAACGCAGGAAAGCCAATAACATCGCCCACAGCATAGATATTGGGCACAGCTGTCTGGTATTGAGCATTGACTTCAATTAATTCTCTAGATGTAGGAGACAGTCCCACACGCTCTAGATGGAGAGATTTTGTAGCACCACAGCGACCTGCAGCAAATAAAAACATATCTGAAGAGAGAATTTCACCATCATCTAAATGCACCTGAAGAGGCAAGTGCTCTTGCGATGGTCTATCAATTGCAGTCACATTGCGACCTAGGAAAAGGTCTATGTCATCATGGCGCATCTGAGTCTGGAATTCTGACGCAATATCTTGATCAATAAAGGACAGAATTTCTGGATTGCGATTGATGAGGAAGACTTTACTGCCCATTGTTGCGAAAATCGTGGCGTATTCGCATCCGATTACCCCCGCTCCAAGTACTGCAATGGAATTGGGAAATGTAGAGATATCGAGGATGGAGTCTGAATCGTGAATCCGTTTCCCATCAAAGGGAATCGAGGACGGATGAAATGGGTAGGAACCGGTAGCGATAAGAATGAATTCTCCTCGTAATTCAATCGTTTCTTCTCCTTTGACATACAGAGTATGCGCATCTTTGAAAGAGGCTATTCCATGATAAATATCAATAGAATGTTTTAGGAGATTACAATAAACAGCTTCTGATTCCTCGCGGATAATATAGTTTTTCCGATACATGAAGGTCTCAATTTCAGCGGATCGATCTAAAGATCGATCCACGCCAAATAATCCCTTATCGTACTTACCAGATAGGAAGATTGCTGTTTCTTTGAGAGTTTTGGATGGTAGAGTGCCTGTCACGACGCCAGCACCCCCATACAGGGGCGCCTTTTCTATCAAGGCTACTCGGTGCCCGAAATAGGCCGCCTTGACAGCTGCTTTTTCCCCAGCAGGCCCACTCCCAATCACAATCAGCGCGTACGGATCAATTGCCATGAATTAGGGTACCCCAAATTCCGTGCGTAATGCAGCCATATGTCCAGACTCGTATAAGTCATTAATTTGTTGATTCCATCGATGCATTTCTTTGAGATGGTGTCCTTTAAGAGTAATAAGCCGAATCCCTTCGTCGGAGAGGGGGGGGGATAGGGCTGTCAACTCATGTGAGTATTGCGAGATGATGAGGCTTTTTGCCTCTAATGGAGGTGCAACAATCGCATCAAAATCGCCAGCTAGCAAGCGCTGCATAGCTGTGGGGATGTTGGTATAGGTCTCTAAAATAATGCCATCGACTCCTTGCACTAATAAAATGGAGGAGGTGTACGCATACACACCTACTTTTTTATTAGTTAAATCACAACACGCGCGAATGTCACTCTGTGTAGGTACAATCAGGATAGGTCCTAATTCTAGGATAGGACGTGTCATGTCATACAAAGCTTTTGTTTCCTCATGGATGGGTAAAGGATAGAGGATGACATCGAGAAGACCCTGATGCAAATATTGAAATAACTCGGTTGTATTCATATCTTGTATCTGAATAGGAGGGGGCTGAAGGTTGAGTTCCTCCATCACAGCATTCGTGAATGCATTCGTATTCACTGTAAAGATACCCAAGTCTTCTGGATGCCAGCTTGGATCCCTACCCCCTTTGAGTGGCTTCGGTGAGTGCGTGCAACTGCAGGTGATCAATAGAAGACAGAATAGAGTACACCAGTTCACGATCCGCGCTCCCGTTGTAGAATTCTATCTAGGGCTGTGAGACGATTCCTCAGGTATCGGCTACGTTCTTGTGCGATCCAAGGGTCTTTCGGTAGAGATTCTAACGACTTCAGCAATTGGCTTCTATGTTGCAACAACTTCTTGGATGCACGAGATCTGTATATACGACGCAATCCATAGAAAGCACCGCCCAATAAGATCCAGATACAGAGCCACCCATACATCGAATTCGTGGTATCATAAACAGAGATTGCAAGCAATCTGGAAAACGGAAAGAGCGAGTCAATGCTTCAGAAGCGGAACTGGGGTCAAGAAAGAACCCCAAAACTGCGCAATTCTGCTGGAGAGAGTTCACGATAACGGCCTTCACCAAGATTACCGAGAAGGAAAGGACCGACTCGAATCCGTTTGAGCTCTAAAAGGTTTAATCCAGCACGAAGAACTAGTTCGCGTACCTCATGTCGTTTACCCTCAGACAATATTAATTTTATAGTCCCTCGGCGTACTTTTTCTACGCGAACAGGCGTCACACGTGTACGTTGGATGACGGTCCCAGCAGCTAGGGTGCGTAAATGATCCTCAGTAATTTCTTGCGAAACTTTTACTAGATATTCTTTATGATGTTCATTGGATGGATGGATTAATTTTTGCGCAAAGGCACCATCGTTGGTCACCAAAATCAGGCCAGTTGTTTCTTGGTCAAGGCGACCCACAGTAAACAAACGTTCTGGAATATGAGCAAAGAGATCGAGTACCCTTTTTGCAAATCCAGGTGTTGCAGTACATAAATAGCCTGCGGGTTTGTTTAATAGAAAATAATAATGCTTTTTGCGATGGCCCACACGTTGTCCATCGACACAAAGGACATCTCGTTCCGGATCAATTGCAATTGCAGGATGGGTCACCTTCTGACCATTCAATGTGACTCTGCCTTCTAAGACGAGCTTTTCAGCTCCTCGGCGCGAGGTAAGTGAGGATAGGGCTTTATTTAAACGCATAGGGCATAGATTTTACATTGGAATAAAGCCTCAGGTCAATATAATCCTTTCTATGAGTCGCTTGATCCTCCTACGACATGGGCAGTCTGATTGGAATAAAAAAAAATTATTTACAGGATGGGTGGATATCGGGTTAAGTGAGCAAGGCATTCAAGAGGCTCTTGCCGCAGGCGAAGTGCTACGCTCTTGCCCTATCGACCGCGCCTATACATCTACGCTTGTGCGTGCGATGATGACTACATTTTTGGCGTTGTCATGTCGCGAAAGGAATGTAACGCCCGCTCTTTTTCATCTAGAAAAACCATATGCGTACCCGGAGGGCGTTCCGATCCTTCCTGTAATTGCAGCCGAGGCTTTGAACGAGCGTCATTATGGGGATTTACAAGGGCAGGACAAAAGTCAGGTAGAGTCTCTGTATGGTAGGGAACAATTCCAAAAATGGCGGCGCGGCTTCGACTACCCACCACCTGGTGGTGAAAGTTTGGAGATGACTGCATCGCGAGTGTTGCCATATTTTCATCAGGAAATTCGGCCACATGTAGAGCGAAATGAGAATGTTCTCATTTCTGCTCACGGTAATTCTCTAAGAGCTCTGATTATGGAACTCGACAAGAAGACGCCAGAAGAGATTGTCCACGTTGAGGTTCCTACAGGAGAACCAATTTTCTATATCTTTTCTGGTGGACAATGGACCAGACAATTTATCTAGATCATGCTCTTGTAACACCCATGCCACCTCGAGTGCGAGAGGTTCTAGCTATGACGCCTGTGGATGAGCTTTCGGCTGGAGGAGCATTGTATGCGCAATCTACCTTACCTCCCCCCACTGCTGTCTACCATCTGGCAGATGCGGCCTCCGAAGATGCCTTTATTTTTACCTCTTCAGGCGCTGAGGCAATACAGCAGGTACTGTTAGGCGTATATACACATGTCTCACGTCAAGTGGGGCGTAATCATTTTCTAGCGGGCCAGCTAGAAGAGGCTCCCACGATCCTTGCAATGGCGCACTTGGAAGAATTAGGCTGTTGTACAGAACGACTTTCTGTCAGCTCGGATTCTGTAGTATCAGTAGACCAAGTAAGAAACCAAATCACACCTCGTACCGCACTAATCTCCTTATCTGCTGTGAATGGTGTCACGGGCGTCATCCAGCCTCTAGAATCGATAGCAGCTCTTTGTGAAGAGCGGGGTATTTTGCTCCATGTTGAGGCGTCACACATGCTTGGCAAGGCTTATTTTTCGTTCCGTAACTCTGGGGTGCATTTCCTTACCTGGGATGGAGCTCCCTTAGGAGCTCCTCCAGGGACAGGGGGATTATTGATTCGGCGCGGTGTGGAATTGCCCCCCCTTCTTTTTGGGGCAAAGCATCAAGAAGGACTACGTGCTGGAATGATCTTCCGACCTCTTTGGGAAGCATTTCTTGCTGCGGCTTCCTTTTGGATAGAACAAGGGGATTCCTTTTGTATGAAGACTGCGCAGTTGCGTTATCAATTGGAGACAGGATTACAAGGGGTAGCTCAGTCCACATTCGGCCACGCCACACGTGTGTCCCATATCTCTTTCATGCAATTCCCTGGAGTGGTCAGCGAGATGCTTTGTTATTGGTTGGCACAACGAAATATCATGACAAATATGGGAGGAAATCAATTTCAACATCTACACCACATGTTACAGGCATGTGGGGTCATGGGGAAAGAGAAGCATGGTGGTCTGAGTTTTGCATTGGGCTGGGGGAATCAGCATGATGAAATGGAACGGGTCATTCAAGAGGTTCGTAATGGAATGACTCAGTTTCAGATGATGTCTGGGGTGTGGTCATGAGCAATTGGCATACGTTTAGTAAGAAGTTATATGATCGTATCCTCCGCCCTCGTAATCTTGGAAGGTTGACAGTAGAAGAAGCAGAATGGAGGGATCTCTTCTTTGTCCATGTTGAAACTGGCAGCTTAGAAAAGGGGAATCGTCTTGCATTCTTTTGGCTCGTCGACCCGACTCAGGGAGTGATCGTCGATGCTACATTCCAGGTATTTGGACCCCCAGCTCTCGTCGGTGTGGCGGATTTAGCTTGTGACGTCGTGTTAGGAAAAAATTACGATCAAGTACGTCGGATCGATCTGAGCTGGCTGGAACAACAGTTGCGAGATCGCCCACAACAAGAATCCATGTCTACGGATACAATAGCTAGTGTGCAATGTGTGGTCGATGGATTACAAGCAAGTGCTGAGAAATGTTCTTCCTTGCCTCTTCCCACACGCTATGTTGTTAGCCCAGTGCCTTCCTTGGAAGGAGGAGGGATACCCAATTGGTCCGAGCTCTCCCAGGAACAGAAAATAGCAGCAATAGAAGCGATCATCTCTGTGGATATCTTGCCCTATGTAGCTCTAGATGGGGGAGGCCTATCGATAGTCTCTTTATCAACAGATGATGAATTAGTGATTGCTTATGAAGGGGCATGCACTTCGTGCGCATCCTCTGTAGGAGGGACCCTGCAGGGAATTCAAGATATTCTTCAGTCAAAAACCCATCCGAATCTTAGAGTTAGACCGGATTTGAGTCGGTTGTCGTTTCCCGAATGGCAGACCCCTTCTCCGTAATCGGAGGTGCTGCGCAAAAAGAATCTAAAAAAGGAATTGTATGGCCAGCAAGATGTTGCGATACATTCCATTGAAATTGAGCTGTTAGCTGTTCGCTGAGCTTAGCAATGGGGTATAGCTCTCCTGTTTCAAGGAGTATGGACGTGGCAGGCTGGTCAATTGCTGACAAATCGCTCATCTGTACATTGACTCCAATACCCACTATCAAAGTGGGAAGATCTTGCCATGTCACCGTTTCACACAAAATACCTGCAATTTTTTTGCCATTGCATAAGAGGTCATTGGGCCACTTGATCATGCAGGGAAGTTCGGGCAGGACCTCAATCACAGAATAAGCTAGTAAGTGTGTGACTGTTATGGGGTCTAGTAACTCATTGGATTGGGGGAACCAGACTAAAGTAAGGTAGAGATTGGTGTTTTTAGGAGAATGCCAGGAGCGACCCATACGTCCACGCCCAGCCGTTTGCTCTTCTGCGCGTATAGCTGTGATCCCTTCCCTGGAACAGAGGTGTAGATTCTGCTTAGCCCAGTCGTTTGTTGAAGGCAACGAGGGGAATACAATCGATTTAATCCGTTGCATGTCGTTCTATAAAGGATAGAATATCAGTCGCTAGAGCATGAAGCAATGTGCGATTGAATAAACCATGTCCCATTTTTGGATAGACCTTAAATTCAGAGTCTTGAATTGCATGGTGTAAAGCCAGTCCCCCTCTGGATAAAAGAATGAGATTGTCGAGCGCACCATGAATAATGAGTGTGGGAGCTTCAATTTTTTCAAAAATATGGCGTCGTTTATTCAGCGTCGCCATCAGATCTTGAATATTCTGAAAATGAACGTTACGTATCTCTTCTTTATCACGATGCGAGTGATGGTAGAGATCCCAGAAATAAGCTCGCGTAATTTCTACATCAATGGGGTATTCTCCATTGAAGTATTCATATCGTTGAAGTGCAACGGGAAAACTCTCTTCCCAACTCCCTTGGGGGCGATGAGTAGCAACAAATTGCAAGGTGTTACTTACAATCAAGGTCTCGGAAAAAGTCATAGGCATATCCAGATCCTTGGTAGCTCCTATGGGGGCTGTGCTGACTAAACTAACGGATAACACTCGTTCGGGGTGATTGGCTGCTACAAATTGGGCAATCATGCCACCCATCGAGATCCCGATAAGATGTGTTTGCTGAATGTCATAGGCATCTAGAATTGTGGCGATGTCATCTCCCAGGTCCTCGATAGAAAAAGATTGAGGACACAAGCTGGAAAGGCCTACATGACGATGGTCGTAACGGATAACAAAATAGCCTGCATCGACTAACGTTTGGCAAAAACAATCAGGCCAAAAACGAGCACTCCCACCCAAGCCTGCAATCAATACGATTGCATTATTCCCACGGAACTCTCCCATAGACTCAGTCCAAAAAGTTAGCTCGCCAGAAGAGACAATACGGGGTGGGTGGGAAGGGGATGTGGTATTAGGGGCCCGAGCAAGTAACGAACAACACAAAACCCATGGAGCTAGTAAGAGAAGAAACCATACTCGTGACATGTCGATTACACTCCAATTAATGCTATATATTACTTTGCGAGCAGATTTAATTATTGTTTTGAATTGTCGCCTTGAATAAAAAATATCAAATCAGCAAATAAAGTTGAATTAATTTATAATTTTTAATTAGAAATTAAAATGCGGCCAAGAAGACTCGAACTTCCACTGGAAACTCCAACTAGAACCTGAATCTAGCGCGTCTGCCAATTCCGCCATGGCCGCAGAGGGAAATATGGTACAATAACAAACCACAAAAAACAATGATGATTTTTTTTCTAGCAATCACTAGAATCTGCAAACAATAGTCCACGTAACCCGTTTAGGAGAAATACATATGACCCATTCTAACCTCATTAAATACCTCAACGATAGTAATTTTGAGCAAGGCATTGCTTCTGGGTTGGTCTTGGTCGATTTCTATGCCGATTGGTGTGGCCCTTGTCGTATGTTGTCCCCAGTTCTTGAAGAGCTGGCTCAAGAGATGAGCGCTAAAGTTACGGTAGCCAAAGTAGATACAGATCAAGCTGCTCAAACAGCCACTCAGTTCGAAGTGACTTCTATCCCTACTTTGATCTTATTTAAACACGGGAAACCTGTAAAACGTGTTGTAGGGCTTAAGGATCTAAATGCCTTGCGTAAGCTCGTCAATGAGTTTGCTGAGGGAAGCTGAAATTCCTATTTTTAGAATGGGGAGAAGGCTCGATCCGCTTCTTCGGTCGCGAATAGATGGCAACTCACTGATTTTTATTGAGATTCAGTGAGTTGCGAAAAAAATCTTGCAGGCTATGAACTTTCAATCAGCTCTACTCTCCCTTTGTTTGCCTATTTTTACTCTGAATTTTTCGCTTACCACTCTGCTGCGTGTTCGCTAATCGATGTGGCGTGCTTCTCATTGCATAGGTCTAATCTGTCGAATGCACACAGGTTTATCCAGTAATTGGATATGAATTTTTTCATGTAAATTAATGTTGATACAACAGTATCTGTCTCTGCTGGAAGGAGGGTACAGTAGGTAGAATCTACTGTATCTGCACTTGCATGTTACATTCATATTTCTCGATCGCATGTATACCATTCGTAATAATGGTAGGACCATGGAAAGAGCTCTTCCCTATCCCGGCAAGGATTTTCCTATCCTTACAACCCGATTAGGGGGGGCTCATTTAGAATCCTTTTTAGCTTCTTAATCTACCTTATTAAATCCTTATATCCTCTAAATATCCTCTAATTCCCATGCAACGTAAGTGCGCCATAGAAGGTGAGCTCATCTTTCCATGGGTCGATCAACATGGTTGAAATAAATTTATTTTATTATTTGTTGCGAATGGTATAATGATATATTCGTCATTTTCAATGACATGTTCAATTATTTTAAAAAATTAAAATAAATTATAACAAAATAGGTTAATCATGGCTCAATCTATCCGTTTCAAGGGATCTCACTCTTTACTGCCCATCCATTCAGATTCGCACGCAACCCAGGGGTTCTTGTTAGCTGCTTCGAAGACCCAGAACCTTTTTTGCGCCATGCACAAACAAGGCGATCGGTACTTCGCGCGTCTTTTTTCTGTTCCAGAGCAGAATGCCCAGGGTCCATTCCAATTGCGGATAGAAACTCATACGATGGAATTTGAAAAACCAGGTATTTTGGTAGATTCCTTTGCATACCATAGTATCACGTGCAATTTCGATGTCTTAGAAAATAAAGAAGCCCATTCATATGATGAGTTGTTCCCGCAAGAACCACAGGAAGCACGATGTTCTGTGATTATCTTTCCCACTACAGCGGAATTACCGGATGGTATTGCAGGCTTCATGGAAAAAGAATCTGAGGAGATCCGTCGCACTGCAGAGGAATTCATGCAAAGCAAGCCTCTGAAAGAGAGTCAACTCATAACTGAGGACAAGTTGTTTGGCCAGATGCTGGATGGTACAGAAAACGCATCACTCGAAGACAGAGAGAATCAGATTAGGGTAAGTGCACCTGACAAGCAACTTGATGAGGCTATTGAAGTTGCATTGAGCAGTTTTTTTCATTTCTTTGGCTCGAAGGATCTACGAAGAGCGTTACCAGAAGAGATTTCCACAATCCGTTGGGAGTGTGCGAGAAAATTCTTCTATTTTGTGGACTTCGAGCGACACTTAAGATTCTATCCGGATCCAGATAAAGAAGGTGACGTGCTACTTTCTTCTAGTAAAAGATTGCTAAAGCCCCGCGCATATGGGCTAGATTTCCGGGAATTTTCGGAACAGAAGATCGCGATAGAATTCGGCATGATTACTTTCTTGTAACACGCTGTTAACGGTAGACTTTGTTGCGTACATGCTTTCATCTGATACAAGATCAGATCTTACCTTGTTAGCATGTCATAGATTCACTTCTTCTCTACCAGAAGTGAATCTATAACAAGACCGATTTTTAGCTGGGTATGTCTTGGGAGTGATGCTGCAGTACTTCTACTTCAAAGATAAGTAGGGAGTTGGGAGGTAATTGCCCCTCTGCTCCATAGGCCAACTCCGGGTGTACGTACAAGGTCCTCTTTTCTCCTTCTTTCATACCAATTAGCCCTTGCCCAAATCCAGGAATCGTCTGCTCTAGCGATATAGTACAGGGAGAGCCTCCTTTAGAACTGGCGAAAATTGACCCATCTAGTAGCGTCCCATGCACATGAATTAAAGGGGAATCGCCTTCTTTTACAACATCTCCATGACCCGGTTGATCCAGATGATAAAGAAGCTTGTCTCCAACTACCGCATGGATCGATGGATCTTTTTGCTTGTCTTCTAAAAATCGCTCAGCAGCAGCGAGATTCGAGGTGGCTTGTTCCTCAAAAAAAGCTGCAGATAGTGCAATCATCGCTTGTTCATACTCCTCCTCACTCATCGGAGCAGGTGCACCCGCTTGTTCATGCCGAATGCCTGCTACTAGCCGCTCTAAGCTAATTTCAAACTGTGATGATCCCAAATGTCGAGCTAATAAATGTCCCAACATTTCGGATAACTGCCCTGAATCTACCGTAGGAGATGCCCACAGCAGGGTAGGTAATAGTAATGAGAGTAATACACGTCGTAGGTTCATATCATTCCTCCAGGATACCTTTCATGTAGTGAGAAGTCTTTTTGTCAACAAGGCGGGATAAGATTTGTTTTCTTTAGCAGATATTGTTCTAATTCTTCAAGCCTCATAGGCGTTACCATGCCCGTAGCCATCTCTTTGACTGGTAATAGATGTGTTGCTAGCTCTTGCTCTCCTACTACGACAAGCCATGGAATCTGAGCGTCATTAGCTCGTTTAATCAAGTTTTTCCATCGTTTTTCTCCATGCCATACATCACAGGAAAGGCCCTGATCTCGAAAGCGAGAGGCCCACTGAAATGTCGCATGTAGCGCAGCTGCATCCATCGGAATCCATACTAGGGACACACAATCAGGTGGGGGAGTGGCTAAGGATTGATGAACGACTGTTTGTAGAACACGCTCTAAGCCACATCCAAACCCAAAAGAGGGGAGTGAAGGTCCTCCCATTTGTTGAATGAGACCATCGTAACGTCCCCCTCCACCTAAGCTGTTTTGAGAGCCCAAATGAGTGGAAGTCATTTCAAATACAGTGTCATTGTAATAGTCCAATCCACGCACCAAACGAGGTTGAATGAGATAGGGGATAGAACGTTCGTTAAGCAGACTGCAGACCGAGTCAAAATGAGCCCTAGATTCCGGAGAAAGAAATTCCAATAGTTCAGGAGCACCTTCAAGTAGGGATTGGTCTTCTGGAGATTTAGAATCTAAGATTCGCAGAGGGTTCGTATGGAATCGACGTTGGCTATCTTCGGACATCGTGTGAAGATGAGGAGCAAGATAGGATTTAAGGCCTTCGATATATTGCTCCCGTGCTTGAAATTGGCCAAGTGAATGGAGGTGCAAAGTTAGATTTTTAATTCCCAAACGACGGAAAAAAGAAAAGAGTAAATCCATTGCTTCTACATCAATATAGGGGGAGCGAGCACCTATAATCTCCACACCCCACTGATGATGTTGGCGATAACGCCCTGCTTGCTGGCGCTCATAACGGAACATCGGAGCTAAATAAAATAATTTGTGCGTATTCGATGTTTCTAAACAACGATGCTCAATTAAGGCGCGAATGACAGGGGCTGTACCTTCAGGACGCAAAGAAATCGAACGCCCTCCTTTGTCTAAAAAAGAATACATCTCTTTGCTGACAATATCAGTTTCTCCCCCTACATGACGCAAGAATAAGTCGGTGGATTCTAAAATTGGAGTGCGGATTTCGTGATAGCCGTAGATGTGACAGAGTTGACGCGCTTGACTTTCTACCCAGCGCCATAAAGCAGAATTTTGCCAAGGTTCTTCCGCTTGAGGAAGAATATCAAAAACGCCTTTAATTGCTTGGTGCATTGAGCAGAAATACTATCTTAAGCCTCCCGTGGGGGTCAAGAGTTTCTGCACATCTATCTAAAAAGAAAGGCTGATTCCTGGAGAGTGAATAGGGTTGCTCTGGAGTCCCTTCGCACAACTCAATAACGAGATTTCTGACACAATAGCGGTCTTGCATAAGTTATGCATCAAAAGGATACACGACACGAATTCCTTGCAGAGGAAAACACATAAAGAGAGTGTCGGTCGAAAATAACACAACTTAGATTTCGCATGATTTCGTATCCGTTCAGTGTGGGTGACAAGATAAACGTTTATGTTTATGATGTTAG
>CAYLUD010000016.1:0-30830 GCA_964386785.1 uncultured bacterium | reverse complement strand
CGTGGCCTGCAAAGCCTCTACCCCCAGTTCGAATCTGGGTGCCACCTTTGCTTTATCTTGTTTCCTCCCCTATTGGAAATCTAGGCGATTTTTCTTTACGAGCTCGTGAAGTGTTAGCCCAATCTGACTATGTCCTCTGCGAGGATACGCGGACGAGTCGCATCCTCTTGCGTCACTATGAAATTGATGTTCCATTAAAAAGTTTGCATGCCCATAACGAACGCCGCCTGACCCCCTCGATTGTTCGAGATTTAGAAAAAGGAAAGGTGCTGGCTCTCTTATCAGACGCCGGGACACCCACTCTATCTGATCCTGGAGCACACCTGGTAGCTACATGCTGTAATCAGGGGATCGCAGTCTGTCCCATTCCTGGGCCTTCAGCCTGTTTAGCCGCTCTTGTAGCCTCTGGCTTAAATCCCTCTAGATTTCAATTTTTAGGTTTCCTTCCTAAGCGTCCTGGCAAAGCTAAAAAAATGTTACGTGAATCCTTAGAGTACCCAGGGACTACAATTCTGTATGAATCTCCTCATCGACTGCTAAGCACCTTAGAACAAATAGCTACCCTCGATCCGTGCCGACGCATCGTTGTAGCACGTGAAATAACCAAGCTATATGAAACCTTTCTGCGTGGCAGTGCATTAGAACTTCTGGAAACATATCGAGGGCAAACTGTCCGTGGGGAGTGCGTGATCCTAATTGATGAAAACTCAAACTCATGTTAGAATCCGCGTTCCATAAACTATCTCAGGAGTGAATGAAATGTCAGAACCTAAGGAAATTATTTTTGATACAGAAGCTCGGGAAAAGTTGGTTGCTGGAATTGCTCAACTTGCTGAGGCTGTCCGTGGCACTCTAGGTCCAAAAGGACGCAACGTTGCTTTAGAAAAAAGCTGGGGCGCTCCTATGGTGACCAATGACGGACACAGCATTGTCAAAGACATTGAACTTGAAGATCAATTTGCAAATATGGGAGTTGCAATCGCCAAAGAGGTAGCGAGCAAACTCAAAGATGTCTGCGGCGACGGCACCACTACAGCGACTTTGTTATTGGATGCGCTCGTACAACTGGGTATGCGCGGTGTTGCTGCTGGTCACTCTCCCATTGGAATCAAGCGAGGTATGGATAAAGCTGTAGCGGCGGTAATTCAATCTTTAGAATCGATGACAAAGAAAATAGATTCATTTCAAGAGATGAAGGATATTGCTACTGTTTCTGCATCAGGAAACGACGAAATTGGAGAACACATTGCTCAAGCTCTTGAGTCTGTTTGCCGATCCGGAGTTGTATCGATTGAGGAGTCGAAAAGTACAGAGACCTCCCGAGAGTTAGTGGAAGGAATGCGCTTTGATCGAGGCTACCTGAGTCCCTACTTTGCAACAGATCAAGAGAAAATGGTTGCGGAATTGCATCATCCCCTGATTCTGATCACAGATAAAAAAGTAACTTCGATTCAAGAATTAATTCCTATCCTGCAAGTGGTTGCTTCCACAGGTAAGGAGTTGCTGCTCGTAGCAGAAGACCTGGAGGCGGATGTCTTAGCTACTTTAGTTGTGAACAAACTTCGAGGTAATCTCCGTGTTGTAGCCATTAAAGCCCCAGGCTTTGGCGACCGAAGAAAGGCATTGCTTGAGGATCTTGCGATTTTGACTGGTGCCACTGTCATTTCTGAAGAAGTAGGGCTCGCACTAAAAGAAACCACTTCTGCTCAACTAGGAACTTGCGACCGAGTTGTGATCTCTAAAGATACCACAACTCTTGTAGGTGGCAGCCAAGATCACAAAAAAATTGAGGGACGTATTGCTCAGATCGAAGCGGAAATCGAGGCAGCAACTAACTCTTATGACAAAGAAAAACTAGTAGAACGCAAAGCGAAGCTCAAGGGGGGTGTTGTGGTTATCCGCGTAGGCGCTCCTACCGAGCCCGAGCTCAAGCAGCGCAAACAAATGTTTGAGGACAGTTTAAACTCGACTCAAGCTGCATTGAGTAGTGGTGTGGTACCAGGAGCTGGCGTTGCGTTATTTCGTGCAGCAACACAACTCAAGCTCAACTGTATCGGCGATGAAGCCTACGGTGTAGAGGTGGTGCGTAAAGCTCTTGAAGCCCCCATCCGCCAGATTATTGTAAACACGGGTTATGAAAGTTCTGTGATTCTGTCACAAATTCGTGATACCAATACAGCCGATGTCGGATTCAATGCACGTTCTGAACGCATCGAAAACTTGATCGCTGCTGGAGTTATTGATCCTATGCTTGTGGTTACTAACGCTCTGATTCACGCCGCTTCTGCTGCAGGTACGGTTTTACTTTCAGCCGTCCTGATTGGAGATGTCGTAGAAAAGGCTGAAGCCTAGCAGGTGATGCAACTCTAGAAAGCATGAGGAGGGGGATACAACCTCAACTGGAGTTGCACCATCTCAGGAGTTCGATATGAGAGTGGCAATAGTGGCAGCCAGAGGCTTAGGCGATGGTTTATTAGCCATGGTGCTAGCTAACGCATATGCGGATGCGGGTCATGAAGCTGTTCTGTTTAGCTCGCCCTTATGCTCACTCTCTCCTTGGTTTCCACAGGTGCAGATTTGTCCATTTCCTTTGCCGGAAAGTTATCTGCGTGTATTCTGTGGTTTTGATCTCCTGATTTTTTCTGATCACGCTTGTATTCGCGACCCACTTCCCTTACATATCTCGCAAATATTTTTAAAAGAATCTTCCTTTAATACTAGGAAGACCATGGTAGAAAATTTGGAATGGGTATGTAAAAACAAATTAGGTGTACAACCCACCACTGGATTACATCCTGTGATCCCTTCTCATTTGATCTATCGGCGCTATCCTCAGCGTGTGTTAATTCATCCTGAAAGCACGACACATAAAAAAAATTGGTCACCTAGTCGATACTTAGCTCTAGCTTCTTTATTACGATCAAAGGGGTTTGAACCGGTGTTTTGCGTCAGTCCTAAGGAGCGCCCTTTTTGGACTACACGGGTGGCACCTGATCGTATTTCTTTACCTTACTTTGCTTCGATTGATGGATTAGCAGCCTATCTATATGAATCCGGTGGTATGATTGGAAATGATTCTGGGGTAGGTCATCTAGCTTCTTGCTTACAAATTCCCTCTTGCTCTCTGTTTGCTCGACGTAGTTATGCCCGACTATGGAGACCTGGATGGGGTCATAATTGTGTTGTAGCCCCCTTCCCAGTGTTAATTGGATTACACTGCAAAGAAAAATATTGGAGGGAGCTCATTTCTCCTGAGAGGGTCTACCGCAACTATAAAAAAATGGTGCGTGATTTGTGATGGAATCCTTACGATTACTTCATATATCGGATCCCCATTTTTTCTATGCTACTTGGAACCTGGCTCGTTGGTTTTCCAAGCGATCCCTAGGAAATCTGAATGCCTTGCTATTGCGTACATTTCCACATAGAAAAGAACGACTGCACTCTTTACCAGCATTAGCCAATCAGCTGGCTGTGAATTTGGTTGTTGTATCAGGAGACCTCACCACCACATCACTGCCTCTCGAATTTTCCATGGCAAAAGAATGGATGATGCAATTTCCTTGTCCTGTGTATTGCGTTCCTGGGAATCATGATGTCTACACTCTTGGCGCTGCAAGAAAAAAACGATACTATACCTATTTTCCTTCTCCTCCTCTAGCAGCAGATCGTGTAGAGCGACGCCGTATTGGACCAGGGTGGTGGTGGATTGGACTCGATGGGGCTGTGCCCCATGGATGGTTACAATCCTACGGCGTCTTTACTCCCGATATGGAGAGACGCTTGATGCGCTATTTTTCTGAGATCCCTCCAGATGATTTCGTGATTGTAACCAATCATTTTCCTTTATACCCATCTGGAAAGCCCTCTCATGATACGGTGGGATGCGAACGCCTCCAAGCCTGCTTACAACTGCGTCAAGGGAGGTTACTCTATTTACATGGTCACGACCATCAGCCGTTGATCGTTCCTCCCGACTCACCTAATACAGCCTTGGTGTCTAATCCGGGTTCGGTCAGTCTTTCTACAGGGGAATGCCACTGCATCGAATTATCGCCATGTGAAGAAGGCTATCAAATCTACCTTACTCGATATCAGGCATGGAAAGATGGAAAATGGGAAGAGTTAGGGGGGCAGACTTTCCTGCTGCCCCACCGTGCGCCTAAATAATTGGTTGTGTTAGTAATCTGTACACAGATCCTCCCTATTTTTTCTAGTCAAGATCTCAGATACAAAGCCACAACGTTATTGAGTCAATGCTGTAGATTGCATCTGCTCACCAGCGCGAAGCACTGTCACTAGCAAGTCGGGTGCTAAGAAGACCACCCCCCAACCGCAGAATTCTACCGCACCCCGGATCAACTGGCATCCAGTCAAAGGAGTGACTCCATCATAACGCATAGCATATACTCCTCGTAAAGAGGCCCCAACAGTAGAAACACAAGGGATATAGCCTAGGATATTGAATAGATTTAAGACGCGATTATCTTTTCCATTCTCAACATGAATCTGATTTCGGATAGGAGGATGATACAAGGGAAGTGACTGACTGGTGGGACGAGGATGCCCTGGGGGAAGAGAGGGTTTGTTCGGAACAGAATGATAGCCTATAGAATGCAAAGCTGCTGATCCCAAGCTAGATAGGATACTTGATACCATGATTACTCCTTATGTTGTGTAAAACAAGATCAATCTAGAGTCCTGCAACATACTCTTCAACATGAAAAATTAAGTTTTAATTAAGATGCTGATGCTCTTTTTCTTAGTCGAAAGGGTATATGACTTCGATCACGAGTGCTCTTCACTACGCACGATTCCAGACTATCACTGCAACCTTCTAAGCAATGGTATGGGATATGGTGCATCACCCTATATCTTGCGCACCTAATGCAACCTCTCACTTTCCATGAAAATGCAAAGCTTGAGCCACGAAAAGGTTAGATATGTAGATAGCAATCGATACAACTATGACGACTCTACCACACCATCCGATGTACCCGCCTTGCGCTACTCTTTTTTTAAAGGAACATAGCCACGAAGGATTGAGCATCCCACATCAAGAACCAGAAGAGCAGGGCCAAAACCAGATACTTCCATCATGCCTCTCATCGTTTGCAATGCAGTAAATGGGCTAGACCCAGTTTCGATACCCGCACGGATCACCCGTGCTGGACCTATAAGTGTGCTCAGAACAGGAAAATAACCCATGATATTGAGTATATTGAGGTAGCGCCCATCCACTTCTTGCATCGAAGCATAATACCCTACAGAAGCTGCAACTGCTGCGGGCCAGTCTAAATTTTCAAATACAGGACCACTCATCATATCTCCTTGTGTAAAAAAAGGTATACTATCACTCACGACCTAGTACCGCAACCATTTCATGTGGATACAACAGTGGCATGTGTTGTCTTGTAGCAGACAGGCCTATTTGTAATCAGATGTAGACAACAGGAAGTTGCTTCATGCAGTTTGCAATCCCTGTTGCACTACGGTATAGGGCTATTTGCGCAAGATAGCGACTTTTGTGATTGGAGCGGGGCAAGTACATTTCAATTTCTTGACATCGTAATGCAAGCATATGTACGTCATGATCACGATTGCAGCGAGCAAAGCAATACAATACTTCTCCCCTACCCAACCTTTTCTAAGGGCCCATTTTGTAGTACGTACTACCAAAACAATCCCGACTATTAGGAACAAAATATCTATTACTAAACTAAAAGTCCCCCAAGGACATAGATTAGGCCACATCATGTACACTCCTTCATTTTACATATTTCTAGCACATACTCACGGATATACTCATCCCGAACACCTATTCATGGGATAGGTGATTAATACAAAAAACACTAGAAAAAAAATGCAATGCGCCGAACAGTTATGAACAGAATGGTTGACACCATTCATAAAAAATAAGGTCATAAATTAGCCCAAGATCTTGAGCAGAGATTTCTTACTCTGGTTGGAATGTCAATGACTTGACAAGGCATGTCTAAGGGCCGGATGATCTAATGGAAGAAACCATAATATAGGATAAGCCAACTCAAGGGAGACTTATCCTACAAGGCCGTTTGCATCTGTAAAGCATCCCTCATGACTTCTTATGTCAAACTGGCATTGATATTAGGGTCCACTTTAGGTGAACGCCTCCCTAGTGAGGTCGTATTTGTTGTCGTAGGCCACACTCGGCTGATCCTTATTATACACAAACCACTTGCGTTCTAACACTTTTACTTCCTCGTCGCTTGGTTCGAAATGGCGTGAACAGAGTGCGTCCTCTATCGCTTTTCTATAATCCATTTTCTCCCACATCTCGCTTTGGTTTTCGACGGTGAAGCTGTTGCTCGTGTCCTTGTACTTCGAGTACGTGGATAGTATTTTTTTCAAGAGGTCTAATTCGGCCTGCTTCTCCTGTTGGATGCGTTTCTGCTCTTCGATGAGTTTCTCCTCTTCGATGCGTTTCTCCTCTTTAAGTTTCTTCAGGAATGCCTTCTGTTGTTCTATTCGGTACTTCTTCAACTGCTCATTCGTACTAGTAGGCGCAGGAAGCGTAGGAGATTGCGGAGGAGATTGCGGAGGAGGCGGAGGAGGCGGAGGAGGCGGAGGAGGCGCATCCGTCACAGGAGGCGCAGTAGGCGCAGTAGGCGCAGTAGGCGCAGGAAGCGTAGGAGATTGCGGAGGAGGCACATCCGTCACAGGAGGCGCAGGAGATTGCGGAGGAGGCGGAGGAGGCGGAGGAGATTGCGGAGGAGGCGCATCCGTCACAGGAGGCGCAGTAGGCGCAGTAGGCGCAGTAGGCGCAGTAGGCGGAGGAGATTGCGGAGGAGATTGCGGAGGAGATTGCGGAGGAGGCGCAACATTCCGAGGAGAAGCATTTTGAACCACTACTACGTGGCATGCCGAAGAATCCCTCTGCCTCTGCAATGCTGCATCTCCTGCTCGTTCTGTTATAGTTCTATGATCCCTACATCGATAAAATCCATAAGCCATCAGAGCAGCCCCTGTTGCTAAGCTTCCCATCGTCAGCACCCATGCACCCCAATGATGGGGGGTAGCACTGAGTGTCGTCATAGCAGAAGCTAGGTGCTTAGGAAGAGTAGCCCCGTATGCTTGGGATAATGCGATCGATCCAAAAATAACGCCCACAACAAGAGCCACTGCACCAACAGAAATCAGTGTTTTGCCCCAGCAGGGACTGCTATGAGCAGAACAACTTTCTACAGGCATAGAACCTCCCACATTGCGTAATACATATAAATCTAATTAATATTATATTATTTAAATTTAAAAGTCAACCAAACACAAGCGACATACAACCTAAAAGATAGTCGAAGGCAGAAAGAAATATCACGACCCTAGGTAAGGCTCAGCTCCCAATAGCTTACTCGCAATCTCCTTGGGACTCAGGGAGACCTCCCTATGAGCTAGATCGCGTATATCCGGCATGCTCATTAACTGTTGCACCCACAAAGTCTTTTTTCTATCTTCCGTGGATGGGGGGGGTGTAACTGGAAGCGCAGAAGGGGCAAGACACCGGATCTGTCGAGTACTGGATAGAGAAATTGAATACATTTCCATACCCCCTGTATATCGGTGCATATTATTTTTTTCTATTCAAATCCTCCCACCCAAAAGACAATACCTCAGATATATCTTCTACACTATGGCGTAACATCATCAGCCGATCAAAACCAAGAGCGACTCCACAACTTTCTGGTATTTCGGTATCAAGAAAGGGTTCATCCAGCTGGTATCCCTCCTTACCTAGGCCTATTCTTAATGCTTGATTCGAAGTTAAGCGCTCACGCAACTCCTTAAGGTTAGTGAGCTCTTGATACCCGTTAGCTAACTCCATACCACGATAGAACAGCTCAAAACGGTGCGCTACCCTATACCCTCCTTTCTCTACAATTTTTGCTAACATCGCTTGCTCTGGTGGGTAATCGCGTAACACGGTCAGCATTTCTAAAGTAGGTTCTAGCTCATCAGCAAACAAGCGATCCCGCTCCTCAATCGTATCTGGAAAGAAACCCAGACGACTATGAAACAACTCTTCATACCCGATGACGCATACCGTCTGCGGCCCGAGCAGTAATTGACTTAACGCAACCGTTTCTTCTATGATATCCTCAAATTCTCCAGGCACTCGATACCATTCAATCATGGTAAATTCTGGATTATGTCGCTCCCCTAACTCCCCTTCTCGGAATACGTGACTCAGCTGATAACAGTCGCCTATTCCTAAGGCCAATAAACGCTTCATTGCATACTCAGGTGAGGAATGTAGATAAGCAGGCCTCCCCATACACGTGGCTGTGACAAGATCAATATATGGATCCATAGGAGCGGAGGCAGACAGAACGGGGGTATCTACTTCAAGCACCCCACGTTCTGAAAAAAAATTACGGACACGGCCTAGGCAATCTGCGCGATCGCGCAAACGAGCTAATTTATTTGTTAACTCGGCTGACATACTCTCCAGTACGGGTATCTACCTTGATCACCTCACCTTGATCAATGAAGATAGGCACAGACACCTGGGCTCCTGTATTAGTTGTAGCAGGTTTTAAAACACGGCCTGAGGTATCACCTCGAGCGCCAGTAACAGTTTCTGTAATGGTCAATTCCATAAATGTGGGAGGTTCAACAGAAACAGGGGCCCCTTTATAGAAGAGAATCTCATACACAGTATCATCAAGCAGCCATTGTTTCACCGATTCCAACACATTCAATGGCAAGACTATTTGTTCAAAAGACTCATCGTGCATGAAGGTTGCTCCCTCGTGATCGACATAGAGCAATCGCATCATTTGTTCCTGAACATCGGATTCTTCCACTGTCTCTCCAGACTTAAACGTCTTTTCGATCACCCGACCTGTAAGAAGGTGCTTGATCCGAACCCGATTAAAGGCCTGCCCCTTCCCTGGTTTCACAAATTGATTTGTCACAATGAGATAGGGTTGACCTTCTACTTCAATCTTCAACCCAGCTTTAAAATCGTTAGTTGATATTTGCGGCATGTGCTTCCTTGATTCTTTCATCCCTTGATGGGGTGGTATGGGCATTGTACTCAGGTACGACTCGCTTTGCAAGAAAGAACATATGATCATGCAATCCATCCTCTTTCATGGATTGCCATCAGGTTTTTCTTGATTCTCTAAGGTCTCCGCGAGTATACACAGTGTGCGGATCATGGATCCGCACTATGGAGAGAACGCTGTGTCAGAATTTTGTGAAAATGATCCCCATGAGGCTCAGATTGCTTCCGACACCCTAGAACGTTACTGTGGGTCGCCAGTGGATCATTTTTGTTCCTTTTTGCTCCTCACAAATTTTCATCGATATATTCGCCATTTTGCAGAAACCTATCAGGTACCTCTAATGGAGGGGTCTATGTTCTGTTGTGCGCACAATCCAGAATTAGATATTACGATTATCGACTTTAAATTAGGCTCGGCAGCTGCAGCCCTGATTGTGGACTTGTGTTCCTTTCTTCCGAATGTCAAGGCCGCACTCATGTTAGGAATGTGTGGCGGGCTACGCTCCCATTACTCGGTTGGGGATTATTTAGTTCCTATGGCTTCGATTCGTGGAGAAGGAGCTTCCGACTTCTACTTTCCTTCTACCGTGCCAGCTCTAGCTAATTTTCTGGTACAAAAGGCAACTACGAATGTTCTGGAAGAGCGTCAAGTACCCTACCACATAGGAATTACCTACACCGCCAACATTCGATTCTGGGAATTCAATAAGGGTTTTATTGAAAAGCTTCGAGAAACAAAAGCACAGGCATACGAAATGGAATGTGCCACCCTCTTTGCCGCAAGTTACCGAAGGAATCTACCCTTGGGCGCTTTATTACTCATTTCTGATTTGCCCTTGACCCGACAAGGAATTAAAACCAAAGAAAGCTCTAAAAAGGTATTCGATACCTATACAGCAGGACACATTGCATTGGGCGTGGAATCTATTCAAGTCGTCAAAGAAATGCTCAAGAAAAAAATGAAAGGAGCCTATCGTGGCAAAGGACATGCGGATAACTAGTTGGTTTGTAGTGGCTATGGTGATCTCATCCTGTATGGGGGCATCCTTGACGGGCTTACCTGTAGGGAATCCAAGCGAACCTCTTTTATTAAGCGCCGATGAGGGATGGAGTCTCCGTTTTGGTTATTGCAACGATGTTGTGGGCTCTACTGCTGTGCGAGCCAACCAATGGTCTCAACAAGCTCGCTGGATGACGAATTCTGCTCAATGTACTCTCAATCTGTATGGTCGATGTGATTTGTTTGCAACAATAGGAATGTTATCCTTTAAAACAAGACCTGATATTCTAGCATCTGCTCTTCCAGAAAATCAGAATGCCAACGCATGTCTGAATATTCAATCTTTCCCCTCCCCTGCTTATGGAGTGGGTGGCCGCATCACCTTATTATCGATCCAACAATTTGCCCTAGGCGCGGAGGGTCAGTGGCTCCACTCGAATCCGAAGCCTTTTTTTTCTACGATTCAAAATCGATCCAAGCATATTGAAGAACAATCTGCATCATTCAATCAACAGCAGCTGGGGCTTGCAGCATCGTATACGTTTCCTTGGAAAATGTTTGTCGTTCCCTATGCTGGTCTTCGTTGGTTAAAGACTACCCTTAATTTTGACCGCTTAAGTGCCCCCAAAACTGTTGGCGGCTCTCTAAAAAATTTAGAGCAAGCGGATCCATGGACAGGGGTTGCAGGTTTATCTCTCATTGGTCAACAACGGTGGGGGGTCTCATTGGAAGGAAACGTATGGAATCAACCCTCCATGAGCTTCACCGCCCAATTTAGGTATTAGGCCTATTTCGAAATTCGCTATGCATCCAATAGGACCGATTGGATCTGATTGCGTAAGAAAGAAACGTTGTCTAGGGCAAGACCGAAAAGAGAAAAATCATCCTCGCCTGTAATACAATGGGTTACGACAAGAAAGCAAGGATCTAACAGACCCTTGCTTGCAAGTTCCTACAAAATTCTTTCTAGAACAGCTTCTAGTTGAAAACCAAATTCTGCAGCCAACTCCCCTGCAGGCGCAGACAATCCGAATGAATCAATGCAAATGGATATACCTTCTCGGCCGATGTATTTATGCCACCCTTGATCTACCCCTGCTTCAATGCTTACACGTTTTGGCTGTCCCAAACCAAGAACTTTGTCTTGATATCCCTTGTCTTGTTGATCAAAGAGCTGCCAACAAGGCATCGAAACAACTTGCACTGTTTTATCATGTCGTTCCAGTTCATGAGCAATTTGTAGAGCTAAGGAGACCTCTGAACCAGTAGCTAACAGCACATAATCAGGCTGCGAAGCGGCCTTAAGAATATACCCTCCCCGTCCTACTCCATCAGCAAAAGAAACTTCTGTTTCCTTCAGAGTGGGTAATGATTGTCTAGATAGCAACAGGGCAGAGGGTCCCTGATATCGTAGTGCAGCTAACCATGACATTTTGACTTCGTTCGCATCTGCAGGACGAAAGACATGCAGACGAGGGATCGCACGTAACGCAGCGTAGTGCTCAATAGGTTGATGGGTAGGCCCATCTTCTCCCAGAAAAATGGAGTCGTGAGTAAACTGGTAAATCACTCGTAATTTTGATAGAGCTGCGAGTCGAATGCCATTTCTCATATAATCAGAAAAAGTAAGAAACGTACCAATAAATGGTGTAATGAATCCAGTCAACGCCATGCCATTGGCTATCGTAGCCATTCCAAATTCACGTACTCCAAACTTAATATTTCGTCCCTGGTTATCCTTACCAGAAAATAGAGTACAAGCTTGAATCAAGGTGCGATCTGAAGAGGAAAGGTCGGCAGAGCCTCCATAAAGGCCTGGTAACACAGAAGCTAAATACTGAATCACGACATGTGACGCTTCTCGTCCAGCCAAAGAAGGCTTCATGCTGATTGCCCATAAATCCTTTTCTATTGTGTTAGGTAGGGAACAGTGAATCTGACGATCCCATTCCTCAAAAAGCTGAGGACAGGATTTAGCCCAAAAACGAAACTCTTCATTCCATGCGCGTTCTAGCTCGGCCTGTTCTTGAAGTTTTTCTTCAAAATAGTGAGTTACTGCCTTAGGAACATAAAATGGTTCTTGAGGCAACCCTAAATTAGCCTTAGTCAAGGCAACCTCTTCCACACCAAGAGGAGATCCATGAGCCTTATTCGACCCTGCTTTATTGACTGAACCTTGACCGATCACAGTACGAGCTACAATCAGGACGGGTCGCACTTGCTCGATCCGCACCTTACGGATGACTCGATCTAAAGCCTTGATATCATGCCCATTCACCTCAAAAGTATCCCAGCCATAGGCTCGGAACCGGCCAATGGTATCCTCAGAACAGCAGTCGGCTAACGGTCCGTCAAGACAGATGTGGTTAGAATCATAAATGACAATGAGGTTACTCAATTTCAAATGACCAGCCAGAGCACTTGCTTCATGGCTGACCCCCTCCATCATATCCCCATCACTACAGAGACAAAAAATTTTGGAATCAATCAGTGTATGTTCTTTCGTATTGTATCGAGCCGCTGTCGCCTTCATTGCTAAGGCCATCCCTACAGCATTTCCAATCCCTTGTCCTAAGGGGCCTGTTGTAGCTTCCACCCCTTCCGTATCGAGACTTTCGGGATGACCCGGGGTCTTGGAATGGAGCTGACGAAAGTGTTTCAAATCCTCAAGAGATAGAGGAAAACCTGCTAAATGAAGGCAACTGTACAACCACATGGATCCATGACCGGCGGATAACACGAGGCGATCGCGATTAACCCAATGGGGATTTGCAGGATTATGACGTAATGCATAGCCATATAGATAGGCACCTATCTCTGCACAACCTAAAGGCAGTCCCGGATGTCCCGAGTCGGCCTTTTGCACTCCATCCATGGATAAACCGCGAATCGTCAGGGCGATTTTTTCTAACATTTTCTCGTCTAGTTTTGTCTCCATCCAGCTCTCCTTAGAACGTCTTGAGTGTAGAGAGCCCTGTAATTTAAAACAACGATACGCTATTCTCACCCCATGCTCAGCGCTCAAATTAGAAATAACTTCCTACAATACTTTAAGAAGCAGGGACACCGAATTGTGCCTTCTTCGCCCGTTATTCCTCATCAAGATCCGACCTTGCTATTTACGAATGCAGGTATGAACCAGTTTAAAGATGTCTTTTTAGGCAAATCCCCTCCTCTGCATCCGCGCGCGACTTCTTCTCAAAAATGCATACGTGGAGGAGGAAAACACAATGACTTAGACAACGTGGGTCACACCAAGCGTCATTTGACATTTTTTGAAATGATGGGAAATTTCTCTTTCGGTGATTACTTCAAAAAAGAAGCGATCCAGTTTGCCTGGGAAGTTTCTCTAGAGGTATTTGGTTTTGACCCTCAATTTCTTTGGGCTAGTGTCTATATCCAGGATGATGAAGCATTCGATTTATGGCGCCATTATCTACCTGCGGAACGAATTGTACGCATGGGGGACAAAGATAATTTTTGGGCTATGGGAGAAACAGGCCCCTGCGGTCCCTGTTCTGAGCT
The DNA here is from genome assembly GCA_964386785.1 of uncultured bacterium. Taxonomy (GTDB): domain Bacteria; phylum Chlamydiota; class Chlamydiia; order Chlamydiales; family JAAKFR01; genus SZAS-3. Next base: position 17,262 of record CAYLUD010000016.1, on the reverse strand, counting down.
GTACTATGATAAGGGAGCGAGCTATGGGGACGGGACCAGTCCTGCACAAGATCCAACTGGGGACCGTTTCTTGGAATTCTGGAACCTCGTATTTATGCAGTATAACCGTTCGGCTGATGGCTCTCTTATTGCATTACCTCAACAATCTGTAGATACCGGAGCCGGCTTAGAGCGAGTCCTGTCCCTAATCATGGGAGTGGATTCTGTTTTTGCAACGGATGTATTGCGTAGTCTTATTGGGAAAATTGAAGCAATTACTCATATCCCCTATCGAGGTGAGCCTGCGTTTCATGTATTAGCGGATCACATCCGTTCGTTGAGCTTTGCCATTGCAGATGGAGCTACACCGAGCAATGTCGATCGTGGATACGTGTTACGTAAGATTCTTCGACGAGCTGTCCGTTATGGAAGAAACTTTGATCTCCAACGCCCCTTTCTAGCGGAATTGGTACCCACTTTAGTAGAAAGCATGGGGGATGCCTTCCCCGAATTACGTGCCTCTGCCTCTAAAATTCAAGAATTGCTAACTCAAGAAGAAGAGTCATTTCTTAAGACATTAAAACGAGGTGGTGACCTGATGCAGCAGGTCATGCAGGCATCTCGTGATCGTTGTTGCATCTCAGGTGCAGATGCCTTCCGACTCAAAGACACGTATGGCCTTCCCTTAGAAGAAATCTTATTACTGGCCAAGGATGCCCATTTGGAGGTTGATTTGGATCAATTTACATCTTTAGAAGAAGAGGCGCGTATCCGCTCTCGAGGAACAAAATCCTCCTTTGTATCAGCCGACTCATCAAACAACTACCAACCCTTTTACGAGCAGCATGGTCCTTCCACCTTCCTTGGGTATACAACTACTCAATGTGAGCGATCGAAGGTGATTGGCCTATTCCTGAATGGACAAGAAGTCCCCCATCTCCATACAGGAGATGAGGGAGTTGTGGTCTTAGATCGTTCGCCATTCTATGCAGAACGAGGGGGGCAGGTAGGCGATCACGGGATTCTCTCTGGACCAACAGAGCAATTCTTAGTCACAGACTGTCGTTATCTTGTAGGGCAAGCGATTGGCCATATGGGGAAAGTCACCCAAGGCTCTCTTTATCTAGGGCAAGAAATAGACGCATCTGTGAACTCTGCACGTCGTGATGAAACAGCCCATCATCACAGTGCCACGCACCTCGTGCACTGGGCTCTGGGAGAATTATTAGGGTCTCATGTCAAGCAAGCAGGCTCCGTTGTGGAATGTGATGGGTTTCGTTTTGACTTCTATCACCATAAACCTCTTACAAAGGGTGAAATGGAAGCAGTAGAGGATCTTGTTAACCAAAAAATCCGAGAGGATATTCCCGTTATTATTCAAGAAATGGATTACCAAGAAGTGCAGAACTGCACGCATATTAAACAGCTATTTGGTGAAAAATATGGAGCAGCAGTTCGGGTGGTCAGCATGGGCCCTTCTCAGGAATTGTGTGGGGGAATTCACGTCTGCCGTACCGGACAAATTGGATATTTTCGGTTGATCAAAGAGGGTAGTGTTGCTGCGGGCATTCGTAGAATTGAAGGGTGTACAGGTGCTACCGCAGAACAGTGGGTAAGAAACAAAGAGCGAGTGATTGAAGAAGTGGGAGGCTTATTGGGCGCTCCAAAAGGATCTGAAGTCTCCAAGTTACAAGAGATTCTTGCGTCGCATCAACAGTTATGTAAGGAGCTGAAGCAAGAAAAGGCACAAAAATTGCGTCAGCATGTCGAAGGCTGGAAAACTGCTATCCATGTTAATGGCTCCCTACGGTGGCTTGTGCAACGAACTCACATTGCACAAGATGAGTTGAAAGAAGGGTGCGATATCCTGCAACCATTCTGTGATCTCATTGTTCTACTTAATGAATCTAGTCCGCAAGGTCATTTCATGATTCGACTCTCCCGTCATGGGGTCGAGTTGGGGCTGTCGGCTCAAGAGATTGCTACACGACTCCATCCAATTTTAGGAAGCAAAGGGGGAGGAAAACAAGAGAGTGCCCAAGGAGGAGGAGTTTTAGTTGATCACATTCAATCTGCAATAGATATGCTTGTTTCATGGATTCCCTCACAAATCTCTTAAAACATCCGAAGTTATCTTCTTTCCTCGATTCTATATGCATCCAGGATCATTCCTTGGTTGTAGAAGAGGTGTGGGAGTCTGCTCGTGCTCTCTTACTGGCTGCTGCCTTTCAAACACGTGGTAGCTCCATTCTACTCATCACGCAATCAGAAAAACTGTCTACTGATTTAGCGTTGTTTGGGATTACTCCCTTTGAGTTTCCTGCTTGGGAATCTTTACCTAACGAAGAGGTCCCCCCAAGCCCAGACAGAGTAGGAGAACGGTATCGAGTCCTTCACCATCTGATAGAGGATCCGAGTCCAAAATTGATTGTATGTAGTTTACAGTCCTTACTTCAAAAGTTACTGCCTAAAGATCAACTGAAACAACTTTTTTTTTCCCTCTCCGTAGGAGAGGAGCTCCCCTTTTCTTTACTTCCTGCCCAATTCTTAGAAATGGGGTACATCCAACGACCCATTGCAGCAGACAAAGGCGAATTTGCTGTTCGTGGTGGCCTGATCGATATCTACCCGGTAGATTCACCTGATCCGTTTCGCATTGAATTTGTAGAAGACCGGATTCGCTCGATACGTACCTACGATCCGATGGCTCAAACCTCGATTTCTCGAGTGCAGAAGATCTTTCTAACTCCAGGGCAAGAATATGAACTCTTGAATCAAGCTTCTGGATTAGTTTCCTTACTGGATTATGTAGCTCCGAACACCTTAATAGTGTGGGATCAATTACTTCACTTGGAAGATCGATATGCGCAAATGAAGTCCATGCTAAGCAAAAAGGCTCGGAGTTTTATGGAGCTACCCGAGCTCCTGCACGTACTAGCCCATCGTCCGACTCTCTTTTTTGCAGAATCAAACCTAGAAAGTCTGGGCCCTTTAGTCAAAAAAGGAGTCCAGGTGGAATTTCCTTGTTTAGATCATACGTTTACAGCCACTCGATGGCGATCCCCAATCCTGAGTTTACGAGCAGCTCTTGGATTACCAGAGGATACGGAAGGTCAATCCCTATTTGCATCCTTAGCTGACGCCTCAATCCCTCTCTGTTTTGTCTCTTCCTTTCATCAGGAAGAGGAGATTTGGAAACAACAGTTTCCCAACGCAGCCTTTCTTCAAGGTCATCTATCTGCTGGATTTGCTCTTTTAGATCCCCCCTATGCTCTGATTCCCTCGAGTGAGTGGACCGGACGCCAGTATGTACGAAGACAAAAGCAGCGCAGCTATTCACAGTGTACTGCCAGTGAAACACTGTCTCTACATGCAGGAGAAACTGTTGTCCACATGAATAACGGCATCGGCCGCTTTCTTGGCATTGAGAAAAAACCCAACCATTTGGGTGTGATGACGGAATTCCTCCTGATTGAGTACGCGGAGGGGGCTAAGCTATATATCCCCATGGATCAGGCTCACTTAATTACGAAGTATATTGGAACAAGTGAAGAACGCCCTGAGTTACATAGTTTGGGAAGCAGTCGATGGCAGCGTTCTCGAGAAAAAAGTGAACAAGCCATTTTAGGTTACGCCAAGGAATTACTCCATTTACAAGCTGAGCGCTTGGCGCGTGGCGGTACGGCGTGTCCTCCCTCTGGCACATGGATTCAAGAATTTGAAGAAGCATTCCCTTATGAAGAAACGCCGGATCAAAAGAGTGCCATCCATAATGTCTATGCTGATATGGAATCTCCGCTTCCTATGGATCGTCTGATCTGTGGAGATGTGGGATATGGTAAGACAGAGGTAGCGATGCGAGCTGCTTTTAAAGCAGTGATGGATGGCAAAAAACAGGTGGCAGTCTTAGTCCCGACCACCGTCTTAGCATTACAGCACTATGAATCCTTCCAAGCTCGGATGAGTACCTTTCCGATTCGGATGGCTCTGCTATCTCGATGGCAGAAGCCAAAAGAAATCCAACAGATTCTTGCACAATTGCGTGAGGGGACCGTAGACCTAGTAATTGGCACACATCGCCTACTGAATGAGGATGTAGTCTTTCATGATTTAGGGTTAATGATCATTGATGAAGAGCAACGATTTGGGGTCAAGGCCAAAGAGTCCCTGAAAAATCGAAAAATCTCTGTCGACTGTCTTACCTTAAGCGCAACGCCTATTCCACGTACTCTCTATCTCTCGTTGGTTGGAGCCCGGCAACTCTCTTGCATCAATACACCACCTGAGGATCGTTTACCCATTCATAGTGTCGTCTGCCAAAAAAATGATGAAGTCATTAAAAATGCGCTTCTCCGCGAATTAGCTCGCGATGGGCAAGCTTTTGTGATTCATAATCGGATTGATACATTATTTGAATTAGCCAATCGAATTCAGGGTTTAGTTCCTGGAGCCTCGGTAACCGTTGCGCATGGACAAATGGGAGGAGATGACTTAGACCGTATTTTTCACCGCTTTAAATCGGGTCAGGTGGATATCTTGGTTGCCACTTCTATCATTGAAAACGGAATTGACATTCCGAATGCGAACACCATTCTGATTGATCATGCGGATCGTTTTGGAATGGCAGAATTGTATCAGATGCGGGGGCGAGTAGGGCGATGGAATCGCAAAGCCTATTGTTATTTTCTTGTCTCTCAACTCTCCACCCTCAATGAAATTGCCCGCCGCCGTCTTATTGCGTTAGCTGCCTCTTCAGGACAAGGAGCGGGGATGAAGATCGCGATGCACGATCTGGAGTTGCGTGGGGCTGGCAATATTTTAGGGACGGAGCAATCTGGGCATGTACAAGCGATTGGATTTCATTTTTATTGCAAATTATTGAAAAAAACAGTCCGAGCACTAGAAAAAAATCAACAACCCCTATTTCATACTGACTTGAAATTAGAGCTCCCCTATCCAGCTCGAATTCCTGAAAATTATATTGAAGAGGTATCGCTCCGCATGGATTTCTACCAACGTTTCGGGGATATGGACTGTTTAGCTGATGCGGATCTATTAGTGAGTGAAATGGAAGATCGATTCGGGCCTCCTCCAATCGAAGTGGTATTTTTAGCTGCATTTTCGAAAATTCGCTGGTTTGGAGTGCACAATGCATTCCGTCTTATCAAGGTAGGAAACTCTACCCTCTATGCAGAGCAATTACACAGCCAATCTGCTTCTGATGAAACAGATGGATCCTCCAAAAAAAACAAGGCGAAGGAACAAAAAGTGGTACGCACGCTTCTATTTCATTCTCCTAAAACACCCGGTGAGCTTGCTACTCAGATCTTAGATCTATTGAGTCGAAATTTTCCTATACTGCACCCTTATGATGAAGGAGCTATCTCATGACTTTTTTGGATGCACTGGCTGGACGCAACACGGGACGAGTGCCGATTTGGTTCATGAGACAAGCGGGCCGGTTTCTACCTAACTACCTCCGCGAAAAGCAAGGCCGCCCCCTATATGATCTCTTCCATGATGCGGAACGTATTGCTACCATAACCCAACTACCTATTCAGGAAGGTCTCGATGTAGATGCTGCGATCTTATTTAGTGATATCCTGATGGTTTTGGACGGTCTACAAGTGCCCTATCACTTTGCCGAGGGCGTCGGCCCCGTGATTACGTGTACGGAAGTGCGTTCTACGAAAGGGGAGTATCCAGCGATTCAGGAGGCTATTGCTACATTACAAACCCAACTGAAGGTTCCTCTGATTGGATTTGCTGGGGGTCCTTTCACCCTACTCAGTTTTTTAGTCGAGGGGGGCTCATCCAAAAGCTGTCTAAAAACAAAAAGAAGGCTACTAGAAGAGCAGCTCCTGATGTCTTCTTGGATGGAACAGATTACGGAAGAAACCCTCCATTATCTCGATATCCAAATTGCTCATGGAGTGCATGCCATCCAACTGTTTGACTCCGCAGCTCACCATTTATCGCCTACTGCTTTCCGCACATGGGCCCTTCCCCCGCTGCAGCGTATTCTACAGCATATCAATGGAAGAGTACCTACGCTGCTCTTTTCTTCTGCCAGTTTTTTGTATATGCAGGATTTGATCGATCTATCTCCACAAGGACTCAGCTTATACTGGAATGGATCCCTAATAGAAGCAGCGAAGGTGATCCCCCCTACTATTGCCGTGCAAGGCAACCTAGATCCTTCTTTTCTGTTTGGTTCAAAACAAGATATTCAGCACGTCCTGCAACCTTGGTTACATCACGAGGCTCTACGAGGACGATGGATCTGCAATCTTGGACATGGCATTTTGCCCGAAACTCCGATCGATACGGTCCGCTGGTTGATTGATACAGTTCATAAGAGGACGACTGAGGCATGGAGCCATTAGACCCACAGCTATTATTACGTCAGCATCGGTCCGTGCCTCGTTACACGAGTTACCCTACAGCTCCCTGCTGGGGCTCATTAGCATCTTCAGAGTATGCAGCACACATTCATGCGATCGAGTCCCCCATTTCTTTGTACGTGCATATTCCTTTTTGTCAATCCATGTGTCTCTACTGTGCCTGTAATGTAGTCTTAAATCGCAAACCTGAAAACGAAGAACGCTATGTGGCTGCCCTCTGTCGAGAAATCGAGTTACTCTCTCAATGTAGCAAGGACCGACTTTCCATTTCGCACATCCATTTTGGAGGAGGCACGCCGACTCAGCTATCCATACCCCTTTTAGATAAGATCATGAATACAATTCGTGCAAATTGTATCAGTGAGGGACTCAAAGAGTGCGCTATTGAAGTCGATCCTCGTACTGTGGTAGCAGATGGTGGAGAAAAACTAAAAGCACTACGGCGCCTCGGTTTTGACCGTATTAGCTTAGGGGTGCAGGATACCAATCCTCGTGTCCAGGCAGCCGTTCGGCGCCACCAAACTCGGGATATGACGCAGTCCACCTTTGATCTGGCTAGAGAGCTAGGATTTGTTAGCATCAATATGGATTTCATCTATGGGCTCCCTTATCAAACGAGAGAAAGCTTTGCACAAACCATTGCAGAAGCACTTGTCTGGGCTCCGGATCGCATTGCTTTGTTTTCTTACGCCCACTTACCAGAACTCAAACTGCACCAGAAAGCCATTCGCCCCCAATCGTTACCTTCATTAGAGGAAAAATTCTGTCTCTATACGCAAGCTCGTACTGCCCTTGTGAATGGTGGATATCAAGCAATTGGCATGGATCATTTTGCTAAGCAGACTGATCCGCTAGCAATCTCCTATCAAAACAAAACGCTCTGGCGCAATTTTCAAGGTTACACGATTGCGCACACCCCGTATCTGGTAGGTATTGGAAGTACAGCAATCAGCATGCTAGACCGCTGTTATGCGCAAAATACGAAAGATCTCCCTCTGTATTATGAACAGATTCACCAAAATCACCTTCCAGTAGTTAGAGGATGTATTCTATCGGACGAGGATCTACTGCGTCGTGATGTAATTCAATCTTTGATGTGTCGATTTGAAATTGATAAACAACAATTTCATCACAAATATGGAATTTTGTTTGAAAACTATTTTTCTGACCTTCTCCCCAAGATAGGCAATCTGGTTCAGGAAGGACTACTCATGGATGGTCCTGATCGACTCCATACTACTCCTTTGGGAGAGCTCTTTGTACGGAATATTGCCTCTGTATTCGACCACTACCTACACGATCCTAGTCGTTTTTCTTCTTCTATTTAATAGAAAAACAGGAAAAGACTTGTAAACCAAGCAGACCACAAAAAATCAGGGGCTTCTCATGAAAAGAAAAAAGAAAATCGTGATTGTAGGAGGAGGCATCACAGGGATGACTCTGGCGTATGCATTACGTCATCACGAAACGGTTCTCATGGAAGCCTCACCTCGTTTAGGGGGATGGATTCGGACGCTACAACATTCCGATTTTCTATTTGAAGCAGGACCCAGGGCCATTCGTAGTCAGCATCAAGAAACCCTTGCTTTAGTGAAGGAACTGGGATTACCTCTCTTGCGATCTACAAAGGCTGCGTCCAAAAAATTTATCGTCCATCACAATCAGTTAGAACCTTTTTCTATGCGGCATGCACTACGTGGGGGGGTATGTTCTGCTATCCTCTGCGATTGGAAACAGCGTCCTCAACCACGCCAAGAAGAATCGATTGGAGCGTTTTCACGTCGTCATTTTGGTGAGAATTGGACTCGTTCATTTATAGATCCCATGGTTCGAGGTATTTTTGGTAGTTCCATAGAAGAGCTATCTACCTCATGCTGCTTTCCTAGACTCTGGGCTCTAGATCAAACAAAAGGTAGCGTGATTCCTTCTCTGCTTGCTTCATTACGGACCTCCCAGGCTTTGTTTTCTTTTCAAGAAGGCATGGAGACATTAGTCCAAGCCCTATCCCACCATATTCCATCTACTTTGTTGAATACCCCCATGACCTCGTTTCAAACAGGTGTTGTAGAGAGTGGCACCACAGCTATTGAAGGAGACCTGATTCTCCTAGCTTTGCCAGCATGGCGCGTGGCTCCCCTAATGGAGATTCCCTCTATTCCCTATGTTTCATTACGTTTAGTGCATTTAGGCTGGCACCATGACTGTTTACGTCATCGGGGATATGGCTTTCTTGTACCCAGTTCGATGAGTACCCATTTGATGGGGATGACCTTTGATAGTGCTCTATTTCCAACTCAACCTGGAGCAACAAGAATCACAGCCTTCTTTCCTGGAGAAATTACAGAACAAGAGGCTAGGGAGATCGCACTCCATATCACTATGGAGTGGTGTCAGATCCCATCAAAACCTGATTGGATTCAGTCTTCTCTGGCTCAATACGCTCTTCCCAAGTATGAGCTAGGATATCTAGACCGCCTGACGACACTCCAGTCTTATCTCCCAAATGGAGTGATCTATATAGGTAGTGGTTGCCTAGGAACCGGGGTAGAAGGGGCTATTCAGCGGGCTCTCCGTCTAGCCCGATCTATTTGAATCCCCCTACCTACTAGGAAGGATTGTGAGCCTAGTCCCACTGATCCCCTATGTAAAAATCTTAATAAGATTCACGACTGCTATGCAACAAAAATAAAGAAAAAATACATCAAATATTTATAAATACGCATTTTAAATATTTGCAATATTATTTTTGTTAGCATTAATTGTATGGGGATACAACCACTCGGGCCCACACCACATCACATGGCAGGGGATACCCTCCATAATGGAGGATACTCCCGTACAGATCTATCCACTACTGTCCTCGCAAAGAGCATTCTACAACAGATGCGCGAGTATCGGCAGCCCGAGACACGTCATCGATCCTATTCGTTAGAAATTCTCAACCTATCCGATGGCGGGCAATCCTCTGAATCTGGTTATTTTTCCAATAGCACGGGATCCTTCATCTCAAGTCTATATAAGATCTATAGCACCCTAGAGCGCATTGTGAAGCGGACACCTGTTCCTACTATTGGGGATACCTTAAAGCGGACTCCCCTTCCAATAACCAAAGATACCTGCGCACAACCACCAACACAAGTGGAAGACGAACCTACTTACGATTCCATACCTGGTTCTCATTATTCTATGATTCCCTCTTCACCCAACAGCCCCCCCCCATTACCACCAAGACCCCCTAATATACAGTGGACACTACTTCCGGCAGCCCGTATATTGGAGCAGACGCCAGAGCCCTCCCTCCCTCCTCCTACTTGTCCCACTCGATCTTTATTATTTGCACCATCTCTCCTGCAAAACACGGAACCTTCACAAATCTATGAGCCCTATCAACGCATGACAGTGAGGGAACCTGAATATCTTACATTAATCGGAGACTCACCCATAGAAACCACTGGCGAAGAATTAGAAGACAGTGATCCGAATCTGCCACCCCATTTGAAGCGAACGCCCATTCCAACCACCCCTGACACTTTCGAGCAGCCACCCGCTCAGACTCTCGGCGACACCACACAACGGACGCCCATTCCAACCACCCCTGACACTTTCGAGCAGCCACCCGCTCAGACTCTCGGCGACACCACACAACGGACGCCCATTCCAACCACCCCTGACACTTTCGAGCAGCCACCAGCAGATACCAATCAAAAATGGTTCCATAAAAACAAGCAACGATTTCACACATAATTATATGCAAATAGCAAATGACTAAATCGACGGCTCATTCCAATAAAAAAATGCAACCAATTGATGGTCCAAGAGCATAATAAGCAAACTGCACGAAAAATGAATGCACAATCTTCCGGCTATCAACAAAAAAAACTCTCTCCGAATGGCTCATGTAACATGGATTCGGTGCACAAGATGCTCATTACACTGTATTGTAATCCTGTGCCATTATCAAATTATGAAGACCTATTAGAAATAGGTCTCTATCGAGAATCTCAGGCGAGAGATCTAATGAGTTAACGCAGGTGTGGATTTTAAACATGATATTTTTGCGCTCTTCCTGTTCTCTACCTTGCAAGACTTGTAATTTTATTTTGACTCCTGACGCTAGCACGGGCCGACCGGTAATTGCTAGCAAAAAGCGTTGCAGCCAAGGCTCATCCGCCTTTCGCAGGATCTCTTTAATCCAATCTACCTGGAGTTGAAACTCTGCGGAAGAGTCCCCTGAAGTCTCTAGAATATCCAGAACAGCTTCGTTTGAGGCGGATTGCCCTTGGAGTTGATCGCATAGAGTTGCTGAAGGAATGCTTCTCACTGTATTGCGAAATTCTTCCGAATCTAATAAAGCGAGGGCAGGGTTGAGATAAGACTTAACAATATATTGAGAAAAAGATACGGCGCGCTCTTGCATGGATTCGGAAGAATGTTGATCCGATTCCTGAACTTTTTGTAGCTCTGATTGTGGATCCAAGCCTAATAAGGTGATCAAGCTAATTACTTCCCTTGCACCCTCCAGTGAGGGATTCTGTAAGAATTTCAAGGCTGGCTCAAAGGGATCAGCAGGTAAATGCTGCGCCAGTTCTGCTAACACATCACCAGATAGGTTGTGGAGATCAATCTGGGTATCTGCCACTCTGCGTAAGAAATGGAAAAAATCTGGGGAGAACACCCTGCCGGTCAAGAAAGGATCAGATCTTCCTTGATTGCGCTTGACGAACATAGCATAGAACTTGCCCAGTTGACGAAACTTATTCAAATTTGTTTCTTGTTCAACATATGGAAATCCAGCCTCTGTGAGAGAAAAAAAATGGTTGCGATACAACTCTGCAAACAAACTCGAATACACCTGTTTGGAGACTCCCCCCAGGTCGATTGGGGTCCTGTTTCCTACTAACGTGGGAGCCAAGATAAATCTATTGGGGAGAGACTCCTTTGCACATAGAGTCTTTAGAAACCCTTCTGGATCTTGACCGATGCTCTCGATCTGTATGGTCATACTATTTTGAAGGAGCTGATGGTGAAAGCCTACCCCCATATCTACCTGAGCCATCCTCAACATATCTCGAATAGCTAGTTGTTGATTCCCGGAAGCCTGACTGATGGCGGTATTTCTCGCCGTCTCCCCTATGGGGCCATTGCGCAAAAGATACTCTACACATGCAAGATGCCCATTAGAGGAGGCTACTACGATAATACGACTTCTTGTTGCGGTAGATATAGAATGGGATCCTGATTCAGGAAGAAGAACTCGAATCACTTCTACATGGCCCTTCTCTGCAGCAGCATGCACAGCATACGCTAAATCCTGCTCACCCAGCATACCCTCCTGAGAGAGGAGATATGCAATCACTTCTACATGGCCCTTCTCTGCAGCCGCATGCACAGCACAAGCTAGATCCTGACCTATCAGCCAATTGCCATGAGGAAGAAGAGCTTGAATCACTCCTACATGACCGCGGGCTGCGTATACCTTGACAAGATTAGCTAGACCCTGCTCTCCCAGTCTTCTATCACCTGAGAGAAGAACCCGAATCACTTCTACATGGCCCTTCTCTGCAGCAGTTGTCACAATACAATGCAAATACTCTTCAATCCTGAACCGAATCCGAAGAAGAAGATATTCAATTACCTCTGTATGACCTTGCTCTGCAGCACAATACACAGCATCCACTAGATTCTGCTCACTCAACTGACTGTCCCAATCCTGAGAGAAAAGATATTCAATAACCCGCACATGACCGTTGGAGGCAGCAGACTTAACAATAGCAGCGAGATATACCTGACTCTCCAATCTGCCCTGAGGAAGAAGGTATTGTATTACCTGCAAATGACCATTGGTAGCAGCAGCATTCATATAAGTAGCTAGATTCTTCTCGCTCATGTGTATGACTTGCTGGTGCAGAAGTTGCATCATGTCTAGATGCCCATGCTTGGCTGCCAATTTCAAAGCTTCCACTAAAAAATTCTGAGCGATTTGCCCAACCTGAGAGAGGAGGTCTTTCACCACTGCTGTTTGACCGTTGATTACAGCTGCATACAAAACTCTGTCTACGTCCTTATAATGTATCTTGTTAGGCGGCAACAAAATAGAACCTGTTGCACCTTGACTCCCCCCATGGGGGGAATATATGTCGTCTGCTGGATTTTTACGTCGAATACAGCCATCGGTTTGTAACAATCCGATAACAATCTGAGATACCCGATAACAATCTTGATCTATGAGTGGATCTGAAATCACATTTCCCTGGGTATCAATCACATTATGTACATTCATATTTCCTAATGCCTATAGGCCCTCCAGCAACATACGTTCACAACGAAATCAACCATTTTTTGATAAATATTTTTTCCAAAAAACAAAATGAAATATCATTTATTGATTTCAAAGCAAAAAGTTTTACTATTTACATATTTATATATAAACAAAAAAAAATCCAAAAATCGGCGACGCAGGGCCGAAGTAACCTACATATACCCTGCTCACGACTCCTAAATATTTGGCCCAGTATTGGCCTCCTATCAACTTAGTATGTAAAAAGAGATATACAGCCCCTCTAAAACGATCAAAATTCAAGTAATGAACTTGTAGATCAATCGCTCTTTTATTCACTTCTGAACAGGGTTCATTGGATTGAGGTTTTGAGTGTAATGGGTAACGCTCTGACGCAGGTAGTATGCAGCAGTAAGGATTCCACCGATTGGTTGGAATCAAAATTGAGGCTGTAAAAAAATAGAAGAGGTCGTAAATGCAAATGAGTAAATCAAAAAAACACCCTTCCATTACATGTGGGCGTAATTATAGGTAGGTCAGTTGCCGAGTGATCTAGAACATAGCTCTACCCTTAAGCTAGTATATTCCCTGTACATCAACTGCCAAAATCATCTAACACAATATGCTCTCTCGGGACACCATACTGATCTAGTACATGGAGCACACTGCGATTATGTAAAGGAGGACCGCATACGTAGTAAAAACACTCCTCAGGCTCTTCTAATGTACTTAGCTGTCCCAATTCAAAGGCTTTGAATAGAAAATTCGTCTTCACAGGGTCATTTGTAGGCCACTGATCTTCGGGCTGAGGCTCTGATAAAACAAGGTGATAGCGAAAATTAGGATAAGTCCGAGCTAAAGCCTCATATTCTTCCTGATAGATGTTTTCTTGCAAGGAACGAGCTCCATACCACAAATCCACTTGACGCTTTGTTTGTTCCGTATGGAAGAGATGCAGAATATGGCTTCTACCAAACGATGACCCTGCCCCCCCAATTAAAAAGATTACAGGCCTAGAATCCTCAATCATGAAGGACTCCCCATAGGGGCCTGATAGGCGCACAGAATCTCCTGGTTGCAATGAGAAAACATAACTAGAACAGATCCCCCAAGGGATATTAGTAAGAAGTGCTCCTTGGTGGAATGGAGGAGAAGCAATTCGAATATTAAATTTCAAAATCCTTCCCTCCGCAGGATAAGAAGCCATAGAATAGGCGCGGATTACCGATCCAGGATGGAGATGCTGATAATTGATGGTATGTCCGCTAAGTTTCATTTTTTCCCACCCACGACGGTACGGGGGTGGCATGGCAGCCACCCAATCCGCTGTGTTGGTTAGAAATGGCGGCACATGGAACTGCAAATACCCCCCAGCTTTATAAGGGATTTCCTCCCCTTCAGGCAACTCGACTACCAGCTCCTTGATATAGGTAGCTACATTCGCATTGCTGATGACGGTTGCCGTCCATTCTTTCACCTCTAAGTAACGCTCTTCAATATGGAGGTGCAGGTCTTGCTGCACTTTGACTTGGCAAGAAAGTCTCCATCCAGCTGCCAACTCCTTTTTGGAAAAAGAAGCCAAATCTGTTTCTAGAGGAGGGGATCCCCCTTGCACAATTTGGATACGGCACTGTTTGCAGGCTGCTTTTCCCCCACAAGGAGAAGGGATGGCAATTCCTTCCTGGGTTAAGGCAGTTAATAAGGTCTGACCACTGGGAACGACTTTAGTAAGTTCCTCATGTTCATTGATACGCAGAGTACAAGGAGTAGTGCGGATCAATTTTTTTCTAAAAAACAGGATACATAACGTCGAAAAAATCAGAATTACCAGAAAAGCGCCTATAGCGATCCCTATGGAAAAGAGAGCTTCCGAAATATAGGATCCAGCCATGTTGTGAAGAATCCTAACAATTTTTCTTAGGAGCTTCCACAAAAAAAATAAACTGCATCTCAAAGAATTGCATCTCTCGTGTTGGCGAGAGAAAAAAACACACTTGGTTAGAAGCGACTCCTTTGTTAGAATGTTGCCCCTTCAGGAGGTTGATATGACAGAAAAAAAATTGAAAATTCACAGCGAGAACATTCTTCCCATCATCAAAAAATGGCTCTACTCTTCCAAAGATATTTTTCTTCGTGAACTCGTTTCGAATGCATGTGATGCATTGAGCAAATACCGTATATTGAATCCTGAAGCAACAGATCTAGGAATTCATATTACTACAGATGCTGAGAACCGATTGCTGACTATCTCAGACAATGGAATTGGCATGACAGCTGAAGAGGTAGATAAGTACATTGCTCAGATTGCCTTTTCTGGAGCCGAAGAGTTTTTGGAAAAATACAAAGACCACGATGAAAAACATCAAGTGATTGGCCATTTTGGATTAGGTTTTTACTCTGCTTATATGGTGGCAAGCGATGTCACCATTGAGACATTATCGTACCAAGAAGGTGCTGAGTCTGCTCGTTGGGAATGTGATGGTTCCTCGACATACCAGTTAACACAAGGATCAAGGTCTCAACGAGGTACTGACATCATTCTTTCTGTAGCACCTGGAGAAGACGAGGCTCTAGATCCTACCCATCTCCGTGAAATCCTGAGGCGTTACTGTCTCTTTCTTCCCTTCCCCATTACCCTCAATGGCGCATTAATCAATGAAAAAGAGCCTTTATGGCTCAAGCCGGCCTCGGAATGTTCCGATACGGATTACCTAGAATTTTACCGACAGCTCTTTCCTCATCAAGTAGACCCTCTCTTTTGGATCCACTTAAATGTTGATTATCCATTTCATTTACAAGGGATTCTATATTTTCCACGCATGGAACAGGATCGCGACTGGAAGAGAGAAAACATCAAACTGTATTGCAACCGTGTCTTTGTTTCTGACAACTGTCAAGATCTGTTACCTGACTATCTGACCATGTTACAAGGAGCAATGGATAGTCCCAATATTCCGTTAAATGTATCTAGAAGTTATCTGCAAGTGGACAAGACCGTACGTCAAGTTGGTCAACATATTGCGAAAAAAGTCTCTGACCGACTGAATCAGTTATATACGGAAGACCGAGCGAAGTACCTGGAGTTATGGGAACAACTCGAACCGATTGTAAAATTAGGAAGTCTTCAAGATGAGAAATTTTATGAACGGACGAAACCCTGTCTCCTATGGCAAACTCGCAAGGGAGACTGGCTTTCTGTGGATGAGATAGTAGCGGGTGAAAGCGAAAAAACGATCTACTATGCACCTAAAGAGATGTCCTCGCATCCGATTGCATCCTTACTTACCGACAAAGGAAAAACTGTCGTGCTAACCCGCAATTCTCCTCTAGATCTTGCTGTCATGCATTTTATGGAAGAAAAGGCGGGCGTCCATTTTCAGCGTGTGGATGCAAAAATAGAAGATCATTTTCTGGATCCATCCAAAGAAAAAACGGTACTGGATGCTGAAGGCAAAACGGAAGGAAGCAAAATTGCTCTCTTTTTCCAACACGCCCTTCAGCTGGATAGCAAGCATGTAGAAGCCAAAAGTCTTGCGAGCGATCAGGTTCCTGCCCTATTAATGTTGCAAGAGCATCAACGTCGCATGAGGGATCAGCTAGCATTTCATCGACAAGGAATGAACTTTCCTATTGAGCCTACATTGGTAGTAAATACCAACCATCCTCTGATTCAGGCTACCTACCATCTTAAAGAAGAAAAGCCTGAATTAGCAAACGCGCTAGCCAAACAAATTTATGAATTGGCTCGTTTATCTCAACGTGAAATGAATGCAGAACAAATGGGACAGTTTATTGCAGGAAATACCGATCTATTAGCGAAATTAGCCGTGGCGCATGTAAAGGCTGAGTCATCATGACTCAGCCTACATAGGCATTTAAGAGGAAACCTCGCTTTTCAGCTCTTCCTGAGGAACTACTTCAGAAATCGCACCCTTTAAAAACTCGATTTTTGCTCCATCCACCATCTTTACAATGACCGTGTGTTCTTTAATACGATCGACGGTGCCGATGATGCCCATTGCAGTGACTTGGTCACCCTTCTTCATCTCGCCTCGCTTCTTTTCCATGGCTTTTCTTCTCTTGTTTTCAGGACGCCAGAGGATAAAGTAGAAAAACAAAATCGCGATTCCTACCATGATCACAGTTTGCCACATCGACCCTCCTCGGGCTGGTGCGGACTCCCCTTCTGCAAAGAGAGGGAACGCTGAGGACAAGAGTAAAGCTGCAAGCCCCATATTTCTAAGAACAGAGTACATAGACAGTCCTTTGGTTATTGTCTGGAGGCCATGGTACCAAATTCCATTTTGCTTTCCAAGATTGAATCCTGTCAGCCTAGGACAAACAAGAGCAAGATGGATCCCCATCAAGCTTTTGCGTTTTTTTGTTCGTTGATTCAAGTGAGAACCAACCTTCCTCTCCCCTTTAGCAAATGGTGTGGATTTTTGAAATTAAGAGCCCAAGATGGCGACTACGTCATGTCGGACCAGATTCATATTAAGCACTCTTTCTTGAATACTCGAAGGGGTTCTGTGTATCAGCAGGTGCACCCCCTTCAAAAAGTTGAAAGATCCATTTCATTGTAGGTCTGTGTGTTGGTTTACC